>NZ_LNBE01000001.1:1810-301810 GCF_001445655.1 Streptomyces roseifaciens
GCTCACCCGGAGCGCCGAAGGGGCAGGCGACGAAACGCTCAGCCGTGAGACCCGCACGATTGACGTAACCACGAGCCAGACCGGCACCGGAGACATACAGCTCACCGGCCACGCCGGCGGGTACGAGACGCAGGTTGTCGTCGACCACGTACGCGCGCTTGTTGCCGATGGGGCGGCCGATGGGCAGCTGCGTCCCGGTCAGGCCGTCGGTGGTGACGGTATGACAGGTGGTGAAGCCCATGCTTTCGACGGGTCCGTATCCGTTGCCCACGTGCAGGTCGGGGAAGAGCTGCAGGATCTTTGCCACGTGGGCGACCGATCCGGCTTCCCCGCCGGTGAAGGCGATGCGTACGCCGCGGAAGGCGTCGGGGTATTCGTCGACGAGGTGGTTGAAGAGACTCGCGGACAGCTGGAGCATGGTGACGCCGTGCTCGGCGACCAGGCGCTCGATGCCGATCGGCTCGGGACTTTGTCCGGGCTGGAGGACGCATGTCGCGCCGTGCAGCAGCGCACCGAACAACTCCAGTGCGAAGCCGTCCCAGGACACGGGCGAGCATTGCAGGAACACTTCGCCCGGGCCGAAGTCGGCGTAGTCCTGGCCGAGGTAGGTGCCCAGCAGGGCACGGTGCGAGGTGGCGACACCCTTGGGGCGTCCCGTCGAGCCGGACGTGAACATTACGCACGCCACATCATTCGCACGTACATCACACACATCACGTACATCACGCACACGGGCCATGACCGCGCTCGGCGCATCGGCCAGGGCGTCGACACACACCGCCGACACCCCCGGAGCGGATGCGGAGATCGCGTCGCTGAGTCCCGTACGCGTGACCACCGTGCGCACGCCGGCTTCGGCGAGGACACCTGCCACCCGTTCGGCCGGGAACTCCGGGTCCAGCAAGGTGTATCCGGCACCGGCCTTCAATACGGCCAGCAGGGCGACCACCATGTCCACCCCGCGCTCAAGGCGGACACCCACCACCGCGCCTGCATCCACCAGCCACGGCACGAGCCGGTCGGCCCGCTCGTTCAGCTCGGCGTACGTCACGCGCTCGTCTCCGGAGACCAGCGCAATCGCTTCCGGAGCCTGCCGTGCCTGCTCCTCGAACACCTCGTGGAGCGTCCGGTCCAGAACTCCCGGCGCCACCCGGTCCGTGTCATTCCACACCGACACGATCCGGTGTCGCTCACCGGCGCCGAGCAGCTCGACCGAGCCCACGGTCGCCTCGGGGTCAGTGGCAGCACCGGTCAGCAGACGTACCAGCCGGTCCGCCATCGCCTGCGCCGACGACCGGTCGAAGAGGTCCCTCGCGAACACCAGCTCCCCGTCGATGCCTCCCGGGCCGCCGGCGCCGTCCCGCTCCTCGGTGAAGGCGAAGTTCAGGTTGAATTTCGCGGGCGCCGCCTCGATGGTCTCCCGGGCCGCGGTCAGCCCCGGCAGGTCGAGCCGGCCTTCCGTGTTGTTCTGGAGGACGAGCATGGTCTGGAAGAGCGGATGCCGTGCCGCCGACCGGTCGGGGTTGATCTCCTCGACCAGTCGCTCGAACGGCACGTCCTGGTGGGCGAACGCGGCGAGGTCCGTCTCCCGGACTCGCGCCAGCAGCTCGCTGAACGTCGGATCTCCCGCCAGGTCCGTGCGGAGCACGAGTGTGTTGACGAAGAAGCCGACGAGGTCGTCCAGGGCCTCGTCCGAGCGTCCCGCGACCACCGCGCCGAGGGGGATGTCGGATCCGGCGCCGAGCCGCGACAGAAGTGCGGCGAGGCCCGCCTGCAGCACCATGAAGAGGGTCACGCCGTGCCTGCGGGCCAGGTCGTCCAACTGCGCGTGCAGTCCGGCGTCCAGGCTGAAGCGGATCACACCACCCCGGTGACTGGGCACGGCCGGCCGTGGACGGTCGGTCGGAAGGCCGAGCTCCTCCGGGGCGCCGGAGAGCGTGTCCGTCCAGTACGCGAGCTGGCCGTCCAGCACCTCCTCCAGGTGCTCCTGGTGCCAGAGGGCGTAATCGGCGTACTGCACCGGCAACGGCTCCCACGCCGGAGCCTCACCCGCACACCGGGCCCGGTATGCCACCGACAGGTCTTCGAACAGCGGTCGTTCGGACCACCCGTCGCTCGCAATGTGGTGCAGGGTCAACAGCAGCACGTACTCCGCGCACTCCGCGTCCTCCGCGTCGCCCACGCCGATCAGGGTGACTCGCAGCGGCAGGTCTCGTTCCAGGTCGAACCCGGTGAACGCCGCCTCGGTGACACGCTCCGCCAGCTGCTCCTCCGTGCACTCCACCACCGTGAAGTCCACTCGCACATCCTGTGAGGGCAGTACGTGCTGCCGCGGCTCGCCTGCGACCCCGGGGAACACCGTCCGCAGCGCCTCGTGGCGGCCCACCACGTCCGCCACCGCGGCCCGCAGGGCGGCGACGTCCACCCGGCCCCGGAGCCGGAACGCCAGAGGAAGGTTGTAGGCCGCGGGCTGCGCGAAGCGTTCCAGGAACCACAGCCGGTGCTGCGCCGAGGACAGCGGCAGCACGTCCGGGCGCACTCGCGCGACCGGCGCCGGGCGTGCCCGCTCCGCGCCGGAGAGCCGTCCGGCGAGCTCCGCGACCGTCGGTGCCTCGAACACCGCCCGGACCGGGATCTCGACGCCGAGGACCGACCTGGCCCTGCTGACGAGTCTCGTCGCCAGGAGGGAGTGGCCGCCGAGGTCGAAGAAGCCGTCGTCGATCGTGACCCGGCCGACGCCCAGCACGTCCGCGAACAGGCCGGCCAGGGCCTGCTCCTGCGCGGTCCGCGGTGCGCGCCCGTCGGCGGACGCCCGGTACTCCGGCGCCGGCAGGGCGCGGCGGTCGAGCTTGCCGTTGGGGGTGAGCGGGAGGGCGGGGAGCGTCACGACCGCCGACGGCACCATGTACGCGGGGAGGACGGCGGACACCTGCTCGCGCAGCCCCACCGGGTCCGGCAGGCCGGTGCCGGCCGGTACGGCGTAGCCGACCAGGCGCTGGTCGCCCGGCTCGTCCTCGCGGAGCACGACCGCCGCCTGGGCGACGGCGGGGGAGCCGAGGAGCGCCGCCTCGATCTCGCCGAGCTCGATCCGGAAGCCGCGCAGCTTCACCTGGTCGTCGGTCCGGCCGAGGTATTCCAGGTCTCCGTCGTGGTTCCACCGTGCGAGGTCGCCCGTGCGGTACATGCGGGTGCCCGGGCTGCCGAACGGGTCCGCCACGAAGCGTTCTGCGGTCATGGCGTGCTTGTTCCGGTATCCGTGCGCGAGGCCGTCGCCGGCGATGTACAGCTCGCCGGCCACCCCGGGCGGGACCGGCTGCAGGCCGCCGTCGAGCACCCGCACACGGGTGTTGGCGATCGGGCGGCCGATGACGACCTCGTCCCCGACCTTCGCCCGCGTCGAGTAGATCGTCGTCTCGGTCGGCCCGTAGAGGTTGGTCACGTCGGCGGCCGACTCCCGGAGGAGCGCCGCCAGGTCCGCCGGCAGCGCCTCGCCGCCCACGACGACCCGCAGTCCGCGCACGGCCTCGGGGGCCTGCGTCACCAGCCCGCGCCACAGGCTGGGGGTGGCTTCCGCGATCGTGACGTGCCGGCGGGCCAGAAGGGCGGCCAGGGCCTGCGGGTCCCGGGCGGTCTCCCGCTCGACGAGGACCACGGCGGCCCCGGAGATCAGCGGCAGGTAGAGGTCCAGCCCGGCCATGTCGAACGCCACCGACGCCATCGCGGCCCAGCGGTCGGTCTCCTCCAGCCGGAACCACTCGGCCATCGAGGTGAGGAAGTTCGCCAGCGCCGCCTGGCCGACGAGGACGCCCTTGGGTCGCCCGGTCGACCCCGAGGTGTAGATCGCGTACGCCGGCTGCCGGAGCCGGTCGACGACCGCCGGCGGGGCCGGCGCGCGGCGGTCCGCCGTCTCGTCCAAGAGGAGCACGGGGAGCGAGGGCAGGGCTGCTGCCACGTCGCCGTGGGTGACGACGAGCGCCGGGTCGGCGTCGCCGAGGATGTAGGCGATCCGCTCCGCAGGGTATTCGGGGTCGACCGGCACGTACGCCGCGCCGGACTTCAGCACCGCGAGCAGCGCCACCATCAGGTGGGTCGTCCGGGGCAGCAGGATGCCGACGAAGCGGCCCGGGCCCGCGCCGCGCTCCACCAGCAGGTGGGCCAGGCCGTTGGCCCGTGCGTCGAGTTCCGCGTACGACAGCGTGCCGTCCTCACACACGACCGCGGTCGCGTGGGGCGTCCTGGCCGCCTGCGCCGCGAACAGCTCCGGCAGGGAGAGCCCGGACGGTTCGCGCCAGGGGCCGTGGGACCAGCGCGTGAGTTGCTCCCGCTCGGTGGGCGTCAGGATGTCGAGCCCGCCGACCCGCCGGTCCGGGTCGGCGGCCGCCGCGGCCAGCACGTGGACCAGCCGCTCGGCCAGATCCTGCACGGTCTCCTCGTCGAACGGGTCCAGCAGGTGATGGAGCTCGCCGTACTCGCCCGGGTCCGTGTCCCGGACCCGGGCGAGCAGCTCGCCGAACGACGGATCACCCGACGCGAGCGCACGCAGCGCGAGGAGGCCGTGCTGCGCCCCGGCGGCACCGGCCGGGAGGTCCGGCTCCGTGCCCCGGCGGCTCAGCAGCGCCGCCAGGCCGGCCCGGACGACCACGGGCAGCGTCGTTTCGTACCGCTGGGCCAGCTCCGCGAGGTGCCGGTGCGCTTCGGTGCCGAGGCTGAAGCCGACCGGTGTGTTCGGTACCTCGCTCGTCTTGTCGTCCGGGTGGTTCATGACGCTCCTCTGTGCCGTTCGCGATGGGTCGTGTCAACTGGCCGGGGTTCTCCGGAGGTGGCGGTGGGCGGCGGGGCGCGCCTGCCCGTCAGCCGGTCAGCCGGTCGTGGCGGACCTCGGCATCAGGTCCGTCCAGTTCCGGTCGACGAAGGCGAGGCAGGCTTCCCGGGTGTCCTCGGGGTGGGCGACGGTCCAGCCGGCGGGCACGGGGATCCGCGCCGGCCACAGGGAGTGCTGGTTCTCGCCGTTGACCAGGACGGTGTAGGCGGCGTCGGAGTCTTCGAAGGGGTTGGTCATGACGGAACGTCCTTTCGTGGAATGCGGGTTGTGGAGCGTTGGGGGACGGGGACGGGGACGGGGCGGGGGAGGGTGAGGCGGAGCGGGGAGGGGAGGCGGCTCAGGCGTCGGACGCGGTGCCGGTGCCGCCGCGGCCGGCCCACACGTCCTCGGGGCCGAGGTCGGCGGGCGCGTACTTGCCCAGCGCACTGATGATCAGCCGCAGTTCGAGGAGCAGGCTCGACACGAGCCGGCCGAGGCCGTCGTCGGGGTTCTCGTCGACGGCCAGGAGCGCCGCTCGCCCGAGGCCGGCGGCACGGGCGCCGAGCGCGAGGCACTTGGCCACCCGGGTGCCTTCCCACATCCGGCCGGACACCAGCAGGCAGTGCTGCTGCTCCCAGGCGCGCATCCGTTCGAGGCACTCGCCCAGCGGGAGGCCCACGTGGTCGAGGAAGGACAGGGGCGCCCAGCCGCTCCCGCCCTCCGCCCCGTCGACGGTGACCGCGTCGGCGCCGGCCTCCCAGGCGGTGGCCGCCGCGTGGCGTACGTCCCGGCCGGGCGGGAGCTTCACCCACACCCGGGCCCGCGGATAGTTGTTGCGCATGAAGCGGATCTGCTGCCGCAGGATCTCCTCGGTGAAGGTCCCGGGGCTGCTGGAGCGCAGCACGTGCAGGCCGTCGCCGTAGAGGTCGTCGGTCGCGTAGTGCTCGGCGAGCCGGGTGGCGGAAGCCGTGTCGACGACGGTCATGCCGCCCAGTCCGGGCTTCGCGCCCTGCCCCACTTTGAGTTCGAAGGCGAGCCGCCCGGATTCCAGGAGCCGCTGTGCCGCGGGCGCGCTGTAGATCAGGTTCCACACCTCGGCGTCCGCGTCCTCGGTGCTCTGCTGGAACGCGACTCCGCCGACTCCGTCCGGCAGCTCGCTCTCGTACGCGCTCAGCCGGGCGAGCGCGCCGTTCTCCCCGCCGGAGCCGTGGTGGCCGGACGTGGGGACGATGTTCTCGCCGACCACCATGGGGATGCCCAGCCGGCCGGCCTGGCGGCTGACGGCGGCGCCCAGCCCGGAGGCGGCGACCTGGGTGGAGCCGAACGCGGAGACGTAGAGCGGTGCGGTGGACCGGAAGCCGCCCATGCCGGTCGACAGGTCGACGTCGCTGTAGTACGGCTCCCGGGCCAGCTCGATCATCTTTTCCAGCCGCCGCGGCACGAAGACCGGCGGCACCAGGCGCAGCGCGTCCAAGGGGTCCGCGCCGCGCCCGTCGGGGGTGGCGCCGTGCGCGCCGAAGAGCTGCCGGCCGTAGTCCTCGTGCCGGGGGAAGACCGCGGCGGCGCCGTCCCGGGCGCGGGTGCGGACGTCGTCCTCCGCGAAGCCGGCGGCCGTCAGGCTGCGCGTCACGCCGACACCACCCCGGGGGTCTTGGGGAAGGGGGTGGCCTGCCACACGGCGTCGAGTCCGGCGACGTAGCGCGTCAGCCGCTCCAGGCCGATGCCGAAGCCGGCACTGGCCGGGATGCCGGCGCGGACCATGTCGAGGTACCAGGCGTACTTGGCCGGGTTCTCGCCCGTCTCGCGCATGCGGGCGATGATCCGCGCGTAGTCGTGCTCGCGCTCGCTTCCGCTCATCAGCTCGCCGTAGCCCTCGGGGGCGATGAGGTCGTAGTTGCAGAGCACCCCGGGCCGGTCCGTGTCCTCGCGGTCGTAGAAGCCCCGGGACCCCTTCGGGTAGTCGGTGATGAAGAACGGCCGGTCGGCCTGGGCGGAGAGCAGCGCCTCGCCCTCCCAGTCGATCTCGGCACCGGGGTCCTGGTCGTGCCCGAGGCGCGCCAGGTGGGCGACGGCGTCCGCGTGGGTCGTGCGGTCGAAGGGCGCGTCGTTCTTCAGGAGGGCGGCGAACGCCCGGGCGTCCCGGCCGAGCAGGCCGAGCTCGTCGGACATCTCCCCGGCGACCTCGGCGACGGCCCGGACGACGACGTCCTGGGCGACGCCCATGGCCTCGTGCCGGGAGGCGCCGGCGATCTCCACGTCGAGCTGGTGGAACTCGACCAGGTGGCGGCTGGTGGAGGTCGTCTCCAGCGGCTCCAGGCGGACGTTCGGGGCCACGCAGAAGATCTTGTCGAAGGCCAGCAGCGACGCCTGCTTGTAGAGGATGGCGCTGGTCATCAGCTTGTAGCGGTGGCCGTAGAAGTCGATGTCGATCTGCTTGGAGCCGCGGCCGCCCGGGTCGGTGACCGGGCCGATGATCGGGGGCATCAGCTCGGTGAAGCCCTGCTCGGTGAGGTGCTCGCGGGCCGCCCGGACGATGCGGTTCTGCACGCGGACCACCGCCTGGGTCACGGGGTTTTGGAGGTGCGCGGGCAGTGCGACGGCCGGTCGGCCGGCTGTGGTGTCACTCATGGTTCTCTTCCCCTGGTTTCACAGAATGAGGTGGACGCGACGGCCCGGCCGCGGGAGGCGGGCCGTGGCGCGGTCGTCTGCTGCGTGGTCGAACGAGCGCTGGACGCAGGACAGCGCATTGAGGAGGTCCGCGGCCGTCATACGGGTGGACGCCGCGGTGCGTCCGGTGATCCGGACGGGGAGCGCGCCGGTGTCGGACCAGCGCAGCCGCCCGTCGGGGGCGATGTAGCTCCTGGTGCGCCCCGTGTTGTCGGCGTGGAGGCAGTACGGCACGTCCAGCAGGCCGCGCGCGAACGCCTCCAGGAGGGCGGCGCCCGGGTCCTCGTTCAGGTCGAGGACCGTGGTCACGATGCTCAGGGCTTCTTCGAACACCTCCGCGGTGTCGGGGTCGCCCGCGAGATCCGCCTCCCCTTCGCCGGCGGGCGCGAGCCCTGCGGCACGGGCCCGCCGGTCCGCGGCCGCCGCGGCCTCCAGCGCCTCGATGTTGTCGGCGACCGAGGCGATGCGGTGCGCCTCGGCGACGGTCTTCACGATGAGCCGCTCCGCGCCGGTCCGCACGGCGATGTCCACGGACTGCTCCAGCAGCAGCCGCGCGCCGGACGCCGTGCGCGGGTAGACGCCCATGTACGTGTAGATGACGACGTGCCACTCGACGTCCGGCATGAACAGCCGGGCGAGGCGGCGCAGCGCCCGTACCGCCCCGCAGTCCTGATCGGCGCTGGTCTGCTGCGCGTAGCTGAGGGAGATGCTGCGCACTCCGTGCCACCGGAAGAACAGGCCTTCCAGGAGGCTGATCGCCACCAGCAGGCCCGGCGGGCACAGCTGACCGAGCATGCACCCCCCGAAGGTCTCCACGTGGGGCTCGCACCCGTACCGGCGGGAGGCGGCCATGATCCGGCAGGACTCCTCCCAGTTGCGCACCGAGTCGCGCAGCGAGACGCGCCCGTAGGGGAGGCAGTAGGAGACCGGGCCGCCCTCGGTGGCGTCGAGGCCGGCCTTCAGCGACGAGGCGATGATGTCCTGCGGGCGGGCCGAACCGTGCCGGACCTGGATGGGGAAGTCGCGGCCCAGCAGGCCGTCGACGACCTCCTTGTTGGTCTCCGGGCCGTGCACGACGATCGGGTAGCCGTTGAGGTCGGCGCCCTCGGCCAGGGCCCGGCGGGCGGCGGTGAGGTCGCCGACGCGGGTGTAGCTGTCCAGGGTGATGGTGCCGATGGCGGTGGCGTCGGCGCGGCTGACCTCGGCCAGGCCCGCGCGCATCACCCGGGGGTCGCCGAAGCCCATCCGCGGCTGGACCACCAGCCTCCCGGCTGCCCGGGACCGGGCGACGAAGTCGCCGAACAGGCTGCGCGGATCCGCCCCCCGGACGGTCACGGCGCCGGGCTCGTCGCCAGGACGCCGCGGGTCGCCGCCGGGACGCCACGGCCGCTGCGGTCACGGCGGCGGGTCACCGAGCCGACGAAGTCCCGGAATTCCCGGAGGTCGACGGGGTCGAGGAAGACGGCGGAGAAGCCGGCGGCCAGGAGCCGCCGCGTGAGCCGGCCGGCGCCGCCGTGGACGTCGCCCGCGGTGACGCCGCGCGTGCCCAGCTTGCCGCCGATGACGACCGGCGTGCCGGCGAGTTCCGGCGCCGCGCGCAGGGCGGCGATGGCCCGCAGCCCGTCGCTCTCGCCGTGGCCGTTGACGCTGCTCAGCACGAGGAGGTCGGGGGCCCGGTAGGCGTACCGCGACACCAGGTCCGCGCCCCCGATGCAGGGGCCGGCGTTCTCCACGCGGTGGCCCCAGTCCTCCAGGAGCAGCTGGAGGTAGACCAGGTTCCAGGTGTGGGAGTCGGATTCGGTGCCGCTGACGACGACGTCGAGGGCGCTGCCCGCGGTCATGCCGCCACCCCCGTGGGCGCGTTGAGGGCGGGGATGAAGGCGGGCAGCCGGCGCCACGTCTCAGGGGTGTAGAAGTGCCCGCCGGGCAGTACGTCGTGGCGGAAGCCGCCCAGTGCCACACCGCGCCACTGGTCGCCGGCGTCGCTCTCGATGACGCTGTCGCCGGCGCCGGAGAGCACCTGGAGGGCGGTCCGGACCTTGGCGCCGGGCGTGTAGTGGAACGTGTCGCGGACCTTGATGTCCGCGCGCATCAGTTCCACGGCCATCTCCTCCAGGTCGGGGTTGCCCAGGACGTGCTCCGGCATGAGCCCGTGGGTCTTCATCCACGTCATCAGCTCGGCGTCGGTCTGCTGCCGGGCCGGGAACATGTCCCGGGGTGTGAGGCCGCGGTCGGGGGCGTTGCAGGAGGAGACGACCAGGGTCTCGGGCGCCCGCTCTCCGCTGCGCTCGATCCTCGTGGCCACTTCGAAGGCCATCCAGCCGCCCATGCTGTGGCCGAAGAGCACGTACGGCCCTTCGGCGGCGGACAGCACGGTGGCAGTGGCGTCCTCGGCGAGCTCGTCCCAGTGGGTGGCGCAGTCCTCCAGGAAGCGCCCTTCGCGGCCCGGGTAGCAGACGGCGGCCAGCGCGGTGCGCGGCGGGAGGGAGTGGCTCCACTGGTGGTACGCGGCCGTTCCGCCGCCGCAGAAGCCGAGGCAGACGAGGGTCCGCGTGGCGTCCTGCGGGCTGTGGATGCGGATGACTTTGGTGTCTTGGTTGCCGTTCACGGTGGCCCTTTCGGCACACTTGGTGCGGTTGTCGCGCAGTGCGGGGGGTTGACGGGGACGTCCGGGCCCGTGGCGGGCCCGCGGGGTTCGGGCGTCAGCCGCTCAGGGCCGAGATGTGCTCGGCCAGGTGGCGCAGCCGGGGATGCCGGTAGACCTCCTTGACGGGCATGACGACGCCGAGCTGCTTCTTCAGCCGGGCGACGAGCCGCAGGGCGAGGAGCGAGTGCCCGCCGAGGGCGAAGAAGTCGTCGTCGGCGCGGATGCGGTCGCGCCCGAGGACCTCGCCCCAGACCCCGGCGATGAGGGTTTCGAGCTCACCCTCCGGAGCGGCGCCGCCGTCCTGCAGGGCCTCGGCGGCCAGGGCCGCGGCGGGGTCCGGTAGGGCACGGGTGTCGGTCTTGCCGTTCACGGTGAGCGGCATGGCGTCGAGTTCGACCCAGGCCGACGGGAGCATGTAGGACGGCAGGACGCCGGCCAGGTGCTCCCGCAGCCCGTCCGCACCGGACGCCGCCTCCCGGGCCCGTACGTAGTAGGCGACCAGCCGGTCGCCGGACTCCTGGGCGTGGTGGACGGTGACCGCGGCCGCCCGGACGTCGGGGTGGCCGGCCAGGGCCGCCTCGATCTCGCCGAGCTCGACCCGGTAGCCGCGGATCTTGATCTGCCGGTCCGCGCGGCCGAGGTAGGCGAACGTGCCGTCGGCGAGCGCGCGCACCCTGTCGCCGGTGCGGTACATCCGCTGTCCCGCGGCGAAGGGGTCGGCGACGAAGCGCTGTGCCGTCAGCCCCGGCCGGCCGACGTAGCCGTGGGCCAGCTGCGGGCCCGCCAGGTAGAGCTCGCCCGCCGCCCCTTCCGGCACGGGCGTGAGCGACTCGTCGAGGACGCGGGCGACGACGCCCGGCAGGGGCCGGCCGATATGCGGGCCCGGTCCGCCGATCCAGGCGGCCGTGGTGTCCACGGTGCACTCCGTCGGACCGTAGAGGTTGACCGCTTCGAGGGCGCCGCGGCCGCGCGCCTCGCCCAGCTCCCGCCAGGTGGCGTCCGGTACGGGCTCGCCGCCCATGAACAGGCGGAGCGTGCGCCCCTCCGCGGCCGGCCCGAGCAGGGTCTCGCGCAGCAGCTCCCAGTGCGAGGGGGTCAGGTCCAGGTCGTCCACCCGGTGGGCGTCCAGCAGCTCCCGCAGCTTCACGGGGTCCGTGCGCCGGGCCTCGCCGATGACGACGACGGTGTCGCCGCGGCAGACGCGCGCCCACTGCTGGACCGACGCGTCGAAGGAGACGCTGGCGTTCCAGGCGACGACGCGGGGCCGGTCGGCGTAGATGCCGGCCTGTTCCAGGCCGCCGATCAGGGCGGCCACGCCGCCGCGGGTGGCCTGGACGCCCTTGGGTACCCCTGTCGAGCCGGACGTGAAGATGACATAGGCGGGGTCGAGGGGAGCGGCTGTGACCTCCGCCGCCCGGGCGTCGCCGCCCGCCTCGTGGACCGGGGAGACGTGGACCGGGGTGACGTGGATGCCGGCGGGCCAGGCGACGCCGTTGCCGGGCTCCGCCAGCACCGTGGTCACGTCCGCGTCCCGCACCATGCGGACGAGCCGGTCCAGGGGATGCGCCGGGTCGAGCGGTACGTACGCCGCGCCCGCCCGCCAGACCGCGAGGAGCGCCACCAGGAGGTCCGCTCCCCGGGGAAGGCCGACGCCGACCCGGGAGCCGCGCCCGATGCCGCGGGCGGCGAGCCGGGCGGCCGCCCGGGCGGTGAGGCGGTCGAGCTCGGCGAAGGTGAGGCGCCGGTCCTCGTCCAGGACGGCGACGCGGTCCGGTGCGGTCGCCACCACCTGGTGGAAACGGGCAATCGGGTCGTGCTGCTGCTGGGCGGAGATGGTCATGCCGACTGCTCCGTCCGGGCCGCGGGGGCCACCGTCGGCGAGCAGGCGGCCAGTTCGACCGGGTCGCCCATGGCGACGACGATCTTCCGGTCCCCGTGGAAGGGGTCCCGGCCGTGGCTGGTGAGGATGTTGTCCACCAGCATGAGGTCACCCACCCGCCAGCTCCGGCGGACCGTCGCGGCCTCATAGGCGGCGTTGATCTCGTCCAGCTCCCGGCGCGTGAACGGCAGGCCGTCGCCGAAGCCGGTCTCGAAGGGCAGCCCGGCCGCCCCGAACTCGTCCACGAGGGTCTCGCGGAGCTCGTCGTCCAGCGACCACGAGCTCCAGAACGCGAGGTGGTTGAACCACACTTCGTCGCCCGTGCCGGGGTGCCGGATGATGCCGGGGCGCACCTGGCCGGTCCTCAGACCGCCGTCGTCGCCCCACTCCCATCCGATGAGGTTGTCGGTGCAGTACTTCTCGACGTCGGCGCGGTCCTCGGTGGCGAAGGCGCTCTGCCAGCTCGCCGAGATGTGCTCCGAATAGTGACGGTTGAGCACCCAGCCGGCGCCGCGCATCCGTGCGACGAGCCCCGCGGGCACGCGGCGCAGCACCTCGCGGACGTCGGCGACCGGGGTGGCGCCGCCCTCCTCCGGGGCGGTCAGGCAGGCGAACATCAGCAGCCCGGGGAAGGTCAGGGTGTAGCTGTTCTCGTTGTGCATGCGGATGGCCTGGGCCGGCGGGAGGTCCGTGGAGGAGTAGACGTCGTCGCCGAAGTCGCTGCGCGGCGTGGCCTTCTCGCGGTAGGGCGTCCGCCGGGGCAGCAGGACGTCCCGCACCCTGGCGAAGTCCTCGACGCCGGCCAGGGGCAGGCCCCGGAGGTACAGCGCACCGTGTTCGTGGAGCCTGGCCCGCAGTTCGTCGGCGACCGAGGCCAGCCAGGTGCAGGCGTCCGCGATGGTTTCGAAACGCGGGACGACCGTGGTCGCGGGTTTGCCTTCGGAGAGCTCCCAGGCCGGCCAGGCGGTGCCGGCGGGGGCGGGTGAAGTGGTCATCGATCAACGCCTTCCTCGAGGGGCGACGGTTTTCGGCTGTGCGCGCGCCCGGACCCGGGCGGTCCCCGGTCCGTTATGGGCGCGTGCGGGGTGGCGCGCTCTGCGGTTGCAGGCGCGGCGCGCGGTTGCTGCGGTCTGTGGGCCGTCAGGCGGCGCGGAGGGCTCGTTCGGGCAGCTCGCGCCGGGACCGGACGGGGGAGAAGAAGAGGATGAGCGTGCTCAGCGGCAGCAGGACGGTGAGGGCCAGGAGCGCCGGGCGGAGGCCGGCGGCGGTGCCCAGGGCACCGCCCATCAGGGCTCCGAGCGGCATGGCCCCGTAGTTGAGGAACGCCGAACTCGCCGAGATCCGGCCGAGGGCGTCCGAGGGACAGTAACGCTGCAGGAACCCGGCCTTGATGATGTTTCCCGCCACCACGCCGGTGCCCACGGCCGCGCTTCCGATGACGTACAGCAGGAGTCCGGCTCCCGGCCCGGTGAGGGCGATGAGGGGGGCGAAGGAGAGGAGGCCCGTCTCGAAGAGGAGGAGCGCGCGGGCGGATCCGAACCGGTCGGAGGCCCGGCGCACCACGAGCGAGCCCAGGACGCTGCCGAGGCCGCCGACCGTGCCCACGACCCCGATCATCCCGGAGGACAGGCCGACCTCCCGGAAGAGGAAGACGACGGCTATCGACTGGTAGGCGGTCAGCACGAGGTTGGCGGTGGCGCCGAACAGGGTGAAACTGCGCAGGTACGGGTCTCCGGCGACCATGGAGAGCCCTTCGCGGATCTCCCGGGCCAGCGCACCTCGGGTGCGCTCGGCCCGTTCGGGCGGCGGCTCGCGTTGCCCGATGCGTGCGATGCACACGAACGACACGAGGAAGGTGGCCGTGTTGGCCAGCAGGCCGTTGGCGATGCCGAGGACCTGGGCGAGGAGGCCGCCCGAGCCGACCCCGACGAGCCGCGCGGCCGAGTCGCTGCCGTGGAGCTTCGCGTTGCCCTCGGCGCGGTCCTCCGGCGCAAGGAGGGTGGGGAGATAGGCGACGTACGCGGTCTCGAAGAAGACCGCCGCGGCGCCCGTTAGCAGGGCGACGGCCATCAGCTGGGCCATGCTCAGCAGCCCGGCCCAGGCGGCGATGGGAATGCTCGCGAAGAGCACGCAGCACACCGCGTCGGAAGCCAGCATGACCGGTCTTCGCCGCATCCGGTCCACCCAGGCGCCGGCCGGCAGGCCGATCACCAGCCAGGGCACCCACGTCGCCGCGCCGAGGAGGCTGACGGCGAAGGTGTCGGCGTGCAGGGTGGACACGGCGACAAGCGGGAGCACCAATCCGGTGACGGAGGCGCCGAACGCCCGCACGGTCTCGCCGGCCCACAGCCGGCGGAAATCGGGGTGGCGGCGCAGGAGACCGGCCGCGGGAGGATCTGTCTGTCGGCCGGGGGACTGGGAATCATCAGTCATGCGACGGTAGCTCCTTGAGCAAGGCCACGGGCCGAGGAAGATCACGGCCCGAATCGGCACGGCCAATGCTGCACGGGAGTGGTCAACAACAGATCAACGTCGCGCCTACGGACGACAATTCACTATCCGGCACGTAGCGCATACGCCGGGTGACGGATAGCGTTCTGCATTTCGCTGGCGGCCCGTATCCAAGCGCGTGACGGACCGTCTTTACGGGTCGCCCAGCGAAAGGGCCGGGCGCCTACGGTTCGTCCTGGTCGAAGACGCCGGGGGCCGATGAGTTTGGGATTCCCTTGGTTCAATGGATTCGGCTGGTTGGGCGGGTGCGGTGCGTGTGGTGGATGCGGTGGATGCCAACATCGCCCCAGAAAGAACCCTGGGTGCCGCCAAGTTCGGGGGCCTGTCCCCGCTGCCGCCCCTCGCCGACGGCGACCGCATCTACTGCATGATCCGCGGACCTTGGCGCGTTTGCATCGCGGGCACGGCACTAGGGTGAGACGGTGACTTCTCTGCCGGAAGACCCGCCGCCGCTGTTCGGCGAAGACGACCGCGACACGGCTGTGCAGCGCGTGCAGGAGGCGTACGCCGAAGGGCGCATCTCGCACGAGGAGATGGACGAACACCTCCATCAAGTGCTCACTGCAAAGACGCACAGCGAGCTTGTGCCGGTTCTGGCCTCGCTCCCGCAGGAGAATGCGGGCACGACGTCCACGATTGCCGCCGCCGGCGGACGGATCAAGCGGCGCGGCGAATGGCGGGTGCCTCGGACCCTCAAGGTCGAGTCCGCATTCGGAAGGGTGCACCTGGACCTGTCCAGGGCCGTCATCGAGCACCCGGTGGTCGACATCGAGCTGCAACTTGGCACCGGCAGGGCCAGGATCACGGTGCCTCGCGACGCGATCGTCGACGTCGAGGGTCTGCACACCGGGTGGAAGGACACGCTCTACAAGACCCGGGGGCGCTCCCGCCCCGGCGGGCCGAGGATCCGGATCTCTGGAACCATGGGGTTCGGACGGTTGAAGATCCGCCACGTGCGGCGTTGAGGCGGCATCCGGCATCGGCATCCGGCATCCACCGCACCAGGTGGCTGGCGCGGGACATTGCCCAGGGCCTCGACATGCCTTGCCGCCCCGGGCCCGTCACTGCCCTGTCCGTCGCAGCCGGGATCAGTTGACCTTAATGGTGACCTTCCAGGTGCGGACGGCGTGGGCGCAGGCGTGGTGTGGCTCTGTGGCGACGCAGCGGCGGTGGGCGGTGATGGCGCTGGAGCCTGCGTGCGAGGCGGTGAAGGCGGCGGTGGCGTCCCCGTCGGGAGCGGCTTTGCTCTCGGTCTCGTTGAGCACGTCGGCCGAAGAGGCCTTGGGCGCGTCCCACACCCATTTCTCGCCCTTGCCCCGGACCACGGTGAGATGAATCCTGATCTCGTCGCCTGTGGTCACGCTGACGGTTCGCCTGTTGTCGGCGTTGGACAGCTCCGTCGGGGCGAGCGCCGCCGCGCCGGCGCCCGGGAGTGCTCCCGGGACGGTGAGGGCGGCGGTGAGAGCTGTGGCAACGAGCAGGGTCCTGCGTGGCATGAGCGGTCCTCCCCTGGGGCGCCCGGCGTCGTGGCGTCAGGGCCGTCTGCGCGGGCGATGTGCGCGAGCGGTTCAGGAGAGCCAGTCGGCGTAGCGGGTAGGAGCGAGGTGGGCGTCCTCGTCCGTGAGGACGTCACCCTTGACTGCGGCGAACATGCCGGCGGTGGGATCGGTGACAACGGTGCGGCCGTCGGACTTGTGGGACAGAGTGAGCCGGCCCAGCTCGTCCAGGGGGAAGATTTCGGGTCCGGCGATGTTGCGAATACCTCCCAGCGGGGCGCCCGCGGCGACTTCCGCCACCGCGTCGGCCACGTCCTTGGCGGCGATGGGCTGGATAGGCGTGACGGGTAGCCGGACGGTGTCGCTGTCGGCGGTCCAGGACAGGATCGCGTCGACGAATTCCATGAACTGCGTCGCGCGGACGATCGAGTAAGGAATCGGTCCGGCCGCGAGGAGATCCTCCTGGAGCGCCTTGGCCCGGTAGTAGTCCAGCTCAGGTACCTGGTCCACGCCGACGATCGAAAGAATGACGAAGTGCCGGACACCACCCTTCTGGCCCGCCGCCAGAAGATTGTCCATTGAGGTCTGGAAGAAGGTCAGGGAGGCTTCGTCGAAGGTCGGGGAGTTCGTCAGATTGACGAGGACGTCGGCCCCCGCCACCGCCTCGTCCAGTCCCCGGCCGCTGATGACGTCGGTTCCGGTGGACTGCGAGTGGGGTACCGCCTCGTGCCCGGCGGCGTTCAGATTGCTGACGACCTGCGACCCGATCAGCCCGGTGCCGCCGATGACCGCGAACTTCATGACATGCCTTTCGCCAGGAGACGACGCACTGAAATATGACACATGACCACTATGCGGGCGTGTGATGCGAGGCCAGGTCGCCGTGCATCCGGCCAGCGTGTTGCCTGACCGGCCGACTGAAACGCTCGATCGCAATACGGTTTACCGCAGTCGCCTTCGATTCCGCGCGTTGAGAACTGGACATCTACCTACCGGACGTGCGAGAGCCCGCCCGGCCGGGTCCCGGGACAGGGCGATTGCAAAGTCTTAGTGATCTTGTGGGTGTGCAGGGCAAGGACGTGCGGCAGGCGGGTCGGCTCAGGTGAGGAGTTTCGCGAGCAGGGCCATCTCGGTGGGCGGGTCGATCACCGGCTGGATGAGGAGTTCGTCGACGCCGGCCTGTTCCAGGGTGGTGATGCGGGCGAGGAGGTCGTCGCGGGTGCCGACCAGGGCCAGGGAGTTCATCAGCGAGGGCAGAACCAGGTCCCGGTCCTGCGGTGCGATGCGTCCGAGGTAGTTGGGGTAGAGCTTGGTGTGCCGGTCCGGCGCGGTGGCGGTGGTGCCGCGCCGGTCGAGGAGCCGCCGCACCGCCTCGCGTTCCTCGGGGCCGAGTTGCCCGGCGAAGGCGGGTGCGTCGGCGGCTGTGTCGGCGGCGAAGGCCAGCAGCGACAGGACGAGGTGGCCCGTCGCGTCCCGGGCCGCGTCGCCGTGGGGGTCCTCGTCCTCGTCGAGTAGGTGGAGCGGGGTGACCAGGTAGGAGTCCGCCCGGCAGTCCGTGTGGGAGTCGGGGTCGCGGGGTGTGCCCTGGGTGGCGTGGCGGCGGGTGTCGTGCAGCGCGTGCCAGGCGGTGGGGTCCAGCAGGCCGACGGAGATGAGGCCGGTGCCGCGGCGGCCGGCGACGGCGGCGGCCTTCGGTCCGAGCAGCGCGGCCACGACGAACTCGATCGGGTCGGCGGTGTTCACGTGCGCTCCGGCGTGCAGGAACCGGATGTCGCGGACCCGGTCACCTTCGCGGTGCTCGGTCGAACGCCCGGCGCACAGGTCCTGCAGCGCGGCGGTGAAGTCCTCCAGCCTGGCCGCCGTGGTCGGCCGCATGCCCAGGGTGCGCCGGGCGGTGTTCCCGGTGCCGACTCCGCAGATGATCCGGCCCGGTGCCAGGGCGTTGAGGCTGGCGAGCCCGCTCGCGGCGGCCGGGGCCGAGCGCAGCGCCGGTGAGGTCACGCCGATGCCGAGCCTGATGCGGCTGGTGGCCTTCGCACACAGGCTCAAGGCGACGAAGGGGTCGCCGTGGACCATCGGGGTGTCGTAGACCCAGAAGCTGTGCAAGCCCAACTCCTCGGCCCGCACGGCGAGGTCCTCCACACCGGGCTGCGCGGCGACAACGACACCTGCACGCATCAGAACCTCCAGGGTGTGAGGATCGAACCGAACCTGCTCAGCATGGCAGGTCCCGGCGCGGGGCGGTTGCGGAGTCGCGTGATCTTGTTGCGTTGCAGGGCGGGGAGTACGTCATCCGTTCGTGAGTGTGCTGCTGATCGCGGCGTCAGCGGTAGTGGCCGGAGCCCGCTCATACACGGCGATCGGGCAAGGTGCCGCTGCGGCCTCGCAGACCACGCTGGCCCGGCCGGGTACCCGGGTCGTCGGCGCCTTCGCGGTGCGTATCGCGCCCAGTGCCGCGACCATCCGCCGGGTGCTGGAGCGGGTCTGCCCAGGCACACGGGACCGCCCTGCCGTCGGGACCGGCCCGCCGTCCATCTGGAACGTTCCGGGTGCCCGGTCCTGCGCGCCCATGACTACCTTGCGGATCGTTCCGCTGGCTTGATCAACTCAAGGAGGAGTCATGGCAGGGAAGTTTGGCCGGGCGAGACTGGCGGCCGCACTCGGCGCGGCGTGCACGATGCTGGTCGTGCTCCCCTCGGCGGCGCAGGCCGCGCCCGCAGCCGCCGATCCCCATGCCGACACGCTGGCGGCCCTGAAGACGTTCCAGTCGGCCGCGGGCCCGGGCGCCGGCGTATACGCGGGTGACGCCACGAACTCCTGGAGCCTCTCCGTCGGTACCGGCACGATCAACACCAACGCCCCGATCCAGCCGAACGAGCACTACCGGATCGGCAGCCAGACCAAGACCTTCACCGCGGCCACGGTCCTGCAGCTCGTCGACGAGGGCAAGGTCTCGCTGGACGCGCCGATCGAGAAGTACCTGCCCGGCGTCGTCGACGGCAACGGTTACGACGGCAACGCCATCACGGTGCGGCACCTGCTCCACCAGACCAGCGGGGTCGCGGTCTACGAGCCGTTCTCCACGCCGCCCGCCAGTAATCCGGACGGCTCGTACTCCCTTGAGGCGCTGGTCCGGGAAGGGCTGAAGCGCGCCCCGGCCTCCGCGCCCGGCACCGCGTTCCTGTACTCCAACACCAACTACCTGATCCTCGGCATGCTCGTCGAGAAGACCACCGGGATGCCGGTGCACACGGCCGTCACGAACCGGATCATCACGCCGCTCGGCCTGTCCCGGACCGTTTTCCCGGCCCCCGGCGATCACTCCCTGCCCACCCCGGCCGTACGCGGATACCACGGCGTGCGGATCGGCGGGTTCTACTTCTGGTCCCGGGTCGTCGACTACGACCCGTCCGTCTTCAGCAGCGCCGGAGCGATGATCTCGACGGAGGAGGACCTCACGAAGTTCTACCAGGCGCTGATCGGCGGCAAGGTCGTCTCCCCGGCCGCCCTGGCCGAGATGGAGAAGACCGCGGGCGCCGAGGGCGCGGGAGGCGGGTACGGGCTCGGGCTGATCAGGCGCGACCTGCCCTGCGGCGGCTCGGCCTGGGGTCACAACGGCATGGTGCCCGGCTACTACACCCAGACGATGGTCACCGCGGAAGGCCGCCACGTGTCCGTGGTGACCAACGCCCATCTCGCGTCCAACATCCCCGGCGCGCAGATGGACAAGGTCGTGACGACGGCCCTGTGCGAGAACCGGTAGGCATTGTTGCTCGGATCGTCCGATCGCTGGTCTGGATGCGCCGTTGACCGACGCGCGGTGGGCACGGATCGTGCGTGTCCACCTCCAGTGGCCGGGATCGGGCGCCGGTTCTTCCCTCCCCGGGGCGTCGGCCGCCGGACCGCACCGAAGGGGCAGCCGAGCTGGGTCAGGAGCGGTGCGGCGCGGTTCAGAGGCTTGGAGGTGACGATCCCGAGCAGCGCTCGTACATCCCGAAGGGCATGTCGATGCCGTGGCGTTGTCGGACGGTCCGCCGTGCCTCCTGCATGACCGGGCGCGTATCGACGAGCACGCCATCCAGGTCGAGACAGCCGAAACCGGCGGGTTGCAGACGAAGCTCGCGGCTGCCTTCGTACGCGTCGCTACCAGGCGTCCCCCGACGACATCGCCTTGCACGCCCGCAGCCCCCGGAGCGGGAACGAAGCTGAGTCCCAGCACCCGGTCCGACTCTTCCCCTCAAAGGTGTTGCAGGGGCGAGGTCCACCGCCTGTTGGAGTACTGGGCCGTTTCTTTCGGATCAAGGGAATTGTTGTTCCGCACGAGGAAGCGCCTCTGCGCAGGAGAGGCCAGCAGGGGCAGTATCGGACGGAGAGGCCATGACTCGGACTCCCGAAGAACTCAGGTACACCGAGGAACACGAGTGGGTGCGCAGGGTCGCCCCGAACAGGGTCAGGATTGGGATCACGGACTACGCGCAGAGCCAGCTCGGAGACGTCGTCTTCGCACGAAATCGGTCTCGGACCTGATCGGCAGCTGAGACCGTTCCGTTCGGATCAGCTGAAGCGTTGGTACGGGTGTGCCGTTCGCTGACGCGCAGTGGGCGCGGATCGAGCCGTTGCTGCCGGATCGGGCGCTGAAGCGGGGCGGCCGGTGGCGTGATCACCGTGAGGTGATCGATGCGATCGCCTGGAAGTTCCAGACCGGCTCGCAGTGGGTCCACTTGCCGGAGAAGTACGGCTCGTGGGAAGGCGCTGAGGTCCGGCCATGCCTCCAGCTGGAGCATGACGCGGTCGACCACGGTCATAACCTCAGCTTCACGTGGACGCTCCCCAGAAGACAACCGGGCGTATCCCGTATCAGCCATGGATGGGCCGGGCGTGTGAGGCGCCGGTTCATGGTGATGCGATCCGGCGCCACCACGGTTCTCGGAACCACCACGGTCTTCCGGCCCTGCCCGGCCCTGAAGCGTTCCAGCGCACGGTCACCCCGTCCCGTGCGGCCAGCCCGCCCGCGATGGTGAGCGAGGCGGTCACCACGGTGAGCCGCCGACCGCGCGGCAGCGCCTCGGCGATGAGCTGCGGAGTGAACCCCTCGTCGACGAAGACCGTTTGGTGTCCTCGAGCAGTTCCGCCGCGGCGGTGGCGATGCGCCCCTTCTCCGGTACACGCGGGACGCGTCGGTTGCCGCGCCGTCGACCGGCCCCGGCGCCGGGTTCATGGCGCGTGCCCGCGCCGGCGGTGCGGGTGCGGGCACGCGCCTGCGAGGGGTGGCATTCGAGTTCTACCGTCAGACGGGCGAGCCGCGCGGACTCGTACTCCTGGGAAACCTGACCGTTTATGCCCGCACTGCAGAGACCGAACGCTCTGGCCACGGGCGGTTCCCCCATTCGCCTCCCATCCGCTGTGCCCGTGGCGCCCCTCTTCGGTGCCCGAATCGCGCCCGAGTGGCGGCCCGAATGGCTGAGCGGAATTCAGTCAACCCAACGCGGGCTCGCTAATTGGCCAATCTCCGTTCGGCATTGAAGTACCCCTGTCATTACCTGAACTTGACTCGTAGCCTGAGTGAACGTCAGGTAACGCACTGGTCAAGGATGTGACGAGCGTGCGTTGAGTGATTCGTCCCGGCGCGGCCGCGCCCTACCGGGCGCCTGCCGAACCCCCCGGGATCCCCGAGGAGGAACGATGACTCTGCAGCAGACGACCACGTACCCCAGCCTGCGGGAGATGCTGGGGCGGCACCGTCTCGTGCGCGCAGCCGGGGCCCATGACGCCCTGGGGGCGAAACTGGTGGAACGAGCAGGCTTCGAGGCCGTGTGGGCGTCGAGCTTCGAGATCTCCGCGGCCCGGTGCCTGCCGGACGCGAGCTTGCTCACCATGACCGACTACCTGGAGGCCGCGGCCCACATGCAGCGCGTGTGCGGCATCCCGGTGGTGGCCGACGTGGACACCGGCTTCGGGGGCGTACTGAACGTCGCCCACATGGTGCAGGAGTACGAGTCGGCCGGGATCACCGCGGTCTGCATGGAGGACAAGGTGTTCCCCAAGATGAACAGCTTCGTGGAATCCGCGCACACCCTGCTGGACACGGGGGAGTTCTGCCGCCGCCTCGCGATCGCCAAAAGCCGGCAACAGACCGAGGGATTCCTGCTGATCGCAAGGACCGAGGCATTCATCGACGGCCTGGACGCCGAGGAGGCGTTGAACCGCTGCATGAAGTACGTGGAGGCAGGAGCCGATGCGGTGCTGGTCCATTCCAAACAGAAGACCCAGCATCAGATCGAGGAATTCCTGGCCGACTGGGACGACCGGGCTCCCGTGGTGATCGTCCCGACGACGTATCCGTCGTGGCCGGCCGAACGGGCCCGGCAGGCAGGGGCGTCCATGGTGATCTACGCCAATCAAGCCCTGCGCGCGACCGTGAGTTCGGTACAGCAGACCCTGCGCAGCATCTACGACAAGGGGTCGTCGGAAGGCGTGGAGGCGGACATCGCGCCCGTGTCGGAGATCTTCGAGCTCCAGCGCCTGAACGAATGGATCGAGCTGGACAAATGATCACTGCCGAGCAATTCGTGGACCAGTTGCAGGCGGTCGGACTCGGTCACGCGACCGGCGTTCCCTGCTCGTACTTCAACGGGCCCATCGTGGAGATGACCCGCAGAGGCCGGTACGTTCCCGCCGTGAACGAAGGAGCGGCGCTGGCGCTGGCCGCCGGATCGGTCGTCGCCGGGCGGAGGACCGTGGTGATGCTCCAGAATTCCGGCTACGGAAATCTGGTCAATCCCCTCACGTCGCTGCTGATGCCGTACCGCATTCCCGTGCTCGTCTTCATGAGCCTGCGCGGCTGGCCGGACCCGGCGGGCGACGAACCGCAGCACGCGGTGATGGGCAGCACGGTCCATGACCAGCTGAAGGCACTCGGGGTCGAATACTGGACGCTGTCACCGGATGCCGTGAGCCTGGATGACGTCCTCCTCCCGGCCATGGAGGAACTCGCGCGCGGAGGACCGGCGTTCATCCTCGTACCCAAGGGAACGGTAGGGGGAGCCGATCCGGCCCACTGTCCGCTCGCGCCACGGGAGACGTCCCGCCTCACCCGGCGCCAGGCAGTGACCGGGACGGCGGAGGCACTGCCCGACGCCTTCTACGTATCCACGACCGGATACGCGTCCCGTGAACTGTTCGCGGCCCACGACACGCCCCGCAACTTCTATATGCAGGGCTCCATGGGGCACGCCCTGGTCTTCGCCCTCGGCATCACCCGCGCCGTCACCGATCGGCCCGTCGTCGTCCTCGACGGCGACGGCGCACTGCTGATGCACTTGGGCAGCATGGCCACGGCCGGAGCGGTGCAGGCGGCGAATCTGGTGCACGTCGTGCTCGACAACGGCGTGTACGAATCCACAGGAGGACAGGACGCGGGCAGCGACGCGGTGTCCTTCTGCGACATCGCCCGGGCGACCGGATACCGAACGGCGCAGTCGTGCAGCAGCCCGGAGGACCTCGCACAAGCACTCAAGAGCGTGCGCGACGCTCCGGGCCCGCACTTCCTCGTCGCCCGCACGGCCGCTGTTGCCGACAGCGTTCCGCCACGCGCCACGAGCGCACTGACCGCCGAGCGCATTCATGCCCGGTTCTCCGGCGAGATCGAGGGAGGGTCCCGGTGACGTCCTCCGATCACCTGCGGCTCAACCACATCGCGGGCGCCTGGCACGCCCCGGCCGGCGCGAAGTTCCAGCCCAAGCGCAATCCCGGTGATCTGACCGACGTCATCGGGGAATTCCCCGAGTCCTCCGCGGACGACGTCACCGAGGCCGTGGACGCGGCATCCGAAGCGGCCGCAGCCTGGAGCCGCACCGGTCCCGTGGAGCGCGCCGAGTACCTCTACCGGCTGGAACGGCTGCTCCATGCGCACGCCGACGACCTAGCCCACGCCATCACCCGCGAACACGGCAAACCGCTGCGTGACGCCCGGGGCGAGGTGGCGCGCGCATGCGCCATCACCGCCTTCTTCGCCGGCGAGGGGCGCAGACTCGGCGGCAGGACCGCCCCGGCCGACGACAACGACACCCTGGCCCTCACCTTCCGGGCTCCGATCGGGGTCGTGGGCCTGATCACCCCGTGGAATTTCCCGCTCGCCATCCCGGTGTGGAAGCTGGCCCCCGCTCTGGTCTCCGGGTGCACGGTCGTCATGAAACCGTCCCCCTTCACCCCCCTGACCGCCGCGCTCCTCACCGATCTGGTGACCCGGGCGGGACTCCCCACCGGCGTGGTGAACCTGGTCCAGGGCGGGCGGACGGCGGGGGAGGCCCTGGCCGCCGACGCCCGGGTCCGGGGCGTCTCCTTCACCGGCTCGGTACCCGTCGGCCGCGCCATCCAGATCGCCGGCGCCCCCCGCTTCCTCCGCACCCAGCTCGAAATGGGCGGCAAGAACGCCGTGATCGTCCTTGCGGATGCGGACCTCGACCGGGCCGCCGCCGCTGTCGTCCACGGGGCGTTCGGGCAGTCCGGCCAGCGCTGCTCGGCCACCAGCCGCCTCGTCGCCGACGTCCGGATCAAGGAACAGCTGATCGAGCGCATCGTCGCATCGGCCTCCCGGCTGCGGGTGGGGCCGGGCCTGGACGAGCGCTCCGACCTCGGCCCCTTGATCAGCGCGGAACGCCTGGCGGCCTGCGAGGAGGCGGTCGCCGAGGCAGTGTGCGACGGCGCCGTGCTACGCCTCGGGGGAGACCGGCCGAGCCGGGACACCGTGCCGGACGGCCACTACTTCCGGCCCACGGTCGTGGACGGTGCCGACCCCGGCAGCCCCCTGGCCCAGGAGGAGATCTTCGGCCCCGTGCTGACCGTCCTGGGATGCGACGGCTACGAGGACGCGATCGCCTTGGCCAACGGCGTGCGCTACGGCATGTCCGGGACTCTGTTCACCCGTGACTCGCGCGCCATGTTCGCGGGCATGCGCGACCTCGAGGCCGGAATGATCCACATCAACCGGCCCGGTGTGGGTGCCTACCCCCACCTCCCGCACGTGGGCACCAAGGAATCCCAGGCAGGCCCGGCCGAATGCTCGGCGGAAACGCTCGACTTCTACACCGAGACGCGCTCGGCCTGCCTCGACTACTCCTGAGACGGCCCCGGTCGTCCCCGCGCCGAAGGATGGCGGTGTCCGTGTCCAAGTCTTCCCCGTCGGGAGTTTCCCCTCCCGTCCGTGCCGGAAGGATCTATTACGGCTGGTGGCTCGTCGCCGTCATGGGCGTGATGACGATCGTCGCGTACGGCACGAGCCAGTACCTCTTCGGCGTGCTCCTCAACCCCGTGCTGGACGACCTCGGAGGCTCACGCGCGGGCCTGTCCTCCGCGTACTCCCTGTCCCTGGTCATCTCAGCGGTCCTGGGCATCCGGGTCGGCCGGATCGTGGACCGTCGTGGGGCCCGCGCGGTGCTCACGGCCGGGTGCGTCGTCAGCGCCCTGTCCCTGCTCGGCCTCGCCGCCAGCCATGACCTCCCGTCCTTCTACGTGGTCTGGTCCGTGGGCATCGGCACGTCCATGGCGCTGACGCTCTATCCCGTCACCTTCATCGTCGTCACCAACTGGTTCGACCGCCGACGGGGCTCGGCCATGGCCCTGCTGACCACGCTCGGCGGCCTGGCCTCCCCCCTGTTCATCCCCCTGGTCGGCTGGCTGATCGCCCACGGATCCTGGCGCACGAGCCTGGTCGTCCTCGCCGTGTGCCAGCTCGCCATGGCCCCGGTCGGCGCGCTCTTCGTCCGGCGCCGGCCGGAGGACCTCGGCCTGCGGCCGGACGGGGTCGGCGACGCAGCGCCCGCGGGCGACACCGCGGCACCAGGGGGTCACTCCACTCGCGAAGCGTTGGGCACCCCCGCGTTCTGGTGCCTGACGGCGGCGGGGTGTGCCGGAATGCTCGTCGCCGGCGCACTGATGGTGCACCAGATCCCGTACATGATCTCCCGGGGCATGTCCCCGGTCACGGCGTCGACAGTCGCCGGCATCACCGGCCTCGCCAGCATCCCCGCCCGCCTGGTGCTCAATCTGCTCGCAGAGCGTGTGGAGAGCCGGCACCTGCTGAGCCTGTCCCTGGCCGTCATGGCACTGTCCACCGTAGTGCTGTGCTTCGCCCGCAACACCTGGGCGTTCGTCGTGTTCGCGCTGCTCTTCGGCGCCGGATACGGAGGATTCAACCCGCTGCGTGCCACCGCGCTCGCCGACCAGTTCGGCCGGAGTCACTTCGGCGGGATCCAGGCGTGGAAGAACGCGGCCGTACTGCCCTTCTCCGCCGCCGGACCGACCCTGGTCGGCTACCTGATCGACATCAACCACACCTACCTGCCGGGTCTGCTGACGATCGCCGCCTTCGCTGTCCTGGCTGTTGCGGCCAGTGGTTTCACACCGGCTCCACGACCGCCTCGACCGCTCGAGCTGCGGCGTTCCTCGGCACTGCGGCGTTGATCACTACGACGGGCGTGCGGTGACCTGCCCGGGGACTCACCGCCTTGCTTTCATCTTGATGTCAGGTGCCCTTTACGCATCAGTCTCCCCAGTGCCGACATATGGGGCACACACTCACTCGTACCCCGCGTGCATCGGTGACGTCGATCGTGCGCGGTGCCGGCAACCAGATCCGCTGGTTCCCCTCGCGCAAGGATGCAAGGTCTCGTGCCCATACCTGTCACCCTTCACGGCCGCGCCGTCCGGCTCGAGCCGCTTGCAGCACACCATGTCGAGGCGCTGGCTGCGGCTGCTGCCGAGGACAGGGGCACGTATGCCTTCACGCCGGTGCCCAGTGGGGTGGAGGCGACGGAGCGGTACGTCGCCGACGCGCTGGCGGCCCGGGCGGCGGGGCGGGCGCTGCCGTTCGCCACGGTGCGGATCCCGGACGGCCGGGTGGTGGGGTCCACGCGCTTCTGCGAGCTGGACTACTGGCAGGGCCCCGTGCCCTGGCCTCCGGCCCCGCGCGGCCCGCTGGGCCCGGTGCTCACCGCGATACCCGACGCGGCGGAGATCGGGGGCACCTGGCTGTCCGCGCGCGCCCAGGGCACGGGGATCAACACCGAGGCCAAGCTGCTGATGCTGCGGCACGCCTTCGAAACCTGGGGCGTCCGCCGCGTGTCCCTGCGCGCCGACGCCCGTAACCTGCGCTCACGCGCTGCGGTCGAGCGCCTCGGCGCGGTCCTCGAAGGGGTCCACCGTGCCCACTCCCGCGGTCTGGACGGGGTGGTCCGCAGTACGGCGTTCTACTCGATCCTGGACGAAGAGTGGCCCCAGGTGCGAGAACAGCTCGAGCAGCGGGTCGGGGCGCGCCCGGACGCGCCCCGGAGGCACCTGCTCGTCCCGGCGTGACGCGCGCGCGGAGGCCGAGGTGCCGGCCGTCCAGCCTGTTTTCGGGTAGCCGCACGGGCTATGCGTCCCGGCCTCCGTCGATGCGCTGCAGCAGGCCGAGCAGCGTTGCACCGCGGGACTCATCAGGAGGCCCGTCCTGATCGACCGACATGAGGCCGGTCGGCCAGGTACCGGCCGGTCCTTCGTGGGCGTGACGCTGACGCGTGAGCGTCACTGCACCCGGTGGCCCTCGAACGGTGCTGCCCGGCGCTCGTGGGCGGTGACCGGGGGCAAGTGGGGGGCGTGGTTGACCAGTCGGGCGGAGTTTCCGACGACCGCGATGCTGCTGGTGTTGTGGAGCAGGGCCGCCAGGACCGGGCTCATCGTTCCGCCGGCGCCCGCGAGGAGTCCGATCAGGTTGACTCCGATGGCGAGTCCGTAGTTCTGGCGGACGACGCGCAGGGTGTGGCGGCTGAGTTCGACGACGGCGGCCACCTGACGCAGGTCGTTGCCGGCCAGGGCGATGTCGGCGGTCTCCAGCGCCACGTGGGAGGAGTGCTCGCCCATGGCGATGCCGACGTCGGCCAGGGCCAGGGCGGGGGCGTCGTTCGTCCCGTCGCCGACCATCGCGACCGTGTGCCCCTCGGCCCGGAGGTCGCGGATCAACTGGAGTTTGCCCTCGGGGAGGGCGTGGGCGTGCACTTCGGTGATGCCGAGGGCGTCGGCGACGACCTGGGCGGTCTCGGGCGCGTCGCCGGTCAGCAGGACCAGCCGCGAGACGCCGAGGTCCCGCAGCTGCCGGACGACGGTCTCGGCGCCGTCCCGTACGGCGTCCGACACGCCGAGCATGCCGATGAGGTCCTGGTCGCGGGCCAGGCAGATGACGGTCTCGCCGCCGCTGCGCAGGCGCTCGGTCCAGCCCCGGGCGTTCTCGGTGAGCTCCACGCCGTGCCGGCGCAGGAGCGCGGGGCTGCCCACCAGCAGGCGTGTGCCGTCGAGTTCGGCGCGCATGCCCATGCCGAGGACGACCTCGCACGCCTGGTGGATGGGGATGTGGAGCCGCTCCTCCTCGGTGCGGGCCACGATGGCCTGGGCCAGGGGGTGCAGGGCGTGCAGTTCGCCGGAGGCGGCCAGGCTCAGGACCTCGTCGGCGGTGAACCTGTCGCTGAGGGTCACCACGCTGGTGACCAGCGGCCGCCCGAAGGTGAGGGTGCCGGTCTTGTCGAAGACGACGGCCGTGACCCGCCCGACGCCCTCGAGGTGGGTGCCGCCCTTGATGAGGGTGCCGCGGCGGGCCCCGTTGCCGATGGCGGCGCTGATGGCGGTCGGGGTGGCCAGGCCGGCCGCGCACGGGCAGGCGATGAGCAGCATGGTCATCGCGCGGCGCGCGTCCCGGGTGACGGCGTAGGTGAGCGTGGCCAGGGCGAAGGAGACGGGGACGAACCGCCGGGTGAAGCGGGCGGCCACGGTCTGGATCGGCGCCCGGTCCGTCTGGGCCTCCTCGACCCGGGTGATGATCCGCCCCACGGTGGTGTCCCGCCCGACCGAGGCCGCGCGGACGGTGAGCGAACCGGAGGTGAGGATCGTTCCGGCGTAGACGTGGGAGCCGGCGCGGGCGTAGACGGGCAGGGCCTCGCCGGTGACGGCCGCCTGGTCCACGAGCGCTTCCCCGGCGACGGCGTGCCCGTCCACGGGTATGCGGTGGTGCTCGTACACGGCGACCTCGTCCTCCGGCTCGACGTCCGCGAGCGCCACCTCGGCCTCGACGCCGTCCCGCACGAGCCAGACGCGTTCCTCGCCGATGGTGAGCAGCTCCTCGATGGCGCGTCGCGTGCGGCGCAGGGTCAGGGTCTGGAGGAACTCGCCGATGTTGAGCAGCCACAGCACCGTGAGGGCGACGACGTTCTCGCGCAGGACGAGCGAGATGAGCGTCGCCGCGGTGACCAGGGTGTCGGTGCCGGGGGAGCTGCGGCCCCGGAGCGAGCGCAGGGCGCCGCGGAAGAAGGGCAGCCCGGTGAAGATCGTGACGGTGGCGGCGAACCCGGAGGAGCCGAAGGACAGGCGCGGCCGGCGCAGCAGGCGGCGCAGCGCGATGAGCGCGAGCACCGCGCCGCCGACGACCAGCCGGGCGACCTCACCGGTGGAGGAGTCGGGCAGGGAGCGGGTGGCCTTGACCGGCGCCGAAGCGGGTGGTGCCTCCTCCAGCGCCGCGACGAGCCGTGGGACGTCCAGGTCGTCCTGCGCCACCCAGATGACGACGCTCCCGGTGCGCGGGAAGACCCGCAGGGCACGGAAGCCGGGTACGCCCGCCAGCCGCTCGTCCACCTGGCCGGCGCTGCCGGGGCGGGCCCGCAGCCACGGCACGTCCAGCCGGGCACGGCCTGCTGCCACGGAGCGTACGACCACGCCGGACATGATCAGTGCTCGTGTCCGTGGTCGTGGTCCTCGGTGCCGACCGCGGACGGGGGTGATGCCTCCTCGCCCAGCGTCGTGCGGGCCTCGGCGAGCATGTCCCCGGCCTTCAGCCGCGCTTCCTCGGCGGCGGAGGCGAGCCACCGGCCGGCCACGATGCCGCCGGCGATGCCGCCCACGAGCGCCTTCCTGGCGGCGGGCTTCGCCTCCGGGAGACGTTTGGAGGCTCCTTGGATGATCAGTCCGCCCACCACCCCGGAGATGGCGTAGTGCGCGAGACGGCCGGCTGCGGCGCCGGCGAGAGCGACGGGGTGCATGGAGCGCTCCTTCCGTACCTGCCGGGACAGGGCTGTTCGGAGTCTCGTGTCCAGTGTGCGCCTGATCGATGGCCGAGGCATACGAGGCGTACAAGGTGTAGGAGGCACACGAGGCGTACGAGGCCTTGGCGTCGGCGGCAGCCGCTCCGGCTCCGTGGCGCGTCAGGCCACGGCGGTCCGGCGCGCGCCCGCGAGACGGCAGCCGAGGTAGATCGCGAAGGAGATCGTCGTGACGTACGGGCTGACCGGCAGCGTGCTGCCGAGGGCGAGCAGGAGACCGCCCTCCATCGACACCAGCGCGAAAGTGACGCTGAGCAGCGGCAGCACCACGGGCGACGCCGTGACGCGCGCGGCGGCGGCCGCCGGGGTCACGAGGAGCGAAAGGACCAGCAGCGCTCCGACGATCTGTACGCACAGAGCCACGGCGAGGCCGAGGACGAGCATGAACGCGAGGGACAGGGCCCGCACCGGCACGCCCCGGGCCGCGGCCACCTCCGGATCGGCGCTGGCGAACGTCAGCGGCCTCCACATGATCGCGAGAACGACGAGCACCACGGCGGACGTGCCGACGAGCCACGCCGTCTGCGGGGTGGCGACGGCGACGATCTGGCCGGTCAGGACGCCGAACTTGTTCGCCGCACGGCCTTTGTAGAGCGACAGGAACAGCACGCCGAGGCCGAGACCGAAGGGCATGATGATGCCGATCACCGCATTGCGGTCGCGCGCCCGGACCCCCAGGGCGCCGATGGTTCCCGCGGCCAGGAGCGAGCCGACGATGGACCCGGCCACGATATTCATCCCCAGGAACAGCGCGGCCGACGCTCCCGCGAAGGACAGTTCACTGATGCCGTGCACGGCGAACGGCAGGTCCCGCATGACGACGAAGACCCCGGCCAGGCCGCCGACCAGCCCGAGCAGAGCTCCGGCGAGCAGCGCATCCTGGGCGAGTGCGAGCAGCTCGCCGTAGTGGTCGAAGCCGAAGATCTGACCCAGGATGCCGGTGTCCTGCTCGCCGTCGGCGAGCACACGGCCGACCGCGCAGCCTCCGGGACGGGCGCAGCCGGTCACGGCGGCGCACCATTGCCCGGCCCGCTGCCGTCCGGCCTGGTGTTGTCCGTGCCGCCCGCATGGTTGTGCACGGTGCTGTCGTCCGGGGCTCCGGCGACGACGATCCGGTCCCGCACCCGCACCACGTCGACGCGGGTGCCGTACAGCCGGGACAGGGTCGCCGAGGTCATCACCTCGTCCGGCGGGCCGATGCGGAATCCTCCCCGGGCCAGGTACAGGACCCGGTCCACCATGCTCAGCACCGGGTTGATCTCGTGCGTCACGAACACCACCGCGGTGCCGGCGGAGCGGCGCCGCCGGTCCACCAGCGCGGTGACCGAGCGCTGGTGGTGCAGGTCCAGGGAGAGCAGCGGCTCGTCGCAGAGCAGGATCCGCGGGTCGGTGGCAAGGGCCTGGGCGATCCGCACGCACTGCAGCTCACCGCCGGAGAGACGGCCGAGCGGCACGTCCGCGTACGCCGTCGCCCCGACCACCTCCAGCAGCTCGTTCACCCGGCTGCGGGTGGCGGCGGAGGCGGGCCGGGGGCCCCAGCGGTGGCCGTCCAGGCCGAGCCGCACCAGGTCACGCGCCCGCAGCGCCGTGACGGCGGGCAGGGTCTTGTGCTGCGGCACGTAGCCGATGCGCCTGCTGCCGTTGTGCGGGGGCCCGCCCAGCACGATCACCGATCCTGCGGTGAGGGGCTGCCGGCCCAGGAGGACCCTCAGCAGGCTGGTCTTGCCGGAGCCGTTCGGTCCCAGCACCGCGAGGAACTCCCCGGGCCGCATGTCGAAGGTCAGGCCGCGCCACAGCAGTTTCGGGCCGTAGGCCAGCTCGGCGCCGCGCAGGCTGACCACCGGCGCGGGGGATCGGTCGCGGCTCGTCACGAGTCCAGGGCCTTCCCGAGCGCGTCCACGTTGGCCCGCATCCAGCCGGTGTAGTCCTGGCCGCGGGGCAGGGTCTCGGTCACCGGGACCACCGGGATGCCGTTGTCCCGCGCGGTCCGCTCGGCCTTCTCCGTCGGCGGCCCGGCCGTCTGCTCGTTGACGACCAGGGCCTCCACGCGCTTTCCGGTGAGGAGCCCGAGCATCTGCCGCATGGCGCTCGGGGAGACCTCGCTGCCCTCCTCGACGGCCTCGCTGAATTCCGCCGGTGTGCTGTTCCGCAGCCCGCACGCCTCGGTCAGGTAGAGCGGCACCGGCTCGGTGACCGCCACGGCGGCGCCAGGGTGCTCCGCCTTGATACGGGCCTCCGCGGCGCGCAGAGGGGCCAGCTTGTCGTTGAAGGCCCTGGCGTTCCGCCGGAAGAGGTCGCCGTCGCCGGGGGAGGCCTTCGCGAGGGCGTCGGCGATGCGGTCGGCGAGCCGGCCGGCCGTGGTGAGGTCGTACCAGACGTGCTCGTTGAGCTCGCCGCCCGCCGGGGCCGTCTTCCCCGAGACCTGTACTGCGTTGATGACCTCGGCCGACGCGTTCTTCGCGGTACGGAGCATCCTGCCGACGAAATCGTCGTAACCGCCGCCGTTCTCGACGACGACGCGCGCTCTGGACAGCGCCAGCTGGTTCCGGGCGCCGGCTTCGTAGGAGTGCGGGTCCTGGGCGGGGTCGTCGATGAGCGAGACGACGTCGGCCTTGTCGCCCCCGACCTGCCGCACGATGTCCCCGTACACGTTCGTGGACGCCACCACCCGTACGGCGGACGCCGGGGCGGCGCTGCCCGTACCGGTGGCGGGCCCGGACCCCGCTCCACCGCCGCAGCCGGAGGCCGCCGCCGTGCACAGCACGGCGAGGAGGACCGGTGCAGGGGCCCGCATCCGCATACGCGTCCTCCGGGAACAGAGGAAACCGGAACGGTTATCACCTCATTGTCCCCGCGTAGCCGCGTGCCTTCCAGCGGAGGGCTCCGGGACCGTGGCGACGGAGTTGGTAATGGGATCCAATTTTACGTAGCGCGGCCCGGGCATCGAAGGACGACGCGCAGGCCGCCCTGTGATCGTCCGGTTCGCGTCGCCGGGGGCGACGTCGTGGGCGGTGTCGGTCAGATGCTGTTCTTCACCGCTGATCGAGGGCGGCCCGGGCCCGCCGTTCGATGAAGATCAGGACGTAGTCCCGGATGCGGGCGTCGCGCATGCTGTCCTCGGCCGTACGGACGGCCGCCTCGACGACCGAGGCCGGGAGGGTGCCGTAGCGGCTTGTCAGTCGCTCGGTGAGGGCGGCTATTTCGCGGCGCTCGTGCTCCTGGCGGCTGGTGTCCGGGCCGCTCGCGGTCTGTCCGTTCATGACCGGTGCTCCGGGATCCGCCGGGCTTCCGGACGGTGTGTCGGCACTGTGGGCCGTGGTCATATCCCCATGGTCCCGTGCCCGTCGGGCCGGGACCACAACGAGAGGGCAAATTGGATCCGAAGAACAGCGAACGGTGCAAGGGCCGGCCGTTCCGGCCTCGCTCGACGGGCTGATCGCACGCCGTCCAGCCGACGGCTCGCGCGAAGTCAGGGCACGACCACGATCTTCTGGCCTTCGCCCGAGGCGAATCGCTCGATGGCTTCCGGATAGTGTTCGAGCGGCAGGCGGTGAGTGATGAACACTGCCGGATCGAGGACGCCGGCGGCGAAGAGGCCGGCCGCGCGTTCGTAGCTGTGGAGGACCGCCATCGAGCCGGTGATGGTGATCTCGTGGCTGTAGACGCGGTGCGGCTCGATGACCGCGGTGGTCGTGGCAGCGCTGACACCGAACTGCAGGAACGTGCCGGCCTTGGCGATCCGTCGCAGGCCGTCCTGGATGGCGGCCGCGTCGCCGGTGGCGTCGATGACCACGTCCCAGCCCCGGGGCTGGTCCAGTTCCTCCGCCGAGCGCGCGGCACGGGTGCAGCCCAGGGATCCTGCGGTGGCGAGCCGGGCGGGGTTGATCTCCACGATGTCCACGGAGGCGGCGCCGGTGCGTTTGGCCAGCTCCAGCATCATCAGGCCCATCGTGCCCGCACCGTAGATGAGGACCTCGGCTCCGAGGCGGCTGCCGAGCACGTCGTAGCCGCGCACCGCGCAGGAGAGCGGCTCGATCAGCGGTGCGTCCCGCGTGTCGACGTGCTCGGGCAGCCGAGCGCAGTTGGCCGCCGGGGCGACGGCGTACTCCGCGGCACCGCCCGGGACGGTGACGCCGAGAGCGCCCCGGCGGTCGCAGAGATTGCCTCGGCCGAGGCGACAGTAGCGACATTCCTGGCAGTAGAGCGACGGGTCGACGGCCACGCGATCGCCGACGGCGAGCCCGGTGACGCGCGTGCCGGTGGCGACGATCTCCCCGGCGAACTCGTGCCCGGGCACGATGGGCAGCAGTGCACCGCACTCGCCTTGGAGGATGTGCAGGTCGGTGCCGCACAGGCCGCACGCGGCGACGCCGATCACGACGTCGCGGGGACCGGGGGTCGGGTCGCTCAGCGTGGTGAGACGGATCCGGCCGGGGGCTTCGATGAGGACGGCCCTCATTTCACGGCTCCTAAGGAGAGGCCCTGGACGAGCTTGTCCTGGGCGGCGAGGCCGGCGGCCAGCACCGGCAGCGAGACGACGACCGAGGCGGCGCAGAGCTGGGCGAGGAACAAGCCCTCGCCGGTGATGAATCCTGTCAGGAACACGGGGGCGGTCTGCGCGGTCACCGATGTGAGTACCTGGGCGAGGAGCAGCTCGTTCCAGCTGAGGATGCAGCAGATCAGCGCGGTCGCGGCGATGCCGGGAGCGAGGACGGGGACGAGGACGCGGGCGAGGATCGTGGGGAGCCGGGCTCCGTCGACGCGGGCGGCCTCGACGATGGAGACGGGGACGTCCGCAAGGAAGGACTGCGTCATCCATACGGCGATCGGCAGGTTCATGGAGGTGTGGAGGACGGCCATCAGCCAGACGTTGTCGAGCAGGCCGGTGTTCCTGGCGAACAGATACACCGGCAGCAGGCCGGCCACGACCGGCAGCATCTTCGTGGAGAGGAAGAAGAAGAGCGTGTCCCGCCAGCCACGCACAGGGCGGACGGACAGCGCGTATGCGGCCGGCAAGGCCAGGAGCAGCACCCACGTCGTCGATGTCACGGCGACCGTAGTGGAGTTGATCAGAGATGGCCAGGGGCTCGCTCCTCCGCCGGAGCCGAAGAACGCGCGGTAGCCGTCCAAGCCGAGCGATGCGGCCACCGCGGGCGGATTGACGGCCGCGTCGGCCTCGGAGTGCAGTGACGTGAGGAACATCCAGGCCACGGGCAGGAAGAAGACGATGCCGGCCAGCCAGGCCAGCAGCCCCAGGAACACCCGCCCGTGCCGGCCGTGGCGGCGCACGGGAGCGGTGGTGACGGCGGTCATCCGCGGGACGCCTCCCCCCGGAGCAGCGACGAGACGACGCGCAGCGCCACGGCGGCGATGACGAGGGAGCCGAGGACGACGAGCACTCCGGCCGCGGACGCCTGCCCGTACTCGTGGGCCTGGTAGAAGATCTGGTAGACGGTGTACGGGAGGTTGGCGGTGCCCAGGCTCCCCGAGGTGATCGTGAACACGGCGTCGAAGTTCTGGACGATGTGGACGGAGCCCAGCAGCGCGCCCAGTTCGAGATACCGACGCAGGTGAGGCAGCGTCAGATAGCGGAAGATCTGCGCCTCGCTCGCGCCGTCCATCCTGGCGGCCTCCATGCTCTCCGGTGACCTGCTGCGCAGCCCGGCCAGCACGATCAGCATCATGAACGGGGTCCACTGCCACACCAGCGCGGTGCCCACCGCGATCAGCGGGGCGGTGGAGATCCAGTCCGGCTGTGGCGCGTCACCGTCGCCGACGAGCCGGGCCGCCCAGGTGAGCGCACCGTTGAGCAGGCCGTACTCCGGGTTGAGGAGCAGGTGCTTCCAGAGCAGCGCCGCTGCGACGGGCACCAGGAGGAACGGGGTGATCAGCATGGTGCGCACCAGCGCCCTGCCGGGGAAGCGGCGGTCGAGCAGCAGCGCCAATGCCAGTCCCAGGACCAGGGCGGCGGCGACCACGGAGGCCGTGAGGACCGTGGTGGTGACGACCGCGTCGCGTACCGCGGTGTCGCCGAGCACCGCGGCGTAGTTGTCGAGGCCGATGAAGCGCCGGCCACCCGGGTGGAACGCGTTCCAGTCGAAGAGGGACAGCACGAGGGTCGCCACGAAGGGCAGTTGAGTGACAGCGATCACGAACACCAGGGCGGGCAGCAGCGGGGCACGGACGGCCCAGGAACTCGTCCCGCGCTTCCGGCGCCGACGCGCGGCGCCACGCGGTGGGTTGCCTGTGCGGGCCGCGGCGCCTGCCGTGACGGGGGCGGTCATCGGCTTCGGTACCTCTCGCCGATCCGCTCCGCCATCTTCTGCGACTTCCGCAGGGACGTCGCGACGGATTGCCGACCGGCGATCGCGGCACTGATCTCCCGTGACACCTTGGTGCCCAGGTCCGAGAACTCCGGGATCCCGACGAACTGGATGCCCGGGGCGGGCCTCGGCTGGGTTCCCGGACGCCATGGGTCGGTGGCGGCGATCGAGGCGCGCGTGACGTCCCAGAAGGCTGCAGCGGCCTGGCGGTACGGCCGGCTCTCGTACGTCGAGGCGCGCTTGCCGGCAGGGACGCCGGCCCAGCCGGCCTCCCTGCCGACGAGCGCTTCGTATTCCTTGCCGGACGCCCAGGAGATGAACTTCCATGCCTTGTCCGGATTCCGGGACGCCTTCTGCAGGCCCCACGCCCAGGTGTAGAGCCAGCCGGAGGAGGCGGTCCGCTCCACGGGGGCGGGCGCGTAGCCGATCCTGCCCTTCACCGGGGACCCGGCGGCCTCGAGCGGCCCGGCGGCGGCCGTGGCGTCGTACCACATGGCGGCCCGGCCCTGGACGACACCGTTGAGGCACTCGGCGTAACCGGACTGGGCGGCGCCCTTCTCGCCGTGCTCGCGCACCAGACGGACGTAGAACTCGGTCGCCCTCACGAACTCCGGCGCGGTCAGCCGCGCCTGCCAGTCCTTGGTGAACCACGTGCCGCCGAAGGTGTTCACGACGGTGGTGAGCGGCGCGATGACCTCTCCCCAGCCGGGTTGGCCCCGCAGGCAGATGCCCCGCATGCCCTTTCGCGCGCCGTCCACGGCCGCGGCCAGGTCCGCGACCTGGTGCCAGGTGGGGTGAGCGGGCATGGTCAGGCCCTTCTCCGCGAAGACGTCCTTGCGGTACATCAGGAAGGACGACTCACCGTAGAACGGCACCCCGTAGAGCCTGCCGTCGTCGGCGGTCAGCGACCGGCGCACGGGATCGAGGAGGTCGGCCCGGTCGAAGGTGCTGTCCTCGGCCGCGTACGGGTCCAGGGGGCGCAGCCAGCCGTTCCGGGCGTAGAACGGGACCTCGAAGTTGCTGATGGTCGCCACGTCGTACTGGCCGGCTTGATTGGCGAAGTCCTGCCCGGCCTTGTCCCGGACGTCGTTCTCGGGCAGCGTCGTGAAGTTCACCTCGATACCGGTGTCCTTCGTGAAGTGCGCCGCGGTGAGCTTGCGGAGCTCGACCATCTGCGGGTTGTTGACCATGAGGACGTCGACGGCGCCGCCGCGGGGCGAGGAGGCGGCGCCGCCCGCGCCGGCGCATCCCGCGAGCAGTCCGGCTGCCACTGCCGATGCCATCGCCGTGCGAACGCGGCGTACGGTCCTGTGCGCCAAGGCAGCTCCTGGTGTCCTGGGGCCCTTCAGACCCTGATGACCTGGGGGCCCATGAGGGAGTAGCGATGAGCCTCCGGCAGGGGCAGAGCCGTGTCCGTGATGATCGTTTCAAAGTCGGACACCTCCGCGAACCGGCAGAAGCTGCCGGCCCCGAATTTGGTGTGCACACCGGCGAACACGCGGCGCCGCGACACCCGGACGGCTTGCGCCTTCACCTCGCTGACCACGGGATCGGGCGTGGTCAGTCCGTGTTCGCGGGAGATGCCGTTGGCGCCGATGAACGCGAGATCGATCACGAACCCGGACAGCATGTGCGTGGTCCAGTGCCCGACGGTCGCCAAGGTGCCGCCGCGCACTCGGCCGCCGAGCAGCAGCACGGTGATCGGATCGATGTTCGCCAGCGAGGTCGCCGTTGCGAGGGACGCCGTGATCACGGTGAGGGGGCGGACGCGGGGCAGTGCCTGAGCGATGAGCTGGGGCGTGAAGCCCTCGTCGACGAAGATCGTTTCCGCGTCGCCCACCAGGTCCCCGGCGGCTGTCGCGATGCGATGCTTCTCCGGCACGTGCCGGGTGGTGCGGAAGGCCAGGGTGGTCTCGTAGCCGGCGCTCTCGACGGGATACGCTCCGCCGTGCGTGCGCCGCACCAGCCCGTGCGCCTCCATGATGCTCAGGTCCCGGCGGATCGTCTCCCTCGCCACACCGAAGTCGGCGGCGAGCTTGCCGACGTCCACCGATCCGGTCCGGCGCGCCAGTTCCAGGACCCCCCTGCGGCGTTCCTCCGCGTCCATGGCACGCCCCCGTTCGTCTGTGGTGGTGCCACGATGCCCGTTCGGGCTTCCTCGTGTGTTTTACAAGTGCCTCGGCCACTTGGCCAAGACCGGCGCGGCGCCGTTCGTGCCCGAAGGTGCCCGTTGCCGGAAGGGGCCCGTCGGTGCCGGGCTGCAGCGGCGCCCCGGACACGCCGCCGGGCACGCCCGGATCCTCCTCGGGAGCAGCCGTTTCGTGACTGTTCCTCTCGTTCCGCTTTCGTCCCGGGCCCGCCGGCTCACAGTGCGAGCATCGGCATCGGGCCGGGTCGGCCGCTGCAAGCCGTGGCTGCCTTGATCAGGCCGGCGAAGAGCGGGTGGGGGCGGGTCGGGCGGGAGCGCAGCTCGGGGTGGGCCTGGGTGGCGACGAGGTAGGGGTGGACCTCGCGGGGGTACTCGACGTATTCGACGAGCTTGTTGTCGGGGGAGGTGCCCGAGAAGACCAGGCCGGCCTTCTCCAGTTCGGCGCGGTAGGAGTTGTTCACCTCGTAGCGGTGACGGTGGCGCTCCTCCACGTAGGGCTGGTCGTCGTAGACCTCGCGGACGATGGAGCCCTCGGCGAGCTTGGCCGGGTACATGCCCAGGCGCATCGTTCCGCCCATGTCGCCCTCGCCGGCGACGATGTCCAGCTGCTCGGCCATCGTGGAGATGACCGGGTTGGCGGTGGCCGGGTCGAACTCGGTGGAGTTCGCGCCCTCGATGCCGGCCAGGTTGCGGGCGGCCTCGATGACCACGCACTGCAGGCCCAGGCACAGGCCCAGCAGCGGCACCTTGTTCTCGCGGGCGTAGGTGATCGCGCCGACCTTGCCGTTCACGCCGCGGTCGCCGAAGCCGCCGGGGACGCAGATGGCGTCGACGTCACCGAGCGCGGCGGCGGCGCCGGCCGGGGTCTTGCAGTCGTCGGAGGCGACCCACTTGACCTTGACCTTGGCACGGTTGGCGAAGCCGCCCGCACGGATGGCCTCGGTCACCGACAGGTAGGCGTCGGGCAGGTCGATGTACTTGCCGACCAGCGCGACCGTGACCTCGTGGGAGGGGTTGTGGACGCGGTCCAGCAGGTCCTCCCACTGGGTCCAGTTCACGTCACGGAAAGGCAGGTCCAGCTTGCGCACCACATAGGCGTCCAGGCCCTCGGTGTGCAGGACCTTGGGGATGTCGTAGATCGACGGGGCGTCGATGGCCGCGACCACGGCAGCCTCGTCGACATCACACATCAGCGAGATCTTGCGCTTGATGGCCGTGGGCACCTCACGGTCGGCACGCAGCACGATCGCATCGGGCTGGATACCGATGTTGCGCAGCGCCGCCACCGAGTGCTGGGTCGGCTTGGTCTTCAGCTCACCCGACGGACCGATGTAGGGCAGGAGGGAGATGTGGACGACGAAGACGTTGTCCCGGCCGACCTCGTGACGGACCTGACGGACCGTCTCCAGGAACGGCAGCGACTCGATGTCACCCACCGTCCCGCCGACCTCGGTGATCACCACATCGACGTCGTCCGTCGCCATCCGGCGGATACGGTGCTTGATCTCGTTGGTGATGTGCGGGATGACCTGCACGGTGTCACCCAGGTACTCACCACGCCGCTCCTTGGCGATCACCGAGGAGTACACCTGGCCGGTGGTGACGTTCGCGCTGCCGTCGAGGTCGACGTCCAGGAAACGCTCGTAGTGACCGATGTCCAGGTCGGTCTCGGCACCGTCGTTGGTGACGAACACCTCACCGTGCTGGAAGGGGTTCATCGTGCCCGGGTCTACGTTGAGGTAGGGGTCGAGCTTCTGCATCGTGACCCGCAGTCCCCGGGCCTTGAGCAGCGCGCCCAGGCTGGAGGCGGTCAGTCCCTTGCCGAGCGAGGAGGCGACACCCCCCGTGACGAAGATCTGTTTCACCATGCGGCACATGGCATCGGCTCCCGTGATCGGTTGAGGTGTTTCCTGGTTGATACCGCACCGAGCCGGTTTCGCTCTCCGCCGGTGACAAGCATGGCCGATATGCGCGCAAGCGGTTCCGCGCCGGGTCCGTGGAGGTGGGGCGGGCCAAGGCTTGTCATTTCCGCTCCGGACGTCCTTCCGGGCATCTCTCAACGCTTCTACGGGCAATCCTGGAAATCATTCGGGCATCCCGTGTAAACCGTCCACTTGGTCGGCGTCCCGCCCTGGATCCGGCCAAAACGACAACCATCGATTGACCCGCTTCCGCGCACGATGTCACCCTCCTTCTGCGCGACATCACACTCCTCCCAGCGCTCGATGAGGTCACATTGCCAGGCGAGTCAGGAACCGCAACACTGCCCGGTCAATGCACACCGGAGACCTTCCGGGCCACGCTCGGATTCTTCTGTTCCGGTATTACCGTAGTCACCGCGGTGGCGCCCTCGGGTCCGGTCGGATTCACCTGCCAGGCCTTTTCGGCGCTCTCCTTGAATCCGCCGCAAGTGCTCCTCTGCCCCGGCCGGACGTCCACGACGTGGCCGGCGATCAGGTCGGTCGGCTCCTTCTGCGTCAACGTCCTGGCAGAGGACCAGGCCCCGATCAGCGACCGGTTCGCCCGGGCCGGGGGCGGTAGGTTCGAGGGGGTGGAATGGACATGTTCCGCAGGCGGCCTGCCGGTGCTGCACGGGGTCGCCGCGTGGATCGAATGCGGTCTCCGGTCGGAGTACCCCGGCGGGGACCACACCATTGTCCGGGGCGACGTACGCCGGCTCGGCGCGATCCCCGGCAGTCATCCTCTGCTGTATTTCCGCGGACAGTACACCCGGATCGCCGAACCGCCCGCAGATCCGGGCGGCCCGGATATATGACCTGCTGTCATTCGCACAGATTCCATCAGCAAGGAGCAGAAACAGTGATCACCACGCACGGCCAGCCCGGGCCGCTCACCGGCCTCGATGTCTTCATAGGCGGCCCGATCCAGCACGCCATACTTCCGAACGGATTCGTCGGGCAGCTCCAGGACGCCATTTCCACGGCGATCCGGACCGTCCGGGAATCCGGCGGGAATGTCTTCTCCGCCCATGCCGTGGAGCAGTTCGGTGCGAAGACGGCGTCCTTCACACCGGACCAGGTCTCGGTACGTGACTACCGCTGGATGCAGAAGTGCGATGTCTTTGTTCCGATTCTTCCCGTGCTGGACGACCGGACACTGCGCCGCACCGACGGCACCCACGTCGAACTGGGTTGGGCGACGGCCATGGGTCGTCCGGTCGTCCTCATCACGACACAGCCCTTCGTCGACTCGGCCAGCCACCTCCTGAAGGGGCTGCACCGGGTCGGTGCAGTGCACACCATCGACTTCGACGAGTTCAGCGGCAGTCCCGGGCTTCTCATCGGCTCCGTTCTCGAGGCCACTCGGCAGCAACGCGAAGCCGTCGGGGCCGGGATCCCCGCCTAGAGACCGCAGACAGGAGGACCATGTGTCCGCTGCTCACGTTCTGGGCATGAGGATCAGGAACACGGTGATCGTCGGGTCCGGGCTGCTCACCGACCAGGAGCGCAACATCCGCAGGCTTCTCGAGACCGGAGCCGGCGCGGTCGTCACCAAGACCATCCATCCCAGCCCGCCCACGGACCTCGACGAGCGGCTCGTACGGCTGCCCACGGGCATGCTCAACAGCACCACGTACTCGAAACGACCGGTCGGCAGCTGGCTGGCGGCACTTCGCTCCTTCGCACAGGACGATCTGCCGGTCATCGCCTCCCTGCACGCCGGCTCGCCCGAGGAACTGGGCGCGCTCGCGGCGGAGGTGCAGACGACCGGTTGCCGGGCGCTCGAACTCGGCATCTCCTGCCTGAACGAGGAGTCGGGTCTCGAGGAGGACACTCCCGACCGCGTCCACGCCTACACCTCCGTCACGCGTTCCCGTACGTCGCTGCCCTTCTCCGTGAAGCTGGCCGTCGGTGAGGGGCTGGCGGACCGGACACGCGCCGCGTTGGCGGGCGGGGCCGACGCCGTCACGGTGAGCGACACGATCCCAGGAGCCGCGATCTCCCCGGCCACGGGTGAGCCGGAGCTGGGGGGCGCCTTCGGCTACTCCGGCCCCGGCATCAAACCGCTCGTGCTGGCGGCGATCTGGCGACTGCGGGCCCGTGGTTTCGATCTCCCGATCCTGGGCTGCGGAGGCGTGGCGTCGGGGCGCGACGTCGCCGACTACCTGGCCGTCGGTGCCAATGCCGTACAGGTCTACACGGCTCTGCACACGGACATGCACGCGACACTGGACCGCATCGTCACCGAGTCCGCCGGGATCACGGCCGCTGCCCTGGAGGAGACCTCGTGAGCCCCGAACCGCCACAGGTGGCCGCGTTCGACGAACTCACCAGCCCTCAGGTCAGGGAGAGCGTCTCCTCCTACCGCACACTGGTCTGGCCGATCGGGGCCACGGAGCAGCACGGCCCGCACCTGCCGCTCTCCGTGGACTCCATCCTGGCCGAGGAGTTCGCCCGCCAGATCGCCGCGGACCTGGGCGGACTCACCCTTCCCGTCCAGCCGGTCGCGGCCCGCTCGCTGCCGCAGAGCGGTGGTGGCCTCTCCTTCCCCGGCACGTTGTACGTGCGGGGCGACACACTCGTCCGATTCCTGCGGGACGCGTTCGCCTCTCTGCTGACGCTGCCCTTCCTCCGCCTGGTCGTGGTCAACGGGCACTACGAGAACGAACCGTTCATCTTCGAGGCCCTGGACCAGCTGCGGCAGGACGGAGCGGCCGAGGGGAAGGAGATCTTCGCCTTCAGCTGGTGGAGCGTCGTCCAGGAGTCCTGGCTCACCGCCGAGTTCCCGTCCTTCCCGGGCTGGCACGCCGAGCACGCCGGGCTGACCGAGACGAGTCTGATGCTCTACCTGCGCCCGGACCTGGTGAGGGACGACCGGCCCGACCACGACCACCCGCCCCGCAACGGTGTGTACCTGCACCCCATCGACACGGAACGGACCACCAACCACGGCATCCTGTCGCCCACGTCGGGCTCGAGCGCGGCCTTGGGGGAGAAGCTGTTCCGGCATGTGACCGAGGAGGCCGTCGGCCTGATCCGGGACGGCGACGGACTGCTGTTCGCCCGCACCCGGCCGGACCGGCGCGCGGCGGCCGCCGAGAGCGGAGGGAAGACGCGTGACGCGTAAGTTCCATCTCGCCTTCATCTTCAACTTCACCCCCGACGACTGGCAGGGCCCCTTCGGCACAGGAGGAGCGCCCTGGGACGGGAAGTTCCACACCGAGGTCGCCCAGGCCCTGGAACGCGCATGCTTCGACTACGTCATCGTCGAGGACAAGCTGATGGTTCCCGAGAGCTACGGCGGATCATCGGAGGCAGCCCTGAGACAGGCCATGTCAGTGCCCAAACACGACCCGGTCCCGTTGGCCGTGGCCATGGGGCTCGCCACCTCCCACCTGGGCATCGTCGCCACCCTGTCCACGCTGGCCTACCCGCCGTTCATGACGGCGCGCCTCGCCTCGACGATGGACAGCATGCTGGGCGGGCGCTTCGGCTGGAACATCGTCACCAGCGCCGAGACCCTGGCGGCACAGAACTTCGGCATGACCGAGCTGCCGCCGCGCAACGTCCGCTACGAAATGGCGGACGAATACGTGGACGTCGTCCGGCAGCTCTTCGCCTCCTGGGACCGGGACGCGGTCGTCCTGGACCGGGAGAACGGCATCTACGCCGATCACACCAAGGTCCGGCCGATCCATTTCAAGGGCAAACACTTCAGCGTGCGCGGACCGCTCAACACCGTGCCCTCGCCCCAGCACCGCCCCGCCTTCATCCAGGCCGGTGCCTCGCCCCGCGGGCGCGTCTTCGCCGCACGCAACGCGGACTCCGTCATCGCCATCGCCAACGGTGTCGACGGCATGCGGGAGTTCCGTGCCGACGTACGTCGGCACGCCGAGGATTTCGGCCGCGACCCCGACGGCGTCAAAGTGCTGTTCTGCGTCACCCCGGTCCTGGGCGAGACCGAGCAGGACGCCCGGGACAAGCAGGCCCGCATGGTGTCCTCCCCGCAATTCATCCACGACATCCTCGCCCAGACCTCGGCGCTCACCGAGATCGACTTCGCGCAGTTCGACCTCGACAAGCCCCTGCCCCACCGGCTGGAGACCAACGGCGAACAAGGATCGCTCGACCAATTCCAGCAATGGGGCAGCGGAAAGACCCTGCGGGAGCTGGTCGCCGACTCCGCCGGCGGCCTGGTGTCGTCGGTGGAACTGGTCGGAACGCCGGATCAGGTGGCGACGCGCATGGGCGAGGTCATGGCGGAGGTCGGCGGCGACGGTTTCATGATCACCACCCCACTGCTGCGCTTGAACCGCCGGTACGTCGCGGAGGTCACCGACGGACTCGTCCCCGCGCTCCAGCGCCTGGGCCTCACCCGTACGGCCTATGCCACCGGCCGCACCCTGAAGGAGAACCTCGGGGAATTCTGACCACCCCCGGGCGGCGCCGCCACGCCGCAGCCTGCCCGCCCGGCTCGACGCATCTCCGGGCGGGCACGGCAGGCCGGACGACTGACGCAGGAGACATGCCGATGACACCGCCCGGCTCCGCGCTACGACTGGACACCGTGGCTCAGGATCTGCTGTTCCGGCAGGCACATTCCACCCACACCTTCACCGACGAACCCGTGACCGACAAGACCATCCAGGCTGTCTACGACCTGGTCAAGTACGGTCCCACCGCCTTCAACCAGCAACCGCTGCGCGTGGTGCTCGTGCGTTCCCACGAGGCCCGCCGGAAGCTGGTCGGGCACATGGCTCGCGGAAACCGCGAGAAGACCGCGCGGTCACCACTGGTCGCCATTCTCGCGGGAGACCGCGACTTCCACACCGAACTCCCCGAACAATTCCCCCTGTTCCCGGATGCGGCCACGCGCTTCTACGCCGACCCCGCCGTTCGGGAACGGTCAGCCGAGTTCAACGGTGCCTTGCAAGTCGCCTACTTCATCGTCGGGATCCGGGCGGCCGGACTGGCAGCGGGGCCGATGTCCGGTTTCGACGCCATCGGCATCAACAAGGAATTCTTCGCGGAGAGCGCGCATTTCGTGCTGGCCGTGGTGAACATCGGCTGGCCGCCCAAGGGTGTCCGGCATTCCCGCGGCCCGCGCCTGGACTTCCAGCAGGTGTTCACCACGGCCTGAGCCGAGCCCGTCCTTGACGAGGACGCCCCGCCCGGGCGCGAGCCCCGGGCCTCGGGGGCGCCCCTGCGGCACCGACCACTACGCCGTCGCGGCGGCCAACTTTTTATGCGTATCGCGGTACCAGCGTCCCCATGCGTCGAGCTGAGCCGTGATGGCGTCCAGGCTCCGCCCTGCCTCGGTGAGCGCGTACTCGACGCGCGGCGGCACCTCGCGGTGCACGGTCCGCGTGACCAGCCCGTCCGCCTCCAGCTCTCGCAACTGACGAGTGAGCATGCGCTGGGTGATGCGCGGCAGAGCACGCTTCAGTTCGCTGAAGCGCTGTGTTCCGGTGAGGAGTTGCTTGAGGATCGCCAGCTTCCACCGGCCGCCGAGCACCTCCATTGCAGCCTCAACGGCGCAGTAATCCGGTGCGTCCTGGATGTTGTCCCGCATCGAGTCCACCCCCAAGTCGGTATACAGAATGGTACTACGGCACATTCATGACCGTACTTGTACGGTACGGCGGTAGCGGCCGATAGTGCAGTCATGTCGAAGAGCGAAGCGCCGGCGCCCACAGCCTCGTCCCGTCCCCCGGCCGACCCCGTCACGCCGACGCGGCGCTGGGCGGTCCTGGCAGTGCTCTCCACCAGCCTGCTCCTGTGCGGCATCGACCTGACCGTGCTGCACGTGGCCGTACCGAGCATGACCCGGGACCTGCACCCCAGCGGTGTGCAGCTGCTGTGGATCGTCGACGTGTACTCCCTGACGCTCGCCTCCCTGCTCGTGACGTGCGGAACCCTGGGCGACCGCATCGGCCGCAAGCGCATGGTGCTCAGCGGCTTCGCGTTGTTCGGCCTGGCCTCCGCCGCCGCCGCGTTCTCCACGACCACACCCCAGCTGATCGCCGCCCGGGTCGCGCTCGGCGTCGGCGCGGCCATGATCATGGCATCCACCGTCGCGGTGATCAGGGTCGTCTTCACCGACGACCGCGAACGGGCCGTCGCCATCGGCGTCTGGACGGCGGCGCACAGCGTGGGCGCGACCGTCGGACCGCTGGTGGGAGGCCTGGTGACCCAGCGCTGGGGTTGGGGTGCGGTCTTCCTCGTCAACGTCCCGATCGTCCTCGTCATCCTCGTCGTGGGCGCGCGGGTCATCCCGGAATCGAAGAACTCCGCGCCCCGCCACTGGGATGTGGCCAGCGTGGCCCTGTCGGTCGCGGGCCTGGCGGGGGTGGTGTACGCGCTCAAGAGGGCCGGCGAGCACTTCAGCGTGCCCTGGCCCGTCGCCGTCACCGCCACGGCCGGAGCGTTCCTGCTGTACCTCTTCGTACGGCGCCAGCGACAGCTCACCGAGCCGTTGCTGGACTTCTCCCTCTTCTCGAGCCGGCGCTTCTCCATGGCCACCGTGTGCGTCATCAGCTGCTTCGGCAGCTACGTCGCCCTGCTGTTCTTCCTCACCCAATGGCTCCAGCAGACCGGGGGCTACTCGCCGCTGCGCGCCGGGCTGGCCCTGATGCCTCTGGCCGCCGCCAACGCCGTGGGAGCCGCGACGGCCCCTTGGCTGTCCGCCCGATGGGGCAACCGGTGGTCGCTCACCGGATCCCTCGCCGCCTTCGCGGCCGCGCTGTTCCTGCTGGTGCCGGTCGGCGACAGCGGCGCCTACGGCTCGCTCATCGCAACGATGCTCGTCGCGGGATACGGGGCGGGCGTCGTCATGACGCTGGGCGCCGACTCCATCATGAGCGCCGCGGCACCCGAACGCTCCGGCGAGGCCGCCGCGATCCAGGAGACGTCCTTCGAACTCGGCGCCGGTCTGGGCGTGGCCGTCCTCGGCACGGCCTTGACCGCCACCTACCGTCTGACGCTGCCCTCGTTCACCGGCCTGACCCCCCACGACCGGTCCGTCGCGCAACAGTCCTTCGGCGGGGCCGAGGACGTGGCCGACGGCCTCGACGCGGACACGGCCCGCCAGATCCTGACAGGCGCCCGGCACGCCTACGACCAGGGCTTCACCGCGGTGGCCGCCATCGCCGCGGGAGGGCTGACCCTCACCGCGGTGCTCGCGGCTTTCGTGCTGCGCCCCCGCAAGGCGGGGCGTGTGTCACCCTGACCCGCCATGTTCATGGTGGTCCGGTACCACGGGAGTCCTGTGTGCCGACGACGGAGAGCAGTTCCACCTGGGCGGCGCCTCGTGGCGAACTCCGAGCTGCGCCGCCGCAGTACGGTCGCCGTCCGGGCCACCCCACTGTCGTGCCCGCGCCGTGCGGCGACCGCCTGGAGGTCGGCGACGAAGGCACAGGAGTGGTGCGGGTGGTCGTCGGGCGGGTCGAGGACGCGGGCTGCGGGGTCGGTGGACCAGCGGTAGGTGAAGCTCGCGGCCGGGCCGCGTACCGCCGGAGGCACGGGCCTGCCGGCGAGGTGGAACAGGTGGTCGCGTTCGTCGCCGCCCAGACGCAGCTCCCGGGCGAGGGCGGCCAGGGCCTGCTCCGAGGGCTGGGCGCCGCGGTCGCGCTCCAGCGGATGGGGTGACGCCCCGATGTCAGTGATCGGTGGCCATGGCGCGGGTGATGGCGCGGGCCATGGCCACCACGGCGGGGATGTGCGCGGCCGACTGGCTCTGTTCGGACGGAGTGATGACCGAGATGGCGGCGATGGTGGTGTGGTGCCGGTCGAGGACGGGTGCGGAGACGCCGGTCATGAGGGTGTCCCATTGGGGGCGGGAGAAGACCGCGAACCGGTCGCGGCGGATGGCCGCGAGCCGGGAGCGCAGCGCCTCGGCCGTTCCCATCAGGTTGTCCTCGTCGGCCGGGTGGTCGGCGACCATGAAGTCCTCTTGCACCTGGGCGGGGGCGAACGCCAGCAGGACGAGCCCGGGGGCGGTGGCGTGCAGCGGCATCCGGCCGCCGACCCGGTACATCACGCGCTGGGCGTCGTGCGCGGACAGCCGTTCGATCAGGACGCCTTCCAGGCCCTCGCGCACGACCAGTTGTACGTGCTGACGGGTGGCGTGGGAGAGGTCCTGCAGGTAGGGGAGGGCGATGGCGCGCAGGCCGTGGCCGCGTGGTGCCACGGTGGCGATTTCCAGCAGCCGTAAGCCGATGGCGTAGTGGCCGGAGTCGGTGCGCTCCAGGGCGCCGTGCTCGACGAGTCGGCGGGCGATGCGCAGCGCGGTGGCCTTGGGCAGGTCCGCCCGCGCGGCCAGGGCGGTCAGGGACAGCACCGGGGCGTCCGGCCCGAAGCAGGTGAGCAAGCGAAAGGCCCGGTCCAGAAGGGGCTCGCCGTGGGCCGGGCGGTGTCCGCGGACGCGGGGCCGCTCCTCGTTCGTGCCGCTGCCGTCGTGCGAGCTGTTCACCGCAAGCTCCCGCGGATCGGGCCGGACGGGTTCACCCAATGAAACCAGGGGTGGTCCGTCACCGACAGACCCGCGAGCATCTTCCGCGTCGGGCAAGCCCCTTCAGGGTCTCGCGCCGGCATCGTCAACCAGAAAAGGACGTGCAGTGATGAAGTCAGCCATGCGTACCGGACTGGCCGTCGCGGTAGCGGCTGCGGCCCTTGCCGTGGCCGTCCCTCAGGCGGGCGCTGTCGGCGCCAAGAGCGACCGTCCGGCGGCCGGCCCGGACAAGGTGAACTCCGTCCAGAAGGAGACCGACGGCCGCCGTGTGCTGCGTCCCCGCGCGGGGAACCCGGTCCAGATCAGTCCTGCCGCCTACAACCAGGCCCGGAGCATCCTGGCGAAGGCCGGCAGCATGACCGCGGCCAAGTCCCACCCCATCCACGGCACGACCGGCGTGCCGGCCAGGTACGGCGTCAACCTGCTGGCCTGCGCGCGGGACGAGTACCGGGCCCACGACAAGAACCTTCCGCTGAAGCAGTCGGGCATGTCGCCCTACCACTACATAGCGATCCACGACGCGGCGAAGACCATGGGCATCACCCGCTGGTGACCGAGTTCCGACCGAGCGCGAGCGGTCTGGGCCAAGGGGCGCCGACGGTGCGCACAGCTCCATGGACCCGCACCGAAAGCACGGCGGAGGCGAGAGACCATTGCTGTCGCCCGGGGATCCGGGCGGCGGCTCGGTTCTGCCGCATCGTCGATGACGTAGCGTTCGCGGCGCTCGCCGGGCTGACACGAAGCCGCTGGACCAGGTCAGCGGCGTGTTCGAGGAGAGTGGTGAAGGACTTCGTGAAGTCCTGGACCGCTTGGGGGTCACGTCCATGGCCGCTGCCGGGGACCGGCGGTGCCGGAGACTGAGCCTGCTTGTGCCGGCGCGCACGCTGCCGCGTGGCTTCGTGCGCCCGGTCCGCCGTTGCCCCAGGCGCCGGCCGATCTCTGTGTACCCGAGCGGAGCGCCGCTGCCCGAGCCGGACGAGTGGATGCGCCGCCTCGGCACGCTTCCGCTGATGTCCCAGCCTGGCGAGCAGTGGGGGTATCACATCGGCTCCGACCTGCTCGGCGTGCTTGTCGCGAGGGTCACGGGCCAGTCGTACGAGACGTTCCTGCGCGAGCGCATCCTCGATCCGCTGGGGATGAAGGACACCGGTTTCCACGTGCCCGCCGACAAGATCGACCGGCTGCCGCCCAGCGTGTCCCGGTCCGCCGTTGCGGGCTGATGACCACCAACCGCCTCACGCCCGAGCAGCAAGCCGCTCGAGACGCCGTGACCGACAACGCCCAGGTGCCGCTCGGCCTCGAGATGCAGGGCGGGCGGCTGGGGCTTCGGGATGGCGGTGCGCACCTACCGCGGCGACTACGCGCCCATCGGCCAGTTCGGCTGGGGACGGCGGAACCGGCACCACGACGTACGCCGACCCGGACAACCAGCTCACCGGAATCCTGCTCACCCAGACCGATATGAGCACGGCAGATTCATCAGCGCGGCCAACAGCCTGCCGATCGGAGCGCAGGTCAAGGTCGACGTCGCCCGGCCCCGCCGGTACGCACCGAGGGGGCCGCGAGTCTGGTTGTGCCGCCTCGGGTGGGCTCGGCCCAGCGGCAGACTGCGAGGCGAGGACAGGCCGCCTTCCTGCGGCATCCTGTGGCGCCACCTGACGCCGTATGGCGCAGCTTGGCGCCGTCCGATGGTGCCCGGCGCCATTCCGCCATCCCGAAAGCGCATGGGCACGGATGGCGCCGCAGCGACTCAGATTGATCCCTTCCCCTTTCCGCAGTTCAGGGCGATCGCTCCCACGCTCGGCAACGCAAGGCGCCATTCGGACTTGCGTATGGCGCCATAGCGCTGCCATGATGACGTCATGGACCTCACGCCGTATGTCGACACCCTCCGCCGCGAACTCGCGGTGGCCGCCGAAGCCGGTGGGGAAGATGCCCGCGAGCTGGCCGAGCGGCTCACCGCTCCTCTGGAGTCGGCGACCCGTCTGGCCATGCTCAATGTGCTCTCCGCCGCGATGGACGAGATCACCCGCGAGCTCGCCCCCGGCTCGGTCGACATACGGCTGCGCGGGCTGGACCCCGACTTCGTGGTGACGTTGCGGCCCACCGACGGTGGCGCCCCCGCGGAGCCGGCCACGCCCCTCGAACCGTTCACGACCCCGGCCCCGGCCGATGGCGACGAGGGCGGCACCGCCCGCGTCAACCTGCGTCTGCCGGCCCACCTCAAGGCCCGAGCCGAGGAGGCCGCGAGTCGCGAAGGCCTGTCGGTCAACGCGTGGCTGGTGCGCACCGTGTCGACCGCGGTCGGCGGCGGCACCCGGCCGCGTACGACGGAGAAGACCCAGACCGTCGGACAGAATCTCACGGGCTGGGTGCGCTAGCCGCGCCCCCGCCCGCACCACCTCACCCGCACCACTCCACCCACACCACGTCCCACCAACGGGGACGCCCCAAAGACTCAAGAGGACGGGACAGCCATGCCTTCTTTCGACACTCCCGAACCGATCTCGGCCACGGCGCACGTGGAGGCCGGTTCCATCCGGTTCACCGCGGGAGACCGCCTCGACACCGTCGTCGAGGTGCGGCCCCGCGACCCGAAGAAGGACCGGGACGTACGGACGGCCGACCAGACCGAGGTCACGTACGCGAGCGGCGTCCTGACCGTCAGGACGCCCAAGGGCAATCTGCTCGGCCTCGGCCGCCCCGGCATCGTCGACGTGGCGGTCGAACTGCCCACGGGCTCGCGCGTCGACATGACCGGCGCCTGGGCCCAGGTGCTCGGCGAGGGCCGGCTCGGCGAGGTCCACGTGAAGACCTCGTCCGGCGACGTCCGCCTCGGCACCACCGGCCCGCTGACGCTGACCGCCTCCCACGGCTCGATCACCGTGGACCGGGTCGAGGGCACGGCCGAGATCACCACCAGCACCGGCAGCCTGCGTGTCGGTACCGTCGACGGCTCCGCCGTCCTGAAGAACTCGCACGGCACCACGACCATCGGCGCCGCGACCGGCGACCTGCGGGTGCGCGGCGCCAACGGCGACATCATCATTGCGTGCGCCGAAGCCTCGGTCACCGCCGCCACCGCCCACGGCGCCGTGCGCGTGGGTGACGTGGCCCGCGGCACCGTCCAGTTGGAGACCTCCTACGGCGCCATCGAGATCGGCATCCGCGAGGGCACCGCCGCCTGGCTCGACGTCAGCTCGGGCTCCGGCCAGGTGCGCAACATGCTCACCGCGTCCGAGGCCCCGGAGAAGACCGAGGACGCCGTCGAGGTCCGCGCCCGCACCCGGTACGGCAACATCGACATCCTCCGCGCCAAGGCCTGAGCAGCACATCCTCAACCAGCCCCGTCCCCCACTTACTTCAGCCTTCGAACGGAGGGCCTCATGCCTTCTTCTGTCATACCCACGCCCAGGTGGGTCGACGGTCACGCGTCGCCGGCCGCCGTCTCCACCGTCGGTCTGCGTAAGTCGTACGGTGACAAGACCGTCCTCGACGGCATCGATCTGCGCATCCCGGCCGGCTCGGTCTTCGCGCTGCTCGGGCCCAACGGCGCCGGCAAGACCACCGTCGTGAAGATCCTGTCCACGCTCATCACCGCCGACGGCGGGCAGGCCCAGGTCGCGGGCCACGACATCGCCAGGTCACCGGACGGGGTGCGCGCCGCGATCGGCGTCACCGGGCAGTTCTACGCAGTCGACGGGCTGATCACCGGTGAGGAGAACATGCTCCTCATGGCGGACCTGCACCACCTGTCCAAGCGCGAGGGGCGGCGGGTCGCCGCCGAGCTGCTGGAGCGCTTCGACCTGGTGGAGGCGGCGAAGAAGCCCGCCTCCACCTACTCCGGCGGCATGAAGCGCCGCCTCGACATCGCCATGACCCTGGTCGGCAAGCCGCGGATCATCTTCCTCGACGAGCCGACCACCGGCCTCGACCCGCGCTCCCGCCACAACATGTGGGGCATCATCCGCGAGCTGGTCTCCGGGGGAGTGACGGTCTTCCTCACCACCCAGTACCTGGAGGAGGCCGACGAGCTCGCCGACCGCATCGCGGTGCTGAACGACGGCAAGATCGCCGCCGAGGGCACTGCCGAGGAACTGAAGCGGCTCATCCCGGGCGGGCACGTGCGGCTGCGGTTCTCCGACCCGGTCACGTACCAGGCCGCCGCCTCCGCGCTGCGCGAGGTCACCGGGGACGACGAGGCGCTGTCGCTGCAGATCCCCAGCGACGGCAGCCAGCGCGAGCTGCGCTCCATCCTCGACTGGCTGGACTCCGCCGGCATCGAGGCGGACGAGCTGACCGTGCACACCCCCGACCTCGACGACGTCTTCTTCGCCCTCACCGGCTCCAACCAGCCGAACCAGCCGAACCTGCCGAAGGAGGCCGTCCGATGAGCTCCCTCTCCCTCGCCCTGCGCGACTCGTCCACGATGCTGCGCCGCAACCTCCTGCACGCACGGCGCTACCCGTCCCTCACCCTGAACCTGCTGCTGACGCCGATCGTCCTGCTGCTGCTCTTCGTCTACATCTTCGGTGACGTGATGAGCGCGGGCATGGGCGGCGGCGCCGACCGCTCCGAGTACATCGCCTACGTCGTGCCGGGCATCCTGATGATGACCATCGGAGGCACCGTGGTCGGGACCGCGGTGTCCGTCTCCAACGACATGACCGAGGGCATCATCGCCCGCTTCCGTACGATGGCGATCCACCGTGGCTCGGTGCTCATCGGGCACGTCATCGGCAGCGTGCTGCAGTCGGTCATGAGCGTGGTCCTCGTGGGCGTCGTCGCCGTGGCCATCGGCTTCCGGGCCACGAATGCCACGGCTCTGGAGTGGCTGGCGGCTTTCGGGCTGATGGCGCTGGTCGCCCTGGCGCTCACCTGGATCGCGGTCGGGATGGGCATGGTCAGCCCGAACGCCGAGGCGGCCAGCAACAACGCGATGCCGCTGATCATCCTTCCGCTCATCTCGAGCGCCTTCGTCCCGGTCGACGCGATGCCGGGGTGGTTCCAGCCGATCGCCGAGTACCAGCCGTTCACGCCGGCGATCGAGACCCTGCGCGGCCTGCTGCTCGGCACCGAGATCGGCAACAACGGGTGGCTCGCGGTCGCCTGGTGCCTGGCTCTCTCCGCGCTCGGCTACTTCTGGTCGAAGGCGGTTTTCAACCGCGATCCGAAGTAGCCGGGACGACCGAGGGGGCTGGCCGCCTTCCGTAGCTCGTCCCGCCCGAGGGCGGCGCACTCCGACACCCCGTCGGCGTACGCCGCCCCGTCCGCGTTCCCGGCCGCCTGCCAGGCCCGGGGCCGCGGGCACCGTCGGACGGAACTCACGCTGCACCCACGTCCGTTCAGCGTCGCCGCAGCGTTGGTGGGTTACCTCGTGCTCGCCGTCAAGTTCCCCGAGCGATTCTTACGACGTGGTGCGGTGGCCGCGAGTCGCCGCCACTCGGGTAGGCATGCACCACTTGGCGCTACGAGAGCACCACCACCGTCATCAGCGCCACGACCGCGACCGCGATCTACTGGGTGAAGTGCGGATACGCCAGCCCGCCCAGCGTGAGCACCAGCAGGATCTCCTGGGTGGCGTACGCCACCGATGACAGCGGGTCCGAAGCGAAGATCGGCAGGGCCGGCCCTGCCGATCGCCAATCGGCTGTATGCAACGCCGGGGCCGCCCCGTATCAGGGCGGCGTCAGGAATGCGGTGTGCCGGTTGAAACCGGGGCGGCGGCCTCGTTGACTGGGTGATGTGAACAGCTCTTTGCGCCATGACGACCGGCCGCCTCATACGGCGTCGCCGAGCGCCGCGCGCTGTTCGCTGTCAGTGCGGTGAACGCGGTGCTCTGAGCGACACTGCCTCGTCCTCGGATTGAGGCCTGCTGCCGCCGCACCGCATCGATCGCTTCCACCTGCTCGCCGGCGCTCCCCGAGCGCCTGGTGACACCTTCCCGCTCGCACGACAACTCCGCCGCCCGGTGGAGCGCTGTCGCGTTTGCCCATATCCCGGAGTGGATCATCATGTCTTCTGTCTCGCCCGCCTCCCGGACCGTGCTGGTCACCGGCGCCACCTCCGGCATCGGCTGGGAGACCGCCCGTTTGCTCGAGGGCCGGGGCTGCACCGTCATCGTGCACGCGCCGGACGTGGCATCCGGGCAGAACGCCGTCGACCGGCTGGTGGCCTCCGGCGCCGACGCCTCACGCCTGTGCCTGGCCGTCGCGGACTTCTCCCGCCTCGATGAGGTACGGAGCATGGCCGCCCGGATCGCCGACGGGCACCCCGCCCTGGACGTCCTGGTCAACAACGCGGCCGTCGCCGCTCCCGAGCGCCGCACCATGACCGCCGACGGCAACGAACTCTCTCTCCAGGTCAACTTCCTGGCCGCCTACCTCCTCACCCACGAGCTGTCCGACCCGCTGTCCGCCCGGCCCGGCAGCCGCGTCGTCAACGTCTCCTCCGCCATGCACCGCACGGCCTCCATCGCCTGGAACGACCCCCACCGCGCCAAGCGCTACTCCCGGCTCGCCGCCTACGCCCAGTCCCAGCTCGCCCTGACGATCTCCACCCGCGAAAAGGCGCCCTGGACCTCCGTCAGCGTTCACCCCGGCATCTGCGACACCGCCCTGCTCCCGCTCTACGCGCACGAGGGCGATTCCGCCGTCGAGGGCGCGCAGCGCGTTGCGCGCCTGTGCGACCCGGCGACCGAGATCGTCCAGGGTGCCTATTACGACCGCACCGCGCTCTCTCCGGCCGCGCCGGTGGCGATGGAGGACCGCACGGTCCGCCGCCTGTGCAAGCTCGCCGACCAGCTGGTCGCCAAAGCCGCCTGAGGCCCCGTAACCGAAAGCCCGAATGCCCTGAAGGAGGACCTGGGCGGCGGGGGACCAGGGAATGGTTCCGTGCCGCCCGCTTCGCACGCCCACGGAGTGGATCCCTGTGATCGAGCTGCTGCCTCAGACCGCACCCGGCACCGGGGGCGGGGGCTGGGCGTTCGCGTCCCGGTTTCCCGCCGGTTCCCCGGGGCCGGGGCGCCTTCTGCGCGAGATACGTCGTGATGGGCGGCGACCCACGCGCCGTGGCCCCCGGGGCGCTGGCTCCGTTGGCCACAGCTACTTCGCCGCACCGGACCGGTTCCTGCCGGTGCTCGGGGCCGCCTTCGAGCGGATCATCCTCTGGGAGCGCTTGACCTGAGTGCGCCAAGAGGAAAAGTGTTTCGTCTGCCGATTCGGTGCGGCCGACGACGCCCGCCGTGGGGCTGCCTGGGCGGGATCCTGGCGGTCCGGCTCAAGTCCGGCGGGCGGCGTCGGTCTGCTCGCGCAGGATGTCGCTGTGGCCGGCGTGGCGGGCGAATTCCTGGATCATGAGCAGGTAGATCCATCGCAGGCTGACGGTGCCGAAGACAGGGTGCTGTCGGGTGGCATTGAGGTCGATGTCCGCGGCGATCGTTCGTGCGCGGTTGCTGGCGCGCTCGAATTCGGCGATCACGTCGGCCACCGTCTCGTCGTCACCGACCACGAAACTGGCCTCGCCCACCATCGCGCCGTCGCATTCGGAGTCCGGTAGTCCTGCCAGGACGCGCTGGAACCAGTTCCGTTCAGCGAACGCGGCATGTTTGACCAGCCCGATCGACGTCGTCATGGACGGGACGAGACGGCGGCGGGCTTCTGCTTCGGACAGGCCGCGCACTGTGTCGATCAGCTCGGCCCGATTGTGGTCGAGCATGTATTCGAGCAGCTGGCGCTCGGGGCCGCCGGTGGTGCGAGTCGGGTTGTTCATGGCGTGTGTCCTTTCGTGGACAGCGTTGGGCTTCGAGGTTTCGATCGATTGTGCTGTCGATGTTCCGACCGAACGCCGCGTCGAGGCGATGCTGCCCAACTTCGGTGTGGCGGGCGATGACGCCGGATCCGGCGAGCCGGCCAGCAGGCGGCGATGATTTTCGCTGGCTTGCGGGGAAGCGGGGCCGAACCGATCGGTTCGGTGTCGAACACGAATCGGAGGCCGAGAGGGCTTCCTGGCTGAGAGGGGTGTCGCCGACGATCAGCAGCCGGGCCTGCGAGACGACGAGGCCGGCTTCTTCTCGGACTGTGCGTCCGGCCTGCCGTAGAGGTCCCGTTGGACTTAACCCTACCCCGCCAACCGGCACGAGTCCGGAGGTTCTGGCCACTGCCGTCCTCGACCGGCTCCTGCACCACTGCGACGTGATCTCGATCGCGAGACCGAAGTGGCCTAACAGCTGGGGACGTCCATGCGTGCGCAGCTGGGGAGTGAAGTCCGTACGCCGACGCCGACAGGCGGCAGGGCCGGACACCGGAACGCGGACCACGCGGAGACGGCGGGGGTGGCAGAGGTTGGCCGATGAAGCCGCCGCCACCCCGCGTCCCGGTACAGGGAGTTCGCCGCGCCCAGGCAGATCCGGTGCACCCCGTTCGCACCCCGCACGCCCTTGACTAAAACATTACGGAACGCGCCGATCTCGCACCGTATGTCCCGGCCGGTCAAGTCCATACTTTCCCGAGTGACCGAGAACGGATTCGAACCACCAGCAGACCCATTCGAAAGCACATTCGTCACTGGAACCGGTGGGAAAATCATCGTCGCCGAGACAAGGGCCGGCGAGTACACCGAACTCCTCCAGGTGGAGGTTGAACAGGACGGCAACAAGCGAACCACCTGCACCGACGTCCGGTTTCACAAGAACCGGCAGGCCGTGGTGATGTGCGGATGGACGAAAGCCGTCGTCGATCTCCGCCTCACCGATTCCGTCGGTTCCTTGGCCGGCCGGCAGGTGCGCTGGAGCGTCCGGGAAAGGAACAACGAACACGCCGCCGAGCTGATCCCCGGCCCCTACATGGTGTCGGCCGACAGCGGCCACAGAACGCGAGGACTGACCGTCCGGAAGCTCCTGCCCGACGGGAGCGCCGAGGTCGTGCAGCAGTGTTCACTCGCCTCCGGCCATGCCCTGAAGTGGGACGGGAAGCGCAACCTGCTCTGGGCCCTGGGGGCGAGCGTGTGGCCGGCGTCCTGGGAGTACCTGGACAAGAAGGCGAAGAAGGACCCGTACCTGACCTGCGAGGAGCAGGAGCACGCCTACGGCGTGCTGTGCGCCTATCCGCTGCGTCCGGATGCGGCACGGCCGCTGGGGCATCCCATGGTGTTCCCCCTGCCCGACTCGCTGGAACTGCCGGGCTTCGACGATCCGGCCCACGCGAACTTCGGATGGCGGGAAGGCCCCCACGACTTCGCCCCCATCCCCGGTCAGGGCAAACTGCTCGTGACCACGGACCTGCGCTGCTTCCTCTTCGACATCGACAAGGCGATGGCGCTGGGAGCCGCCTCGAAGAAGGAGATGGAACGACTCTTCGAGCCGGCCGAGAAGAACCTCCTCGAGGGATTCAGATCCCCGAAGGGAATGCACGAGCTCAAGGCCGTCAGCGTGCATTCCAACGGTGACGTCCTCATTTGTCAGGCACGGATGAATCCATCCGGTGAACGGGACGACGGCGGCCCGCCGTACTCGTCGTCCTGGCTCACGGTCTTCCGCCCGAGCACGAAGAAGCACTACTACCTCAAGTTGCGGTCCTACACCTACAAGGCGCGCTGGAACGAGGAGACCCCGGGCTGGGAGGGAATTCCGCTGCCCGTCCCGGACCCGAAGGCAGGGGCCTGAATGCCCGCAGGAAGCGGGGGCGGCGCCGAGGGGAGGGCCGGATGCCGGTCGAAGTGATCTTCTTCAACGTGGGCCAGGGAGACTGCACGTTTCTCTACTTCTACAAGCCCACCACTCAGGACGGCGGCATTCCGCCGGTGAGCCGGCGTGAGGGGATCGCCGCCGTCCTGATCGACTGCGGATCCACGCAGATGATCAGACACGACGGGCGGCCCGAGACGGTCCCCTGGACCCAGGAGAGGCAGCGGGATCTGCAGGGCGCTCGCATCAGGGAGAAGATCCGCCCCTACCTGGAGAGGCTTCCGCGGCCGAACCGCCTGAACCACCTGGTCCTCTCGCACCCGGACATCGACCACTTCAACCTGCTGTCCCGGGTCATCGGGGAACGTGACGACTCCACCGGCCGGTTCAGGCTCGCCGTCGGCATCGGCAAGGTCTGGTACTCGGGCTATTACGAAGAGTACTGGGAAGCCGAGGGGGAGAAATTCATCCAGACGCTGCTCAGGGACCCGGAAGAGCTGAGAAACGGCACCAACCGGCTCGAGACCGAGCTGGGCATGCCCATGAGCTGCTTCAGGCCGGAGCCCATGCTCCTGCGCGGGACGAAGCAGACATTGCACGTCGTCGCGTCGACCGCCTTCACGCCCACCTCCAGAAAGGTCAAACAGTTTCAGAACCGCAAGGCCAAGGGCGTCTGGTCCAACGCCAGCGGCATCGCCATGCTGCTCTCCGGGGCCGACCTGGGTGGAGGGGTGCGGCAGAAGCTCCATCTCATGTCGGACACGACGATGGAGACCGAAAAGTGGATCATGACGATGCACGAGATGTTCCCCGAAGACGCCGCCCTGCTGAGGCGCACCAGGATGAGCTGGCTCAAGATGGGGCACCACGGCAGCGCCACGTCCACCTCCCAAGAGTGGATCAAGCACATTCGCCCCGACGTCCTCCTCGCCAGCGCGGGGGCGAAACTGTTCGGAGGGAAGACCGGGCACCCACCCGCCCGTCATCTGGCCAATGTCGTCCTCCCCGCCTGGAGGGACCTGCGTCCCACGTCCCCCCAGCTCGGGAAGACACCGGGCGAGCAGGCCCTGCGGCACGACATCGGCGTGTACCGGGACCCCGGCATGCTGTGGCGGAACAGCCTGAGAGGTCACTACCCGGCCACGTACGAGCAAGGCATCTTCACGTCGAACTTCAAGGCCGAGGTGCAACTCGAATCGCCCGAACGCAGAGTGCGCGCGCGGGACGGACAACGCATCCCCGCCTACCGGCCCGTCCCCCAGCGCGACTGGACGGCCGTGGACTGGCACCTGGTCTTCGACGCCCCCAACCCCGGCGACTACCGGTTCTGGCACGAACCCTGACGGACGAGGGATCCGCCATGACACTGAGCATCGAAGCACTGCGGACCACACTGACGAAGGCCGGACAGACCCACCGGCTCACCCTGGAAGCGAAACAACTGGGCTTCGAAAAGGCCTGGGACACGCTGCGCACCCACCTCGGCGCCGATGAACTCCGGATGCTGGACTGCACCGCGGACGCCCGACAACTGTGGGCCAAGGGAACCGTGAGCCTGGCCGGACTGGGGAATCGCCCCGCCACCGTATGGTTCGAGGCCGGGCCGGACGAGAAGACCGTGGCCGGCCTGCACCTGGACGTGACCCTGCCCCAGGACGGCAAGGGACTCACGGACGGCCTGCGCCGCGTCATCGTGACACTCGACCCCCTCAAGGTCGCCGTCCCCCACCTCGCACTGGGCATCGAGACGGATTCGCTGCGCCGCCTCCGCTCCCGGATCGGGTTCGGGGCGGAACTCGGCTTCACGGGCACGGCGACAGCACGCCCGTACCTGTGGGGATACCAGCCCCTCGCAGTGGGGGAGCCCTGGAGCATGGGCGGATCGTTCCCACCGGCCGCGCTGGAGAGCCTCGGGCACCTTGCCGGCATCAGCGGCGGGCTGAAGGGCAGCGACTTCGCTCTTCCGGACGAGTTGCGCGGCCTGAGCAAGAAGCTGGCCGTCACGTCGATGAAGGCGGCCTTCCTGCCGCCGGACAAGACATCGCCGAAGGGCCACTTGCTGTCGCTGTGGCTGAGGGTCGATCTCAACGCACGATGGGGCATCCTCGGCGACCGGTTCACCGTGGACGGTCTGCACGCCGAGTTCGCCATCGCCCGCGTCCCGGGCCGCCCGCGTCTGGTCACCGTGCTCGGCGGCCGCATCACCCTCGCGCCCCAGGTCGAAGTCGACGTGGAGATCTCCACGAAGAACCTGGAGCTGTCGGCCACCAGCCGCACCCCGTTCCCGCTGGCCACCCTGCTGAAGAAGGAAGGCTTCAAGGAAGGGGGCGGAGCACTCGGCAAGCTCACCGTCGCGAAGCTGGACATGCACGCCGTACTGCGGGGGCCGGAACGCGAATACGGCTTCCAGCTCGGGCTGCGGAACGTCTGGCAGGTCTCCGACGCCGTCTCCCTGGCAGAGGTCGAGCTGACCCTCCGCAAGCAGGGCACGTCGCTCACGGCCGCTGCCGAGGCCGCGTGGCACTTCACCGGCGAAGAATCGCTGTGGGTGAGCGCGCAGTACGAGGACGGCGCCTGGCGGTTCGCCGGCTCGGCGCTCGGCCTGCGCCCCGGCACACTGCTGCGGAAGCTGAACGTCGAGGTGCCCAAGGAACTGGAGGAGTTCACGGTCGAGCGGCTGTACGCCGACTTCGACGGAGCCGCCTCCACCTTCGTCTTCGACTGCGTGGCCTCGGTATGGCTGGGCACCTGCCGGGCCGCGCTCGGCATCACCGTCACCACCACTCGGCGGACGGCGCAGGAAGTTGCCAAGCCACAGGTGAAGGCAGCCCTTCTCCTGACGCTGCCGCCCGTCAAACCGGAGAAGGAACGGGCGCTGGTCCTGAAGGGAACGGTCGACGGATCCCGTATCTCGGTCGCCCTCCCCGAGGCCGAAGAGCAGGTTGAACTCGGTGAGTTGGTCACGCTGCTGACCGGGCACCCACTGCCGCCGGAATTCCCCACCGGGCCGTACCGGCTCAAGTCGATCGCACTCAGGTACGACAAGGCCACCGGGCAGCTCGTCTGCGAGGCACAGATCGGCCCCCTCGGCCTTCTCGTCGTTCGCGCCGGCACGAAGAAGAAGCCCGACGACACCTGGACGGACACCGCCCCGGACACCGCCCCGGACACCGCCCCGGGCACCCCCTGGGTGATGCGGGTGACGGCCGGGCTGAACGGCCGGTTGTCGGACCTTCCCCTGGTCGACGGCAGGATGCCGCCCGGCGCGGACATCGGGGTGTCGGGAGTGAGCGCCCTCCTGGCCACCGGCAACCTCGACAAAACGAGCGTCGTCGCGCTGAACGCCGTCCTGGAAGAGTTGTCCCCCAAGCAGCCGAAGCTGCCCGAGGACGGCATCGCCAAGGGCACGGCACTGGCCGTCACGCTCGACCTGCCGGGACATCCGGGCACGACCCTGCGTCTGAACACCGGCAAACAAAGGCCCCTGCTCCCCGTTCTCCCTGAGCCCGACCACGACCACGACCACGACCACGACCACGACCACGACGACTACGACCACGACCACAGCGGGGACACCGCCGAAACCGGTGTCCCCATGGCACCCACCGTCGCCTGGCTGGACGTGCAGCGCACCCTCGGCCCGCTGCACGTCAACCGCGTAGGGGCCGGCTACCACGACAACCGCATCCAGATCCTCTTCGACGCGGGCCTGCGCCTGGGCTGCCTGACGTTCGATGCCGACGGACTGGGCCTCGGCATCCCGCTCAAGGGCGGTGACGGCGTCAAGCCGACCCTGCACGGGCTGTCCGCGGCGTACGACAAGCCGCCCGTACGGATCACCGGTGGATTCCTCTACCGGGACAGAGCACCGTGGAAGCTGTGGCTGGCAGGCATGCTCGTGGTGCAGACCCCGCGGCTGGGACTGACCGCCTACGGCATGTACCAGCGCGACAAGGACGACCGGCTGTCGATGTTCGTCTTCGGCCGCCTGGACGGCGCACTCGGCGGCCCGCCGCCGTTCCAGCTCACCGGTCTGATGGGTGGGTTCGGGTACAACAGCGAGGTCGTCCTGCCGCAACCCGACAAGGTCGCGGAATTCCCCTTCCTCGCCCGGCTGAACGCCAAGGACGGGATCGGCACCGACCCCGACAAGGCCCTCAAGGCCCTGGGCGACTGGGTGCGACCCCGGCAGGACAGCTTCTGGGGCGCGATCGGCATCGCCTTCGACTCGTTCCGGTACGTGTCGTCCCAGGCGCTGCTGCTGGTCGAGCTCGGCGGCGACGTGACGGTCTCGCTCCTCGGCACCTCCACGGCCCGGTTCCCGCGCGAGGAACTGGGCGGCGGGAAGACACCGGTGTTCGCGAAGGCGACGCTCGGCATCATCGCCAAGTACCAGAGCTCGAAGGACACACTCACCGTGGACGGGCAGCTGGAGCCCGGATCGTACGCGATCAGCGAGGACTGCGTACTCCAGGGCGGGTTCGCCTTCTACCTGTGGTTCGGCGCCAGCGCGCACCCCGGTGACTTCGTCCTCACCTTCGGCGGCTACCACCCCCACTTCCCGGTACCGAAGCACTTCCCGGCACCACGCCGCATCGGGTTCGACTGGCAGGTCGACTCGAACACGTCCATCACCGGGGAGCAGTACTTCGCCCTCACCCCCGGCGCGATCATGGCAGGCGGCCGGCTCGCCGCCGACTACCGCAACGGCGGTCTGCACGCCTGGCTGACCGTTCACGCGGACCTGCTGCTCGAATGGGCGCCGTTCCGCTTCGAGCTGACGGCCGGGATCAGCCTCGGCGCCTCGTACACGATCAAGGTCTGGTTCGTGCGGGTCACCGTCTCGGTGGAGGTCGGGGCCTCGCTGGCCATGTGGGGCCCGCCCACCCACGGCACGGTCACCGCACACCTCGCCGTCTGCGACCTGACCGTACGGTTCGGCACGCAGGCCGACGTCCGCCGATGGGAGCCGGCGTTCTGGAAGGAGTTCCAGGCCCTGCTGCCGGTCCAGGAGAAGGCGGTCACCCTCACGGCGGGTCCCGGCCTGACCGGCGTGCTCCCGGACGGGAAGGACGCCCGCGCGACCACGTGGCTGGCCACGACGCACGGCTTCACCTTCACCCTGCACACCGCGGTGCCGATCACCGTCGTCTCCGGCCTGCCGGGCCAACTGCCCGGCCGGAAGGTGGACATCAGGCCCATGGGCCTGACCGGACTGACCTCGGCCTGCGCGGTGACCCTGCGACGCGCCGACAAGAAGGAGCCCGAAAAGCTCGACAAATGGAAGGTCACCGCCGCCAGGGCCGAACTTCCCGATGCGCTGTGGGGCAAGCGGTCGCAGGGCGGACCGTCGGCGAGCGGCCCCCGGACCGTTCCCGACCAGCTCACCGCCCTCACCGTGACCGTACCCGCCCCGCACGAGGTCGGCAGGCACCTTCGCTTCGACGCCGGCCGGATGGGCCACGAGCCGCTGCCCGACGGCCGGCTGCCGCTGAAACCGTCCACCGCCGCACCCGAGGCGACCGGCACCGGCACTCCCGCGGCGCCCGGTGACCGGCTCGGCCAGTGCCTCGCCCTGGACCGGCTCACCCGGTTCCAGGAGGAACCGGCAGCCGCCCTCGCCCGCGACGCGACCATGACCGCCCTGCGGGACCTGGGCCTGTGGCACGACGAAACCGGTGAACACGAAACACCGCGGGTGGCGGAAATGCAGGCGGAAATGCAGGCGGAAGTGCAGGAGGCACTGCGATGACCACGGTCCGCTTCGGCGACGCCCTCGAGCCCTACCTCAAGGAGGGCGACTACACCCTCACCATCAGCCAGACCCTCACCACCACCGACCGCAGGCCCGTGGACGAGGGCTATCTGAGCAAGGGTGCCAAGCAGCAGGTCTCCGTCCGCGGACCGCGCTTCGCCGTCAGACCGGAGTGGGTGCACGCCACCTACCCCGCCCCCGGCCATGCCGGACTCTACGACGAAGTGCTGCCCCACATCGCCCTCAGCCGCGAGGTCCTGCCCTGGGAGCGCGAACTCGGCGGCTCCAGCGGGAAAACCCCCACACCCTGGCTGGCGGTACTCGTCTTCGGCGAACGCGAACTGGCCGACGACCCCCAGTGCCTCGGCCGCGTACAGCCCATGACCGTACAGCAGCTGCTGACCAAGGAAGCCGGTCGGCCCAGACCACCCGAGCTCACCCGACCGGTCCACGCCCAGGAGCTGGGCGACACCTGCCGCACGATCGTGGTGCGCGAGAAGCTCTTCCGCCGGCTCGCACCACGCCGCACCGAGCTCCCCGCCCTCGCCCACATCCGCTCGGTGGCGCCCCCCGCCGACCAGGTCGACAAGCGCGTCAATCCGTTCCCGCCGGGCGATTACTGCGTCCTGATCGGCAACCGCCTGCCCCGCAGCGCCGGCGGCCGGTACGTCGCCCACCTGGTGTCCCTCGAAGGCTGGGAGAAATACCTCGAGGCGAAGGACCCGGACATGACCGACGGGGCGACACTGCGCCTGGTGTCGCTGTGGAACTGGGCCTTCGAGACGCTGCCCGACCGCCAACCGGGCTTCACCGCACTGGTCGGCCACCTCACCCGGGCCGACGACGACCAACTGCTGCGGCTTCCTCCACCCCGTCCGCCGCGCACCCCACCCGAGAAGAAGGCGCACGAGTGGCTGAAGGCCGGCTACGTGCCCACGCGGTTCCGGCTCGAGGACGGCACGACGGCCCCGGCCTGGTACCGCGGCCCCTGCGTACCCGAACCGCCCTCGAAGACCGTCGTGCGGCACCGGTCCGCAGCCGACGGCCTGCGCTACCTCAAGGACCAGGGGGTGTGGGACACCAGCTACGCCGTCGCCTGGAACCTCGGGCGGGCCATGGCCCTGGCAGACCCGGTGTTCGCCACGGCCCTGCTGCGCCTGCGGGCCAAGGCGCGCAAGCTCGCCAGGGACGGGACACGCGCCTGGTCACGAGGCCCGGACGCCGGAGAACCGCCGACCGCGCGCGAGCGCTTCGAACGGATCGGCTGCCACCGCGACATCGCGGCCTTCCTCCAGCACCTCCACTCCGCTCGCCCCGCACCACAAAGCGCCGACGACGCGACCGCCCGCACCCCGGCCCCGGATCCCCGTCCCCGGCACCTGCCCCGCCCAGGAGTGCCGACGGACGACCCGGCCTACGCCGCCTTCCTGCGCGCAGGCCTCACACCACTCACCGGCACGAGCGAACGCGGCCCGGACGACAGCGGTACGGCGAGCGACGACGCGGACGACGACTACCGCACCGTACGGGACTGGCTCGTGCGACTGTCCCGGCTCGAAGGCGTGCCCTTCGACCACCTCGTGCCCTCCCCGGGCATGCTCCCCGCCGAATCGCTGCGATTCTGGCACCTGGACCCGCAATGGCTCGACACGCTCGCGCGCGGCGCACTCAGCGTCGGCCAGGCCCACGACTTCGACGCGACCGTGGACGACCTGCTGTTCGAGGATCCGGGGTCGATCACGCCGTCACCCCGGCCGGCCGCCGGACTGCTGATGCGATCCGCCCTGGTCGCCGGCTGGCCGGGGCTGGGCATCAGCGCGACCGCAGCCGGCAAGGCCGTACCGATGCACCGCGCCTCCAGAGCACCACAGGTCCTGTTGTGCGTCTTCGACCACGTACCCGAGACGGTCACGATCGCCGAGCCGCGTGAAGCCGTGCACTTCGGCATCGACGAAGCGTCGCCGACCAACGCCGGCGACCGAAAGCCACCGCGCAAGGAACCGGTGCTGGACAACGCGGTCATCAGGCTCCGCCACCTCTCCGGCCCGAAGGCGGGAGCGGAGAGCCCGTTCCGCTACCCCGCGCAGGGCAAAGGACTGTGCCGGCTGCTGCGCGCCGCTCCCGCACAAGGACCGGACAACGTCCTGAACATGGACACCTTGCTCGCCGAGCTCTCCAAGCGCTGCATCGAAGCGGGACTCACCACAGGCCGCCTCACCCCCGCCGAACTGGGCGTACAGATGTTCCGCGCTCCGAAGAGCAAGGCCCTCAAACGCTCAGGAGCCCTGGCATGAGCGATGCCGACCTCAGAAACACCCTCGTCGTGCCGGTGGAACTGGACGCTCTCGTCGTCCGCGCGCACGAACGCAGGACCGACGGGTTCCGCCGCTGGAAGGCCAACCACCACCTGCTGCGCGTCCACCACAGCCCCGAACCCGAACCGTTCGGCAGCGAGGACCCGGGCACCTGGACGGGCATCGATCCGGAAGGCGGCTCCGAGGACGGCGTCTACCTCCAGTGGCGGCTGCCACGCGCCCTGCTGCGCGGCGTACAGGACCCCGCCACCGGCCGGATGGACTTCCCTCTCGTACCCAACCGGTGGCTGGTCGTGCGGCACATCGACGACCGCGACGGCAAGCGGGCCGCGACGGCCTGGGTGGTCGAGAGCGACTACCTGAACGCCGAACACGGCACCTCGTCCTTCATCCACCCCTACGGCGTCCGCGACGTCGACCCGGGCAGGACCCCGTTCCGTACCCGGCTCACCGTCACCCGCATCGGACGCAGAACACTTCTCCGGCCGGGCGTCCCATGGCGCGAGCCGGCGCTGACGGAGGACTCCCGCAAGGAGCAGTTCCTGACCGCCATGGGCCCCGGACTGCTCGCCTTCCACCTCTACCAGCCCTACAACCAGGACGTCTTCTCCCTGCACGACCCCCTGCCCGGCATCGGCAAGGCGACGGTCGGCTACCTGGTCATGGGCTGGTACTCCAACCCGGCCCAGGACATCCTCAAGGCCGGGGGACGCCCTCTGGAGAAGACCCTGGCCGGCCTGGGCTGGACGACACCCGACGCGAAGGGCCGGACCGTCGGCAGATCCGCATACTGCGGCCGGACCCACGCCCTCACCTGGCACCGCGACGGGACCACCCCGCACGACTCGAACAGACCGGAACCCACCGGCATCAGGGTCGCGGTGGGCAACAGCACCGCGGACGCCTTCACCGCCCTGGTCCGCCAGGCGACGAAGGAGAAGCCGTTCCCCGACATGGACCCGGGCGTACTGGACGCCGTCCAGCACGGCCTGCTCAACACCCTCGACGGCACCGACGGCGAAGCCGACACCGACGAGACCCTGCACCGGTCCTGGTTCCGGGCCCACCCGGGCGGTTACACCTGGCGACTCACCGACGCGGCCGGCGGCGCACTCGGCCGGCCCGGAACCTCCGAGACGGAACGCACGGCCCGCGCGTACCTACGATCGCTCAACCAGGCCCAGGACAAGTACGACGAGGCCCATCGCGAGCAGACCGCCCTCCAGCAGAAGCTCTACGCCCAATGGTGGCTGCACGGCCTGCCCAGCCTGCCCCCCATCTGCGACCGCGCCGCCCTGGCCGCCGAGCTCAACCCGGGAAACCCGGCATCCCTGGCCGCCGAGGTCGGAAAGCGGAAGCGGGACCTGGCCAAGTTGCACGCAGCCCTGCCGACCGGCGACACCCCCGCCGCCTGGCTGGCGAGTGTCAAGAAACTCGCCCCGCACGTCGACTGGAAGACCTACCGCATCCGGCGCGACGAGAGACCGGCCTTTCAGCAGCCGGCCGACCCCACCGTCGTCCTGTCCGGCGCCAACAGCCGCAAGGCCGCCGAACCGATGGTCCCGCCCACCCTCGCCTGCCGCTTCGCCGACCAGATCCTCGGCGGCCTGCACGTCGGGAAGAAGCGGTACACCCCCGCGCACGTACCGCCCGTCGAACTGCGCGGACTGCCGCCGGTCGCCGCGCAGCTGCTCACCGAAGCCTTCCTCCTCGACCCCGCCAACGCGCGCCGCATCGCCACCGAACTCGGCGGCGGGACCACCGAGGCCGAAGTGAAGAAGGCAATGGCGGCACCGAAACCGCTCAAGGACACCCAGAAACCACCCTCGCTCCTGCCCGGCCCATGGCGGCAACCATGGCTGCCGCTGTACTTCCAGTGGCAGGTCACCCACTACACCGTTCCCTTCGGCCCCCTCGGGAAATCCCACTGGACCTTCGACGGAACCACCTGGGAGTGGACCACCGACCCGGGAGGCAAACGCCTCGTCCAGCAGATCAGCGGGCGGCAGTTCCTCACCCCCCTCCCGCAGTACAACCTCGGCGAACGCGTCCGCGAACACGCGCGCCACCGGCCCAAGGCAACCGCCGAGTCGCTCGAGAAGTTCGCCGGCCGACTCACCGAACTGGACCTGCTCGCCCAGCGCCTCGACGGATTCACCGACCGGCTCGCAGGACGCGACTACGGCACCAACGTCGCCCCACCGGGCCCCATCGGAGAACTCGTCGGCGACGCCTACCACTTCCTGCCCGACCCCGGCCCGCGCCCGGACCCCTTCGAAGACCCCAAGACGATGCGCACCCGGTTCCCGCAGATCCGCGCCGGACAGTTCCACTTCACCCGCCTCAGCATCGTCGATCGCTTCGGCCACTGCGTGGACGTACTCCTCCAGGGCGACCAGCGCGACTTCGTCCCCTACCCCTCACCCGCACTCACCCGCGGCACGCTCAGCGCCGTCGGCAAGACCTTCCCCGAACGCCTCGTCCAGCTGCCGCCCCGGCTCCTGCAGCCCGCCCGCCTCGGCTTCGACTACCTCACCGACGGCGACGACACCCTCCCCGCCGACCCCAACCACACACCCGTCTGCGCCTGGATCATCCCCAACTACCTCGACAAGACCCTTCTCTGCTACGACCCGCACGGCCTCACCCTCGGCGAACTACGCCTCCGGGACGTCCAGGGCCGGACCCGCGTCGTCTGGAACCAACTCCCCGACACCCCCCACCGCACACCCGACTCCCTCAAGGACAAACACCCCGCACTGCACCGCTTCGCCACCCGCCTGATCGCCCTCGGCCAGGACGCCTTCCTCGACCTCCTGGCCGCCGTCGACCAGACCATGACCCACATCGACCCCGCCAACCCCTACGGCGGCCAAGTGCTCGGCACCCTGCTCGGCCGCCCCCTCGCCCTCGTCCGCACCCGGCTACGCCTCGACCTCGACGGACCCCCACTGCGCGACCCCCACTGGAAATACGCGCCGGACTGGAAATCCGTGGTCCACTGGCGCACCTCACCCACCCCCGAGGCCCACGCCCACACCACCTACCCGTGGCCCATCCGGCTGGGCCACGCCGACAAACTCGGCGACGGACTCGTCGGCTACTTCACCGAGAACGACTACGACACCTTCCACCCCGTCGTCAAACCCACGGAAACCCGCTCGCGCACCTACCTGGCCGCCATCGACGCCACGACCTGGCCACGCCTGCCGGCCGACTCCCGCACCCGAGCCCACCTCACCCTGCTCATGGACCCGCAGGCCGCGGTCCACGCCTTCACCGACCTGCTTCCCGTCGGCAGCATCCGGCTACGGCCCGACCACGTCCAGCCGGCACTCGCGGCGATGACCCTCGCGCTGCGCCTCGGCCCCGTGCTCGCCCCCTTGCGCCCCTCGCGGACCCGCCCCGCCCAGGTCCCCGCCTCGGTCGGCACGGAGGTCCATGGCGCCGGTGCCGGTGCCGGTGCCGGCACGGGCACCGGGCCGGAGACAGGCCTGGTACTGCCGCGCCCGCCCGCCGCCCACGGCACCTGGGACTGGGCACAGCGCACCCCGCGCGACGGCTGGGAACACCTGCCTCTCGTCGCCGCCGACACCACGGCCCATCTCGACCACCAGCCCGCCGTCGTCCGGTCCGGGATGCTCCGCCTGCGCGGCTCCCTCGCACCCAAGGAGAACCCACGATGACCACCACCCTGTACGAGGAGAGCGAAGACAGCGAGGACAGCGAGGTCAGCACCGCGCTCGCCACCGGCCCTCGCCACACGGACACCTGCCTGCTGGACTACTCCGTCATCACCACACCCGGCCGTCTGCACACCGGCAACCCGGGAACGGTCCGCGTCATCGTCTCCAACCCCGGACCCCGTACGGTCTTCTGCCAGGACATCACCATCTCCGTCCCCCTCGGCGACAACGCCCTCGACCTGTGCAAACGCGGCTTCGAGATCAAGGCGCAGCCGACAAAGGGATGGACCTTCGGCCGGGTGACCGACAACGACATCATCCTGCTGCCACCCGGCGAGTACGCGCGATTCCTCGCGAAGCCGGAGAAGCCCACGCACAAAGGCAGCGGCACCGCCGTCCAGGGACAGAGCCTCACGATCACCCTGCCCGGCCTGAAGATCAACGACGCGTCGGGGACCGCGCGCATCGAAATCCGCGAGAGGGCCACCACCGATCCCAACAAATGGCCGCCCTCGCCTCATTACACGACCCGACCGCTGGTCAAGATTCCCGTCCAGGACGACGACACGGCCAGGCACGGGAACCCGATCACCAAGTTCGCCCCCAATCGGATGAGCGTCAAGTCCGGCGCGGAGATCCGTCTGAGCTGGGAGTGTGCGCTGCCGGCCGGGTTCGAGGTGCGGTACCCGAACGACGGCAGCGTGAAGCCCAACACCAAGAAGAACGACAACGAGAAGTTCGCCTGGTACGCCACGGTCACGCGCGACGCGAGCTTCCTGCTCGCCGCACGCGTCAACGACAAGCACTACTACGCGACCACCCACGTCACCGTGAGCAATCCTGTCTACCCCGAACTGACGGTCCCCGGCATGCTGCACGCCACGGGAGGCGTAACCGTCAAGGGCGCAGGCCTGGCGGTCGAAGGCGGGCCGGTCCGGGTGCTCGGCGGGCAGAACTGGACCCGGTTCGACTGGAAGTGTCCGAGGCACACGAAGAACGAGTGGGTGTGGAGACAGTACCTCGCTGAGGCCGACGTGTTCATCACCGGATACGTGTGGCTGAACCACGGGATCAAGAAGGATCCCCAAAAGCCGCTTGAGCTGCAGCACCAGCTCAAGATGCAATGTGCGGATGGCGAGTGGTACGCCTCGTCCATCGGTTTCGCCCCCGGTGCCGACCAGGGCAGTACTTTTACGGTGCCGGTCGCCAAGGGGCAGAAGTTCACCTTGTACGTCAGCGGTCTGCCCGGCGGTGCCGACGAGGCCTTCGTCGCCTACTACTGGCGGCCGCTCGGCTACGGCACCTTCAAACAACCGACGCAGATCGGCAAGAGCGACTACCAAGGAGAAGCCGGATTCGAGACGCCCGAGGTGAAGGCCGAGGCCGAGCGTCCCGAAGGCTAGAGAAGGTGGTCGATGTCGGCGAAGGACGACCAACCGGGAAGTTCCTCGAACCAGCGGAACTTGTAGAAGCTCTGGGACTTGTCCGTGCGTTTGGCGGCGGGGTGGAGGAACCGGGCCGACGAGGTGTAGGAACTGTTGCCCTCGTGATCCACGTGGGCGTACACCATCGTTCCCTTGCCGTTCACGCTGACGCCCTTGAATTCGGGCGGGGTCTTCGGTCCGAAATTCGCCGTCAGCTTCCAGCGGTCGGAGGTGAACTTCGCGGTGTCGATGTCGAACTCCAGCACGCGCAGATCGGTGGCGATCACGAGCTTCGCCTCACCGGCGACGGGGCACAGGTCGTGCGGGCTCTCGTAGTAGTGGTCACTCTCCCAGCCGGGCACGTACGTGTCGGAGAGGGCGAAGGTGAAGTCGGCGGCCTGCTTGAGGACCGGACGCTGCGAGTCCGTGCCGTGGTACTCGTAGGCCACCAGGCGGCCTTTGCCCTCCCTGGCCGCCTTGTCCTTCTCCTTGTTCTTCGCGCCGTACGGGGAAGAGGTGCGGCCGATCGCCCACAGAAGTTCCCGCGTGCTGTCCCACCAGACGCCGTGGGCGTCGATCAGCTTCGTCCGCATGGCCTCTTCGGTCTCCGGCAGCTTGTCCAGCCGGTGCGTGGAGTACAGCGCCAGACGGTCACCGCCGGTACTGCACGCCACCACGAGATTGCCGTCCGGCAGCATCTGCACCGAGTGGGGGTTGCCGCCGGGCAGCGCGTAGAAGAGCACGCGCTTGCTCGGGTACTCGATGACGGCGACACCGCCACTGGAAGCGGAGACGGTCACGGCCCTGCCGCCTGCCGCCCACTTCGCATCCGTGGGCCCGTTCCCGAAGTAGTTCTGCGCGTCCCCGGTACGCATCCCGGAAGTGTGCCGAGGGTTCCTCGGGTCCCACATCCACCGCACCCCGCCGGTACCGTCCCGCTTCTTGGAACTGTCCCAGCCGGCTGCCTCCTGGTCGTAGACGATCGCCTGATAGCCACTCGCTGCGACAGCGGGTTTGTGCTTGTTGGACGACATCTGGCCATGACATCCGAAGGCCTCACCCCGGTCAACGAACGACACGGAAGGCCGGTGAAGTCGCGGGCCTGGGGGCGCCCGTAGCGCTGAAGGCAAGCTCAGTCCGGACCGGCGAGAGCCCGCTCGACAGCCGCGGCAAGAGCCTGCGGGGCTTCTTCAGGCGCGAAAGCTCCGGCTTCCCGGCCGCTCCGGCTTCCCCGCCCCACTCGGCTCGTGGCGGTCGCCGGAGGCATACGGCCGAACCGCGCGGACTGTCATAGGCGCAGATGCGGCCGGTAAGGCCGGTGACAGGCACGTGCCTGAAGGTGGATCCTGGCACCGGCGTGGAAGGGGTGGCGATGGCCCATGGCCGGGGCGTTGGGGCGTGTCTGGCGGCGACGTCGCCGCTGGTGTTCTGCCAGCCGACGACCTTGTGCAACTTGGACTGCGCCTACTGCTATTTGCCGGAGCGCACCGAGCGGCGGCGGATGTCAGTGGAGGTGGCCGACGCGGTGAGCACCGCCGTGTCCGGCTGGTCGCGGCTGCACCCGGTACGCGTCCTGTGGCACGGCGGGGAGCCGCTGGCCACCGGTCTTGAGCACTTCAGCACGCTGCTGGACAGGTTCGAGCCCGGGCATCCTCACCCGGTGCGGCACGCGGTGCAGACCAACGCCACTCTCATCGACGACGCCTGGTGCGAAATGCTGGCCGATCGCGGTGTCGAGGTGACCGTCAGCATCGATGGCCCCGGCGCGGACAACGCACGGCGTCCGGACCGGGCCGGGCGCTCCTCGACCGAACGTACTCTGGCCGGAATCGGCAGGCTGCGCTCCCACGGCGTCCCCTTCGGCGTCCTCGCCGTGGTCTCCGATCCCACGCCCGTCGCTGCCGAGCGCCTGTACCGTTTCGTCCGAGATCTGGAGGCCAGGGCCCTGGGAGTCAACCTCGCCGAACACAAGGGTGTCCATCGCAGGCCCGGTCCACGGGCCGAGGCGGCAGACTTCTGGGCCGCGCTGGCGGGCGCCTGGCGAGCCGACCCGGTCGTACCGATCCGCGACTTCGATCAGGCCTTCGGCTACCTCCGCGACGAGCTCGCGGGCACGGCCGACGACCGAGCAGGCCGGCCGTTCAGCCCACTGCCCCTGATCACCTGGGACGGCGACGTCGTCCCGCTCAGCCCCGACCTGGCCGGCTTCTCCTCACTCCGCCACGGCCCCTTCACCGCAGGAAATCTTCGCGACGCCCCTTTGGACACTCTCCTCGCCCATGCCCCGGAGCTGCCCTGGGTACGAGAAGCCCTCGACGGCATCCGCAACTGCCGCATCACCTGCGACCACTTCGCCTACTGCCGCGGCGGCCAGGCGGCCAACAAGTACTTCGAGACCGGACGGCTGGACACCACCGTCACCGACCACTGCCACAGCAGCAAGATCCAACTCATGGAAGGACTCCTGCGCCATGCCCGACCCGACCACCGACCACACCCCCACGACCCCCCTGGCACACAAGGTCCAGGCCCGCAGCCGTGACCTGATGGGACTGCTGGACCAGGCCATGCCCTGCGACACACTCACCCACGGCGGCGACTACAGCTACTCCGGAGCCCTCCACCGCACCGACCTCGGCCCCTCGGGAGCCCCTGCGCTCACATAGCGCCGTACTTGCCATCAGCTCGTACCGCCGCGGTGTACGCCGTAGAGCTTGTTCTCGAAGGCTGCCAGGGCCGGTGCCGCGTAGCTGGTGGCGGCGATTTCGGTAAAGGGGTTCCAGGTGCTGCCGTTCAGGGTGGTCCAGGACAAGGATTCGTCGGAGCCGGCGCCGCGGATCATGCAGTACAGCTTGCCGCCGTGGGCTGCCAGGGCCGGCGCGGCAGCCGTGGAGCCCGAGGGGAACGTGCTGGACGGGCTCCAGGTGATGCCGTCGAAGGTCTTCCAGTGCAACGCGCTGCCGACGCTGCGGTAGACGGCGTAGAGCTTGTCGTCGAAGGCGGCCAAGGCCGGCGCGGAGGGCGTGCTCGCCGCGCCGAGCGTGGTGAAGGTGCTCCAGGTGATCCCGTCGAAGGTGGCGCAGGACATGGTGCCGTCGCCCGGGTTGCGGATCACGCAGTACAGCTTGCCCTCGTAGGAGGCCAGAGCCGGCGCATTGAGAGTGGTACCCGAGGGGACCGTGGTGAAGGCGCTCCAGGCGGTGCCGTCGAGGCGGTTCCAGCGGAGCGCCCCTTCGAGGGAGCGGTGGATGCTGTAGAGCTGCCCGCCGAGAACCGCCATCGCCGGGTTGGAGGGGGACGAGGCTCCGGCGATCGGGGTGAAGTCGCTCCACGTGGTGCCGTCGAAGCTGCCCCCTTTCAGGTTCGGACGGGCAAGGGAACCGGCGGGGATGTTGTGGGTACGGACCATGCAATGGAGCTTGCCGTCGTGGACGGCCAGGGCCGGGGTGCCGAGAGCGGTGACCGAGGGGACCGGTGTGCCGGTGCTCCAGTTGCCGCCGGTGGCGGTGGCGGTGGCGGTGAGCAGGCGGGTGTCACCGGGGCCCGTCCACTTCAGACTCAGCTCGTAGGTGCCGCTGGAACCCCCGTCGAACCGCCAGGTGCCCGCCTGGCCGGGCCGCCGGACCGGGCTCCGGCCGTCCATGTTCCGGCCAACCATGCTCCGGATCGCGCGGCGGTCGAAACCGATGGTCCGCTGCGCGACCAAGTCGTCCTCGTTGCGCCAGAAGCGCATTGTCGCGGCGATGAGCCCGGCGGTGAGCCCCAGGATCGCCAGGGCGTCGGAGGCAGACGGCGACGCGCCGCCCGGGCGGAGCGCGATGCAGCGGGAAGCCTGGGACAGGAAGCCGGCCGTTCCCCACAGGTCCCTGATCAGCTGGTCGTGCTCCACAGGGTTGCTCCGGCCGGCCCCCCACACTTCGATGTGGGATGTGAGTATGTGGACCACAGGGCTGTCGAAGAGCACGTTCTCCGGGTCGAAGTCCGTTCTGCGGCCCGCCCGCACGCCGCCGAACCCGCGGGTGAAGCTCGCCCGCTCGGTACGGTCGGCATCCCCTGAGGCGCTCAGAGTCCAGAAGGGTTCGCCGCAGCGCTCCTCGGCGGGGCTCCTCACGCAGGCGAAGGTCGTCGGTGCCACTCGGGCATGGATCGGGGCGAGCTCCGCGGTCGCCTCAAGGCCCTCTCCTGAGGCGGTCACCAGCGTCGCCCCGTACCCGTAGGCGTCGACTGCTGCGGCGACCTCCTCACTGTCGAGACGGTCACCGGTGGGAGCGTCGAGATCCACGAGACTGATGTTGGGCTGCCCTATGATCTCCGACCGCAACCCGGGCAGGTCTGCGAACAGGTCTGCAACCGCGTACCCCTCGCTGATGTCGCGGGAGCTCAGCGTGTCCGGGAACAGCCGTGGCGCGTTTTTCACCGACGGCTCCTCGGCGAACACCCGCCCCATCGCGTGAACCTCTTCTTCCGGCATCCTCGACCGCAGGGACCGCACCAGGCGCATTTCCAGATCCGACAGCCTCAGCCCGGCGTCCAGCCGAGCCGCGCCACGCAGCATCACCCCAAACAGCAGCCACACCCCCCGCGCCGAGGCCGCCATCGGCTCGCCCCGCCTTGCCAGGGCCCCGCCTTGCAATTGCGCCCGCAACCGCTCAAGACGCTCGCCGGCGGAGAGAGGAACGGGTGACACGGGCTACCCCCGGAGGCCGGACCGCTTGCGGCGATGGATACGACACGTGCGCCGACATCATGATGGAGTGGCTCGACCTGGAGCGAAGGGCTCTTTCTGGACGATCGGCCGCGTGCGGGGTTGCGAACTGTGCCGCTGTCTGCCCGAGGGCGCCGTCAACGCATGGACCACCTACGAAGGCACCCGGCTGGCAGTGAAGACCGCCGCCCGGCCGGTACGCGCTCACCGGTCGGGCGTGCGCATGTGTTCATGCACCGGCCCGAGCAGCGGCTGATCAGCCGTCACTCCGCGCGATGCAAGGTGAAGTAGAAGTAGCGGATGCCGTCCGTGGGCTCGCTGCCTCCGGCCATGATGCCCATGAGCGTGACCTCGTCGGCCTTCTTGAAGTAGTCGACGACGGCTTGCCGTACCAGCGCAGGGCGCGGAGACGTTCGCCGGCCGAGTGACCGGTGTTGAGGACAGCTCCGCGCCACGTGCCCAGGATCTGGTTCGGCTGTACGGTCTCCAGCGCGCCCCAGAGGCGGTCCAGCTCGCCGGGGTCGACGGGAGTGTGGTCCGCTGACAGCTCGACGAGTCGCCTTCGGGCCGGCCCGAAGCCGGGCTTCTCCTCCTCCTGTCGTGCTCGGAGGAGCCGGATTCCCACAGTGCCGGGCACCGCCGGGCGGAGGCCGCGCTCCCGGATCAGGTCGGCGGCCTTCTCCGCGACCATGACGGCGGCGGCGTTGGTGTTTCCGCGCGGCACGGAGGGCAGGACCGAAGCGTCCGCGACCCGCAGGCCTTCGATGCCCAGGACCCGTAGCCGTGAGTCGACGACACGTCCGATGGCGCAGGTCGAGGTGGGGTGGTAGGTGCTGCACCCTGTGTGGCGTACGAAGTCCTCCAGGCCGCCGTCGGCGTCGGACCGGGGCAGGAGGAAGGGGCGCCCGCCCCTGTCGCGCAGGGCCGGCCGGCGGGCGATGTTCCGCACAGGGCGGCGGGCTGTTCGGCCGGCGAGGCGGGCCGGACGTGCCCGGGATGTGGCGTGACAGCGCGGCCGAGGTGTGCCGCCGAGGGTACTGACCCCGGTGGGCCCGGCGAGAAGGGGTGACACCGGCACGCTCCCGGGCGACGGCGCCGCGGTCACGTTCCGGCCCGACCGCTGATGCCAGTGACCGTTGCCGGTCATGAAGTCCCGCAACCCCTGGACGTACCGGAGTACGGCGGCCCGAGACCCTGCTCGGCCAACAGGATGGGCAGTTCGGTCCCGACGATCTCCTCGGACCGCCGGGACCGCGACGCCAGCAGGTCGCGGACGATGCCGGTGGCCTCCTGGGGATCGCAGCCGAGGAAGTGCTCCACCACCAGGACCTCGTTGTTGACCTCTCCCTCCTGCTCCACCTCCCTGCGGTAGGAGGTGAGATCGTCGTGCAGACGCACCACATCGCCGAACGCGTCCTTCAGCGCCCGCATCGTCTGCGTCGTCGACACCGTCGCCGGGAGGGTGGTGCGGAGGGTCAGCTCGACCAGCTCCGCAGCCCACGGCCCGCCCCGGCCCTGCCTGCGCATGTCGAGGTAGGTGACCGGGTCGGGGACCTGCTTCCGTCCGTAAAGAGTGAGTTCACGGGCGTGCTCGTCGAAGACCCCCTGGTTGCTGCCCCGGAACCGCCGTCGCCAGTCACCGGGCGTTCCCGGAGCGGTACGGAGCCACAGATCTGCCAGCGCACGCTCCGCCGGCCCGTCCGGCGCGGGCGTGGTGGCACCGGGCGCCTCCGGTATGAATGCCGCCAGGCGAGCCAGGTACGCCCTGCCGCCCTCAGTGTCCCCACGGCGCATGCAGGATTCCAGGAAGTGGTCGTCGAGGAAGAACAGCCACACGTACCAGTCGGTGACCAGGAGGAGCTCTTCGAGCGCGGCGTCCGGGTGGCAGAAGGCGGTGAGGAGCGCGTAGTCCGCGGAGTCGAAGGCGGCCGCGTCCCAGACGCCGCTGGATTCCAGCATGCCGATGTCGCGTGTCCACATACGGGAGTGCTCACGTGCCGCTGCCAGATGAGGGCTCACGCGGGCGGGAGCGGACAGCAGAGGAGTCGGAGATGGTGAGGACCGCATGGTGGGTGGCTGGCTGGGCCTTCCTCGAGCTGCGTTCGATCTGCCTGACCTTCGTGGCTACGGGCTGAAGTGGGCGGTCGGCCCACCAGAACCCGACCATTTGGTCGGATGATCGCGTCACTGCTTCAGGTGCCAGCCCTTGCCTGTAGCCGGCAACTACGCGATCGAGCGGCGAGTCGGAAGCCAGTCCGTCGAACTGTCGTGCGCGGCGACCGTTCTGTCGCGCGTCAGTCGTCCAGGGGGAGTTGGTCTCCGGTGGCGCCGACTTCCAGGCGTGGGTAGTCGGGGTGGTCCAGGCGGTGGTGGACGTAGATCTGGTCGGCCCAGGGCGGGTCGAAGGGGGTGAACGCGCGCAGGCCCAGGACGCGGCCGATCGGCCGGTCGGGATGGGCTGCGTTGAAATCGGTGATCGCGGCGGCTTCGCCGATCTGCTCGATGGTTCCCGGCAGGTCGTCGAGGTAGCAGGTGACCCGCGGCAGCAGGTGCTCGTGTGCCGGGCCGCGGAAGAGACTCAGGGCGGTCGTCGTCGAGGAGTAGTAGTCCAGGTCGAGGCAGACGAAGCCGACCGGGTGGTCGCGCAGCAGGTTCGCGCGGGTGCCGAGGTACTGGGGCAGAGTTTCGGCGAGGTCGCCGATCACCAGCTCGGCCGCGCCCAGGCGGGCGCGCAACCGGTCGTGGTCCATGGTGTAGAAGCCGGGGCCGAACAGGTACGGCAGATCCCGGGGGTCCTTGGCGGCGGGCATGCCCGCACCGCTGTCGAAGCCGACCACCCGCACCGCCACGCCGGTGGCGGCGGCGTAGTACCGGGCGTGCTCGGCAAGGACCAGCAAGCCGTTGCCCCCGGCCACCCCGAACTCAACCACCGTGACACCCCGGTGCCCCAGCCTGGCGGCCAGCTCGGTGGCCCGGCGCACACCGTAGGCGTAGTGCGGCCGCTCGACCAGACCGAACCGGTACGCCGCGGCCGAGCCGACGCCGGGCAGCCGCCGTAACAGCCGGTTGCGGACGGCGTTCCGGGTGCCGGACTTCGACCAGTCCCACAGCACGTCGGCCAGCCCACCGGCGGGCCGGCGACCGAACGGATGACCCTTCTGCGCGGTCGTACGTGAACCCCTGCGCACCACGACGCTCCCCTCCACCAGGACGGACCACGATCAGCCGCAGCCTTCCCGCCTGTCCACCTCGCCCAATCCCCGTTGGACCACTCCGCTTGCGTCAGCTGCACGCCTCAAACTGCCGCATACGCAGTCCGGTGAACGTCTCCACCCGCATCTGCCCAGCCCTCAACACCCCCACCACACTCTGGAAATGCCTTGATCACAGCCTTCTGCAACACGCTTCAGCGCGCCACGCGGTAGCGGAGGTAGACGAATCTCGAGCTGAAGGTGCGGGTCTCGACGAGTTCGAGATCCACCCGGCGCTCCCGCCGGGGAAAGAACGGAATGCCACCGCCGACCAGCACCGGGTAGACCATGGCCCGGTACTCGTCGATCAGACCCGACGCGGCCGCCTCGGCGGCGAGAGTCGCGCCGCCGATCGCGATGTCTCCCTCCCCCGGCTCGGCTCGCAACCGCTCGATCTCCTCCACCAGGCCGCCGGAGACCAGGCGGGCATTGCCCTGCACCGCCGACAGCGTGGTGGAGAACACCACCTTGGGGAGCGGCTTCCAGAGTGCGGCCCACTCGAGCATGGAGTCGTCGAGCGACGGATCCTGGTCGGCGGTCTCCCAGTACAGCATCGTCTCGTACAGCCGTCGTCCCAACAGGTGGACGCCGACCTCTCGAATCTCGTCGATCCAGAAGCGAAAGACCTCCTCGTCGGGCGCCGTCCAGTCGAAGCTGCCGTCCGGCCCGACGATGTAGCCGTCAAGTGAGACGCTCATCGAATAGGTCACGCTGCGCATCAGGACTCCTCCTCGGTAACGGGTTCGACGGTACGACCGCCCGACGCCGCGGGACTCGCGGCTCGCGGGATCCCAGAGCAGCCCGCGATGTCTGCATCCCCTCGGTCACGTGTGGTCCCGGCCTGCTGACCGCTGAGGCCAGGCGGACCAGGACGGAAGTCGCGCCGGCCATCGGGTAGACCTTCTTCCGGACAGCCGCCGCGGTGTGCCGCCGGGCCTTGCCCGGCGGCACACCCCACTCAGTGAGAAAGTCTGCGCGATGATCGATGTCAGCCACAGCATCCCGGTCAACGACGGCCCCGACCCCACCCTGAGCATCGGTGACGTATGGAGGGAGCTGGAACGCAAGGCGCACCACCCCGACCGCTACGTACGCCGCATCACCGAATGCCGGGTCACCGAGCGGTTCGACGGCGGCCTCGTGCGCGACTTCGTCCTCGAGGGCGAGCCGGTGCGCGAACTCGTCACCTTCTACCCGCAGCAGCGGATCCACTTCGTCCGCACGCTCGGCCGCACCCGCGGCACCATCGACAACGAGATCACCACCACCGGCGCCGGCGCTCTGGTCGTCGCCTTCCACGCCCGCCTCGTCATCGACGGCACCGCTCCTGGCAGCACTGCCGAACGGCAACGCGCCGAGCGCCTGAAGGCCAACTACACCGAGACCATCCTGGCCACTCTCGCGACGGCGCGTTCCCGGCTGCCCGCCCGGCCCGGCACCACCTGATCCGCCCGGCCCGGCACCACCTGATCCGGCCGATCGCCTACCGTGCCGCCGGGCGGTCAGACGCTGCTGCGGTGTAGCCGGGGGTGGCCTGCCAGGTCACGTTCGTCGTCGCGACAGCCGCCCCCAGGCAGCGTGCCAGGCCGACGGCGTCGCCCACTGCCCAGTAGTGGGCGAAGAACAGACGCGGTTCCTCGGTGAGCGTGTGGTTGTGCAGCTCGACGAGGTCGACACCCCCACGGCGCAGGGCCCTGATCGCCGGCTGTACCTCGCCGGCGGTCAGGGCCAGAGCCCCGTTGACCGCGGCCCGGCCCCGGCCCAGCGGCTGGAAGTTCACTCCGGTCACCGCGCCCATGCCCCAGGGGATCATCCGGTGGTGGTCGATGAGCGTCTCACGCCTGGCGAACGTGAACTTGTACGTGCCGGCGTAGTCCGTACCCCGGCTTCCCAACGCCGCATCAAGACGGCCGGTGTCGAGGTCTGCGGTCGCCGGGGCCGAAAGCCGCGGTGGCAGCGGGGTGCCCGTCGTCTCCAGGGCGGCACGGATGTGACGTGCGGCGACGGCCGGGGCATCGGTAAGCGTGTGGACGTGGCACCAGAGGAGGGCCGGGGAGTGGGCAAGCAGGTGTTTGTGGACCGACGTCTGCTCCAGCCCGGCCGCCTGCACCGTGTCGGTAACCCGCCCGAGCTCCTCCTCGGTGACCGCGAGGTCACCCATGACCATCGTGCGCCCGTCGTCATAACGAGTGAAGGCCACATAGCTGCGCAGCGCCAGGTTGGTGGCCACATCGACACCGCGGGAGGTCACCCGCAGGTCACGGCGAGGAAAGCCGGCGCGGAAGGTCTCTCCCCACATGCTGCCTTCCGACAGCAACTCCCGGCCGACGTCCTTCCAGTCCCGGAGGGTGGTCCGCACGGGACGGAGAACGTGGTGGTAGTCGGGCTCCGGACCGGCCGCGACAGCAGACGGAGCCGCTGTCCCCACAGCGAGGGGAGCAAGAACACCAACAGCAGCCAGGACCCCCCGCCGTCCAACGGCCCTGCCCGGCCCGCCACGCCCACCCTGCACATCTGCCCCTGTCATGGACCCATCCCTCTGGGCCGGCCACGAACCCGTGCACCGGCACCTACCCGCAGCCGCGAAAGTCACCCAGAGCATGGTCACCGGACGGAACCCACATGCCGGGTATCCCACCTCCCGACCGGATCGAGTGAACCGACCCAGGAACAACCGAACAGAACACCCGACCCCCTCCGCCAATGGCGAGAGCGGCGCGCGATGTGGGCATCCCCGCAGCCCATGGTCAGCCCGCCGTATGGGTCCCCAGCCGCTCGTGGACCAGCCGTGCGAATTGCGTCAGCGTGCGGGGGCCGCCGATGAGTTCGGTGGGGGAGAGCTGGACGCCGAAGTGTTCGCGGGTGCGCAGGAGGAATTCGGTGCTCATCAGGGAGTCCAGGCCGAACTCCTCCAGTCGGCGGTCCGCGTCCAGTTCGGCCGGGTCGGTGCGCAGGACGGTGGCGAGGAGGCGGGTCAGGGCCTCGGTGACGGCGTGCACGGCTTCGTCGGGGGACAGCGAGGCCAGGTGGCGCAGGAACTCTTCGCGAGTGTCGTCCGATTCCGCGGCACCGGCCGGGACGAGGGCGGCGTAGCGGGGCGCCGCCAGGGCCGGGAGGACACGGCGGGCGCGGCCCCAGCGGTAGCGGCCGACGCCGGAGACGTCGGTGCCCGTGGCGATGAGATGGTCTGCGGCCGCGAACGCCTCGTCGGGAGCTGCGGGTTCGAAGCCGAGGTGGGTCATGGCGGCGCCCAGGTCGTTGCGGGCGACGTAGCCCGTTTCGGTGATCGGGCCCCAGGCGATCGCGGTGCCGGCGCGTCCGGCGTGGCGGCGGGCGCGTGCCAGGGCTTCCAGGTAGGCGTTCGCGGCGGCGTAGGGGGCCTGCCCGGGGTTGCCGATGCTCGCGGCGACCGAGGAGTACATCAGGAACAGGTCGACGTCCGGATCGCGGTCGGCGGTGAGGCGGTCCAGGACGTCGGCTCCGGCGATCTTGGGGGCGAGGACGGCGGCGAACCGCTCGTCGGTGAGGTCGGCCAGCAGGGCGTCGTCGAGGTGCATGGCGCAGTGGACGATGCCGCACAGGCGGTGCCCGCCGGCGTCGACGGCCGCGATGACGCGGCGCATGGCCGTCTCGTCGGTGACGTCGGCGGCGTAGGCGGTGGCGTCGGCACCGCGCTCGTTCAGCCGGGCGAGGGTCTCGGCCGCCTCCGGTGCGTCCGCGCCGCGCCGGGAGACGAGTGCGAGGTGCCGGGCGCCCCGGTCGGCGAGCCATGTGGCCGTGGCGGCGCCGAAGCCGCCGAGTCCGCCGGTGACGAGGTAGGTGCCGTCCGGGTCCAGGAGAGGGCGGGCGGGGGCGGGCTCGACGGGGACGGGTTCGTCCAGTGGGTCGAAGGCGACGACCACCTTGCCGGTGTGCTGCGAGTGCTGGAGCAGCCGGAACGCCTCGTCCACGCGGGCGGCGGGGTGGACGGTGTGGAGGAGGGGACGGTAGGCGCCGCGCACGATCCGTTCCGCGACTTCCTGCAGCAGGGGCAGGCACCGTTGCGGGTCGAACATGACGCTGTCGAGGTTGAAGCCGAGGAAGGTGAGGCTGTGGTGGAAGGGGCGTAGCAGGAGTGGGTTGTTGAGGAAGATGTCGCGTTTGCCGAGTTCGATGAAGCGGCCGTTGGGGCGCAACAGGCCGAGTCCGTGGGCGATGGCCTCCCCGCTGAGGGAGTTGACGACGATGTCGACGCCCCGGCCGCCGGTCAGTTCCCGTACCCGCGGGACGAAGTCCAGGCTGCGCGAGTCCAGGACGTGGGCCGCGCCGAGGGTGTGCAGCAGATCGCGTTTGGCCTCGGTGCCCGCGGTGGCGATGACGTGGAGACCCAGGTGCCGGGCGCTCTGGAGGACGGCCAGGCCGACCGCCCCGGCGCTGCCGTGCACGAGCACCGTCTCGCCGGGGAAGGGCCGGGCCTGCTCGGCGAGGGTGTGGTGGACGGTCAGGAATGCCACCGGGAAGGTCGCGGCCTCGGCGAAGCTCATTCCGTCCGGGAGGGGCAGTGACGTGGCTGCCGGTGTGACGGTGTGCGAGGCCAGCGAGGCGGGCATCGGCCCGAACACCCGGTCGCCCGGCGTGAACGTGGTGACCCCGGGTCCCGTGGCGCGGACGATGCCCGCACAGTCGGTGCCCAGCCCGCGGCTGAGGGGGCTGCCTTCGACGGCCTCGGGCGGCAGCAGCCCGTTGGCCCGCATCGGGTCGCGGTAGTTGAGACCGACGGCCCGGACTTCGACGAGGATCTCGCCGGGGCCCGGACGCGGCAGTTCGGTCCGGCGCCGGACGAGCCGGCGGGAGAGCCCGGGATCGCGGACCTCCAGGACGTACGGGGTGTGGCCGGGGACGGCGTCGGGGCGGTCGCCCGGACGCTGGAGCTGGCGGGGGACGAAGCGTCCGCCCCGGGTGAGGACGATCTCGTCCTCGTCGCCGGGCGCGAGCAGCTCGTGGGCCAGTCTGCGGGCGTCCGCGGCCGGATCGTCCGAGCGGTCCAGGGAGATCCGGCGCAGGGGCAGGCCGGGGTGCTCGTTGGCCAGGACGCGGGCGGCTGCCCACACTGCGGCGTCGGCCGGGTGGGCGGGGCGCTCGGGCGCGGGGAACAGCCCGCTGGGGCGGGTGACCAGCCACACTCCGCCGATCGCCCCGGAACGGGCGGCACTCAGCGCGCGCAGGACGGCGGCGCGTCGGGTCGTCAGGGCGACCACCTCCGCGCAGGCGTCCGTGGAGAGCAGCAGGACGACGCCGGGCACGGCACCCCCGGAGGGGAGTGCGGCGTCCCAGGCGGCCGGGTCCTCGGGGGCGGTGACGACGGGGGCTCGGCCGAGCAGCCCGGACAGTGCCCGGGCGAGGGGGATCTCGTCGGAGGCCTCGGTCGCGACGAGCCAGGCGGCGCCCGGCTCCGGCGCGGGCGGTGCGGGCACGTCCGCGGGCAGGCGGTCGGCGGACGCCACCAGGACGGAGCGGTCCTCGATGCCCGTGCGGACAGCACCCGTGAAGCCGCACGTGGCCAGCAGCGGCAGCCACTTCTCCCGGGCGAGCAGCCGGGTCTCCGGGCGCAGCGCGTGGTCGCCACGCTGCCAGAACGCCTCGGTCGCCCCGAGGAAGAAGGCCGTACGCCAGGTGTCGTGCGGCTCCGTGGCGAGCAGCAGGCCGCCGGGGGAGAGGAGGGTGCGGACGTGTCCCAGCGCGGTCGTCAGATCGGTGGCGTTGTGCAGCGCGTCTCCGGCGACGACCAGGTCGAAGCCGCCGTCGGGGAAGCCCTGGGAGAGCGGGTCACGGTCCAGGGCGAGGACGCGGTACTCCACGAAGTCGTGGTCGGCGAAGCGGTGTTCGGCCCGGGCGAAGCCGGTCGCCGTGGCGTCGGTGCAGGTGAAACGGGTGCGGTCGGCCGGGAGGAGGGGCAGCAGTGCCGCGGTGAGGGCGTGGGTGCCGGCGCCGGCCTCCAGAACCCGCAGCGGGCGGTCCCCGGGCCACCGCCGGACGGCCTCGGCGACAAGTGCCATGACGACGCGGTGGGCGAAGCGGCGGGCGGGCGCGGTCGCGTGGAGCTGCTCGATCATGGAGTCGCCGGGCGGCAGGAGTGCGGCCGCCTCGGTGGTGCCGCGCAGCACCTCGGGCAGATGGCGCAACTGCCGGTTGATCAGGATGGTTTCGGCGGCGCAGGCGGGATGGTCCTCCACCAGGTTCCGCAACAGCTCGCCGGGGCGCGGTGCGGTGCCGGTGAGCCGCCACCGGCCGTTGTCCATGGGCACGGCCAGTCCGTGGCGTGCCACGAGCGGGAGCATCAGCCGGACCAGACGCCGGTGCTGGGGCCGCAGGCCCCCGGCCACGAGGTCGCCCGGGCTGAAGACGGCGGCCGGGTCGGTGAGCAGCCCGGCGAGGGCGGCCGCCCAGCAGTGCGCTCCGGCCTCCTCTGCTGCTGCGGCGCAGCGGTCGTGGCCGCTCTCGCGCAGTGCCGCACGCGCCGCGGAAATGCGGTCCTCGACGGCCACCAGCAGATCGGCGGGCGGCGGCAGCGGGGAGGGGGCGGCGGGGGACAGGGAGAGCGGTGCGGCGCGCAGGACGGTGCGCTGGACGGTCACCGGCGTGTGGTCGGTGTTGTCCATCCGGCGGGTGCGGCAGCCCTCGATCTGTGCCGTGACGGTGCCGTCCTCGTCGGCGTAGGCGATGTCCCAGCAGAACTCGTTCTCGGTACGGGCGCGTTGTCGCAGGTGCACGAAGCCCGTGGGGGTGGGGGTGCGCCAGACCCGTACCGCGCCGAACACCGAGGGCAGGTAGGCCCGGCCGCTGTCCATCCACTCCTCGACCAGGGCGACGGTGGCCTGGAGAGGGCCGTCCAGCACCACGGGGTGGACCGTGTACGGGGTGCCGGGCTCCTCGTGCCGGTACGAGGCCAGCAGCTCGCCCTCGCCCACGTGCACCTCGCCCAGCAGCTGGAAGGCCGGTCCGACACCGAGGCCGACGCGGTGACAGGTGCGGTAGAAGTCCGCGGCGGCGACCGTACGGGGGCACCGTGCGCGCAGCGCCTCCGGGTCCATCGGGGCGGGGGCAGCCCCGAGCAGGGTGCGGACCTCGGCACGTACAACCGGCTCGCACACGCCGCCGCGGCCCTGGCTGCTGCTGATGGTCAGCGCGCCGTCGGCCGGGGTCACGGCCGTCTGGAGGCGCACGCCCTCCGGGTCGGGCCAGCCCAGGGCCAGCGGCTGGAAGATCTGCAGGTGCCGCACCTCTGCCGGCCGGCCCAGAGCCAGCTGCCCGGCCGACAGGGCCATCTCCAGGTACCCGGCGGCCGGCATCAGCACCGTCCGCGCGATCCGGTGATCCCCCAGCCAGGGCACCAGCTGCGGCTCGACGGTGCCCTCCCACAGCGCGTGGGGCGCCGGGAGCCGCTCGCCCAGCAGCGGATGGTCGAGCAGGCCGGTGCCGCTGGTGCGCACGACCATGTCCTGCGGGGCTCCGTGCCAGTACCGTTCGCGCTGCCACGGATAGGCCGGCAGGTCGGCCACCCGGCCGGGGTCGGGGAAGTGCGTCGGCCAGTCCACGGCCGCACCCGTGGCGATCAGCTCGGCGACGGCGGCGGCCGCTTCCCGCGGCCCGTCGCCGTCACGGCGCAGGGTGGGGACGTAGGCGGCGTCGGTGCGACGCAGATAGGGCCGGAGCACCGGGTGCGGGCCGATCTCCACGAGGATGCCCGCGTGGTCCGCGACGACATGGGCGACGGCCGCGGCGAAGCGGACCGGTTCGCGTACGTTGCGCCACCAGTAGTCGGCGGTCAGCGCTTCCCCCGGCAGCGGGGTGCCGGTGACCGCGGAGACGAACGAGACCTGGGCCTCAGCCGGGGCCAGCCCGGCCAGCGCGGCACGCAGAGGGTCCGCGATCGGGTCCATGGCCCGGCTGTGGAAGGCGTAGTCGAGGTCCAGCTCGCGGAAGAAGACGTCCCGGGCGTTCAGTTCGGCGCCCAGGTCCGCCAGGGCCTGTAGGTCGCCCGCGACCGTGACGTCCCGGTCGCTGTTGATCCCGGCCAGCTCCAGGGCACCCTCGTAGCGGGCCAGCGCACCGAGGGCCTCGGCCTCGGGCAGCCCGACGGCCGCCATCCGGCCGGAACCCGCCGTCACCCCCTGGGCGCGGCTGCGTTCGGCGATCACCCGGGCCGCGTCGTCCAGGGTCAGCGCTCCGGACACGTGGGCAGCGGCCACTTCGCCGACACTGTGCCCGGTCACCGCCGAGGGACGCAGCCCCTGCGCGGCGAACAGCGCGGCCAAGCCGATCTGCACGGTGAACAGGACGGGCTGGGCGATCTCGGTACGCCGCCAGGCCGCCGCGTCGGGCCCGGCCAGCTCCCTCGCCACCGACCAGCCCAGGTGCGGGGCCAGGGCTGCGTCCGCCTCCTCGACGGCGGCCCGGAAGACGGCGTCGGCGGCCAGCAGGTCCGCGGCCATGCCCGGCCATTGCGAGGCGTTGCCGGAGAAGACGTACGCCACCGTGCGCCGGTCGGCCGTACGGGCCAGCGCCCCGGTGGCGGGCGTCCCGGCGAGGAGCCGGCCGAACTCCTCCGCCGCACGCCCGGGCCCGTCGGCGAGGACGGCCGCGCGGTGCGGGTGCGCGCTGCGGCGCAGCGCAGTGGTGCGGGCCAGGTCGTAGAACTCCTCGGGGGCGGCCTCGCGCAGCCGGGCCGACACCCGCCCGGCCAGCTCCCGCAGCGCCGCGGCCGAACGGGCCGAGACCACCACAGGCAAGGGAACGCCCCCGGTGTGCGACGGGCGGTCCGGCGGAGCGGGAGGCGGGGTGAGCACCGCGTGGGCGTTGGCCCCGCCGAAGCCGAAGGAGTTGACGCCCACCGCGGCCCGCTCGCCCAGGCACAGCCCGACGGGCTCGACGGTCGGGGCCAGGCCCAGGCCCGCGAAGTCGATGGCAGGGTTGAGCGGGTGGGCGTGCAGCGTCGCCGGGGCCGTGCCGTGCCGCAGCACCAGCAGCGCCTTGAGCAGGCTCGGCATCCCCGCGGCCGGTTCCAGGTGGCCCACGTTGGACTTGACCGAGCCGATCGGCAGCGGCCCCCGCGTTCGGCGCCGCCCCAGGGCCCGGCCGATGGCGGCCGCCTCCGCCGGGTCACCGGCCGGGGTGCCGGTGCCGTGCGCCTCGAAGTACACCAGGTCGTCCGGCTCCACCCCCGCCCGCTCGTACACCGCGCGCAGCAGCGCCTCCTGGGCGTGGGAACTGGGCAGGGCCATGCCCTGGGTGCGGCCGTCGCAGTTCGTGCCCGTACCGGCGATCACCGCGTGGATCCGGTCGCCGTCGGACAGTGCGTCCGCCAGCCGCTTGAGGACGACGACACCCCCGCCCTCGGAGCGAACGAAGCCGTCGGCATCGGCGGAGAAGGCCGCGCACCGGCCGCGCCGCGACAGCATGCCCGCATGCGAGAAGCCGGCGAAGGCGTAGGGGCCGATCAGCACGTTGATCCCGCCGGCCAGGGCGGTGCGGCTGGTGCCGTCCAGCAGCGTCCGGCAGGCCCGGTCGAGGGCCACCAGGGCCGAGGAACAGGCGGTGTCGACCGCCATGCTCGGCCCGCGCAGGTCGAAGCAGTACGACAGGCGGTTCGCGGCGATCGACAGGGTGCTGCCGCTCATGGCGTAGGGGCTGGTGTGGTTCTCCTGGGTCATGACGAACTGGCCGTAGGCCGGGTCGGAGACGCCGATGTAGACGCAGGTGTCCGAGCCGGCGAGCGACTCGGCGGGGATCCCGGCGTCGTCCAGGGCCTCGGCCGCCATCTCCAGCAGCAGCCGCTGCTGCGGGTCGACGAACGGGGCCTCTTTGGGGGCGATGCCGAAGTAGCCCGCGTCGAAGCAGGCCACGTCGTCGAGGAACCCGCCGGCGGCCGTGCAGCTCCTTCCGGCGCGCACGGCCCCGGGGTCCACGAAGCGGGTCTTGTCGAAGCGGTCCGCGGGGATCTCGCCGACCAGGTCACGGCCGTCGGCCAGGGCCGTCCACAGCCCGGCCAGGTCGGTGATCCCGCCGGGCAGCCGCATGCCCGCCCCCACCACGGCCACTGCGCGGTCGTGCTGTCCCATGTCACGCACCATTTCCCCCGCAGGAACCGAAGCGCTCTGATATGGCACGGGAGAAATGCCCAACATCGGTAGTGATCAAGCGCATTATAGCTCTATACGGTGAACTAACCTTTGTACTGCTTGAATTGACCTTTGAAGTGACTATGGTGATGCCGTGCTTGATACCCGGCGTGCCCGTCTGGCGGCCACAGCGGTCCACCTGCCGTCCCGCTACCGCACCATGGGCGCCAGCCGGGAGCGGATCGCGGCCTCGGGCGGGGCCTACGTCCCCCCGGCCGGACTCCTGGAAGACCTCACCGGAGTGCGCGGGGTTCACGTGCGCGACGAGGGCGTCCAGGCGTCCGACCTCGCGGTGGCAGCCGCCACCAAGGCGCTGGAAGCGGCAGGTGCCGGTATCGGCGAGGTCGACCTGCTGCTGTTCGCCGCCACCAGCCACGACCTCCTCGAACCGGCTACCGCGCACATCGTGGCCGCGAAGCTCGGCCTCGTCTGCCCGGTGTTCGACATCAAGAACGCCTGCAACAGCGTGCTCAACGCGGTGGAGACGGCATGCGCCTTCATCGCCGTGGGCCGGTACCGCACCGTGCTGATCGCCTGTGGCGAGACGCTCACGGAAACCACCCGCTGGCGCCTGCCCGACCACGAGGCACTCCTGCGGGCCATGCCCGGCTACACCGTCTCCGACGCCGGCGCCGCCCTCGTCCTGACCGCCGGCCCCGCGGGAGAACATGACCCCGGCGTGCTCTCCCTGGTCTTCGGGGGCGACCCCACGGCCTGGGAGGCCTGCACCGTGGCCGGGGGCGGCTCGCTGCACGGCCGCTCCACCGACGACGAGCACACCACCCTCCGGCTCAACGGCAGCCTGCTGCACGACGCGCTCGACGTCCTGCCCCTCGCGCTGGAGGTCTTCGCGCACCGCGAGATGGAGGCGGTCCGCGCGAGCGCGTTCATCGCCTTCCACCAGATATCGATGCCCCAGTTCCTCGACACGTCGGCCAAACTCCGCCTGCCCGCCGACCGATGCCTGGCCACCGTGGCCGAGCACGGCAACTGCGGCGCAGCCTCGCTGCCCCTGCAACTGGTCGCGGCCCAGGAGTCCGACCGGGTGGAGCCCGGGGACCTGGTGGGACTGATCGGCCTGGCCAGCGGGGCCTGCTTCGGCGTCGTCCAGGTGCGGCTGTGACATTGACGACCGGCGCCCTGCGCGACGCCGGAATGCGCCGGGGCACAAGGCCGTGACGATGGCCCGCAACCCCTACGACCTGATCACCGTCGTCCACGCGCTGCCGGCCCTCGGCGCGGTCCCCGTCCTGCTGGATCCGAAACTGCCGCGAGGACACCTGCGGCAGTGCCCTGAACGAGGTGGCCCCGCAGGTGTTCGTGGGGGAACCCCGGCCCACCTGGCGCGCACAGCGCTGGGCCGGGGACGCGGACATGTCCAGCTGCCCCTGGTGACCGCAGGCAGGCCACGGGGCCTGGGGCGACCGCTCGTGGCGGAGTTGCCCGCGTCCTGCTCGGCCCCGCCCTCGCCATGACGACGCTCGCCCCGGCCGTCAGCCGCTTCGCCCCGGCCCTCCTGCGGTTGCCGGCCGACCACTGCACACGCCAAGGCGTGACCTTGCGCCCGGGGCTCCCGGTGCGTGCCCGGCACGGCAGCCCCGTCCACAAAGCGTGCGTTCCGTTCGCGAGAATATCCATGATCATTTGAAAGCGTCTGGCCGTCTTCGGCAGCCGCACCGCATGCGTAGGAGTACCCACATGGGCCGGATCACCGTCGTTGTCGAGGACCTCGTCTTCGGGGAGATCACCATCGTCCTGGACACCGGCGAAGGCTCCGTCGAGGTCGGCGGTGGATGGCTGCCCCGGACGACACTGCGCCGCGGCCCCGGCACAGCGCCCACGTCATGGCCTCCCATAGGCACCAGCGACCCCGACGGGCTGACCCTCACCCTCGACGGCGAGGGTGAGCCGCCGGCCCTGAGCAGGGGGTACGTGAACCGCCGCACGTACACGGTGCGGTTCCCCGACGGCGGCCGGACGTACCGCCTCGTCCCTCACGACGAGACGCGCAGCTGTCTCATGCGGGGCAAGGTCCTCCTCGGCGAGCTGCGTGTCTCGCCCGGAGGCGGGCACGTCACCCCGGCCACGTGGCGCAGCGCCTCCAAGGTCCTGCCCGCCGAGGCGGCCCTCGGCTATGCCTTGGCCGTGGGTCTCGGCACGGGCGGCAAGCGGTCGGAAGGCGGCAGCAGCAGCGGCGGCTCAGCGGCGGACGCGGTGCTCGACATCCTCGTGGCCTGGCCGTAGGGGCGGCCGGGCGACGGGAGCCGGCCGACCGCCGGAATCGCAGCCCTGCAGGATGGCGTGTGCCCGTGGCCTGCCGCCCGCACCGGGCACCCGGCTCCCACGTAGGGCCGGGCCCCACGCTCCCTTCGAGCGTGGGGCCCGGCACTTCTTCCGCGGACTGCGCCGCCTACCTGATCGCGGCTCCGAACGCCTTGCCGCCGGACGGGATGCCGTCCTTGCCCGGCTGGTACACCGTCACCGGCTGCTCGGTGCCGGAAGCGGCGTAGGAGGTGACGTTCTGCCACGGCACCGCGTAGGCCGCGCCCTGCGCGTGCGGGCCCGTCGGCATGCCCACGTAGATGTGTGTCGGGGAGACACCGATGGCCTGGCCGATCCGCTGGTTCGCGCCCGGCGTGCCCGGAACGCCGTTGTGCCCGGCGTAGAGGACGTCGTTGTGCGGGCCGGGAGCCCCGAGGAGGGTCATGGTCTGCACCGCACCCGCAGCGGTCACGGATCCCTGGGTTTCACCGGGGACGCCCACGACGAGCTGGAGCGTCTGCCACGTGGGAGCGGTCCTGGGGGACAGGTTGATCGCCTGGAGGGTCTCGCCGAACCGGTCGTTGGCCTCGATGCCGCCGATGACGTCCGGCTGGTCCTGGTGAATCGCCTGGTACTGCGACCAGCCGCCGGAGGCGGGGATCTTGAAGGTGATCACGCTGCCGGTGTTCTTCACGTCCACCTTGGCATCGTTGGTGATCGACTCGCCGGGGGAACCCGCGGCGAGGATGGAGTCGCCGTTCGGGCCGTTCTCCACCAGAGCGACGGACGTGCCGAGGACGTCTCCGGCCTCGGAGCCGCCGGAGACCCTGTCGTCGTTCTGGTTGATGTTCGCCCGCTGAGTCGGCTTGCCGTCCGGTCCGAGCTTGTGCGACAGCACCCACACGGCACCGGCGTCGGCGGCACCGTCGATGTCCTCGCCCGGCCCGCCGATGGCGATGTTGTTGGCGTCGGCGGCGACGGACCAGCCGGCCCTGTCCCCGGCCTCCAGGCCGCCGGACAAGCCGGCCTCCTGCGTCAGGGACACGTTCGTGCCGCCGCGCACGTAGATGACCGAGCCCGCGTCCTCCTTGTCGCCGATGGCCTCGCCCGGGGAGCCGATCACGATGAACGGGTCCCCGTCCCGGGTCTGTCCGGCCGCGACGGAGTAGCCGAGCATGTCGCCCTTCTCGTTGGCCGACTTCTTCAGCGCGCCGTTACCCTCTTCCTGCACGTAGTTGCCGGAGCCGCGGCCATTGCCCAGCCCGGTGGCGGAGCCGTAGACGACGGACACCATGCCGACGTCCGCTATCGACCCGGCGTCCTCGTACGGCACGCCGACGACGAGGTCGGTGTAGCCGTCCTGGTTGTCGTCCACCGTGGCCAGCGAGTGGCCGAAGCGGTCACCGGCCTCCGCGCCGCCCGGGACGGAGGACAGGTCCTGGTCGAGCTGGATGGTGCCCTTGCCGCCGCCGTAGACGACGCGCACGGCACCGGCGTCGGCGTTGCCGCCGACGGTCGCCTTCGGGTCGCCGATGGCGATGTCCTCGATGCCGTCGCCGTTGAAGTCGGCGAACGGGGCGGCGGTGACGGTGGCGGTCACCCAGGCGGCGAGGTCGTCGGTGCGGGCGGCGACGCCCTTGGTGGACGTCTGTGCCATGTCGATGCCGAAGCAGCCGCCCTGGTCGGAGCGGGAGGCCACCGACACGATCTGGGCGATGTCCCCGGAGGTGCGGAACAGGGGCGCACCGCCGTCGCCGGAGCAGATCGCGGCGTTGTCGCCGGCGACGTCCACGTCACTTCCGCTGGGGGCGCTCGCGGTGAAGGTCCCGTTGTGCGCCTTGACGGGGGCCCACTCGTCCTTCGTACGGCCGTAGCCGGTCAGTGTCAGCTTCTCGCCGGACTGTGCGGGCGCGGCTGCGATCTGGGCGGTGCGGACGTCGGCGACCGGTGCGGACAGCTTCGCGAGGACCACATCCCGGTCGTCGCGGGGGACGAGCCGGACCACGGTGCGCTCCGCCCCCTCGGTCGTCGTCAGGTCGGTACGGCCGACGACGGCCTTGGTGGCGAGCTTCGGGGCGCCGGTGGGGATCTTGACGGACTCGGCAGGGTCTTCGGCGAAGCAGGAGGCGGCGGTGATCAGCCACTCCGGGTCGATCAGGGCGGCGCTGCACGCCTTGGTGCCGTTGCCGATGTCGAGGCGGGCCGTGAAGCCGTGCGAGTTGCCCGCCTCGGCCGGTCCGGTGACGGCGTGGGCGGGCAGGGCGGGGGCGCCGATCGCGGCGGCGCCGACCAGCGCCGCAAACGCGGTGCGCCACTTGGCTGTTCTGTGCATGATGTGTGGTCTCCGGTTACTTGCCCGTGCGGATCTCGACGAGGACGAAGGCGCGGCCCTGGGGATCGGCGGACTCTCCGACCGGCGTCCAGTTGCCCTTGGCGACCTTGACCTCCTGCGGCGTGTTGTCCGGTGCGGTGAGGGAGACATCGGCGGCGTGATCGGCCGATCCCTTGACCGCGAACACCGAGGGGATCTCCAGGGTGAGGTGACCCGAGGTGCCGGTGGTGCGGAAACAGACCTTCTCGTTCTTCCGTGACCACACCTCCATCAGCCCGGCGGAGGAGGAGCAGTCGGCGAGGGTGATGTGGCCGTCGCCGCGCTTGAGGGTGATCCCCTTCTCCTCCTTGATCCTGTCGGCGCCCGGGTAGTTGAAGTCTTCGACCACATAGCCGGGCCGGCCGTCGGCCACCGTCACCGGGGTGCCCGATGCGCTGTCATGGGAGGAAGTGGCGGCGGCGAGGAGCGCGACAGCACAGGCTGCGGCGGCCGCACCGGTGGCGATGATCCGCCGTGCGAACTTCATACAAGGTCCCTCGTGTCAAAGGTGAGTTGAGCCGTGGCGCGCGATCCCTGGCCGGAACGGAGGGTTCCTTGGTACACAAGGGGCGGCTCGGCAACGGAGACGCCGGAATTCAAACACGCGTCCCCATCTCGCGCTACCCCCTTAGCGTGTTATTGACGGCCAAAGCACCACACTTGGGACTTGTGCTCCTTCTCATGGCTTCACGGCGATCCGACAGGTGGTCAACCGGTCGTTCCGTTGCGTATGGTCACGACGCGCATCCGCCGTGTCCCTGCTCAACTCCGGTACCACCCCGGGGACATGCGCGCGGCCGGCGCAACAGTCTGCCCGGCGGTGTGCCGCCTCACGCGCGCGCCGCCGCCAGGCACCGAACCCGAAGGACCGCTTTGGACACCACTTTCTGGAGCAGGCGGCGCGTTCTCGGCGCCCTCGCGGCCACCACGGTCGTCGCCGCCACCTCGAGCCTCGTCCTCAACCCCATAGCCGCTCTGGCCGACACGCCGCCGGCCGACGGCGACGACGGCGACCCGTTCAACCTGCCCGACACCGACCGGGCGAAGGCCGTCAAGGCGTGGCTGCTGGGCGGCAAGGCCGTCCGCGCCGCGGCGGAGGCGGCGCTGTTCGGCACCGACGCCGACATCCAGGCCTTCCTGACCGCCGAACTCCCCAAGGCCACGGCGGAGGACAACCGCGTCGCCGTCGTCACCTCCCTCGCCGGAGGCGGCAAGGGCACCCGGCGCGAGGCCGCCGCGGCGATCGAGGGCGGGGACCCCGGCATCGCCGACTTCCTCAAGGGCGGATTCAAGGCCGCCCTCCTGGAGGATCTGCGCGTGGCCACCGCGACCGTGATGGCCACCGGCGACAAGGCCGTCCGCCGCGACGGCAGTGCCGCCCTGGACGCGGGCACCCAGGCCGCCCTGGAGCAGTTCCTGACCGACGGCCAGTACACCGCGCGCCTGGAGGACATGCGCGTCGAGGTGTCCAAGCTGATGGTGCAGGCCGGCCCGGAGGTGAAGAAGTACGCTTCCCGGGCCATGTCCGGCACGGCCGACGACGTCGAGTGGTTCCTCGACACCGGCCAGCACATCGCCCGCGCCCGCGACCAGGAGTCTGCGACGATCGAGGAACTCGTCGCGGTCGTCGAGCGCGAGGGCAAGAAGGCCGACGCGAAGACGAAGCAGGCCGAGGAGGCCGCCGCCCGCGCCGTGGAGGCCGCTGCGAAGGCCAAGGAGGCGGCGGAGAAGGCCGCGGCCGAGGCCCAGGCCGCCCAGGACGATGTGATCAAGTCCGGCAGGGCGGCCCGCAAGGCGGCCGAGTCCGCCAAGGGTGCGGCCGACTCGGCCCGTGTCGCCATCCGCGCCTCCCACGCCGCCGTCCAGGCGTCCCGCCGCGCCGCCTACGCCGCCACCGCCGCGAGCCAGGCCGCAGCCACCGCCGGCTCCGCCGCGGCCAAGGCGTACGGCGCTGCCATCGCCGCCTCCAAGGACGCCTCCAAGGCAGGTGCCGCCAAGGACGCCGCCGTCGCCGCCCGCAACGCCGCGGCCAAGGCCCGCAGCGCTGCCAAGGCCGCCGACTACGCCGCTTCCGCCTCTGCCCAGGCCGCGAGCGCCGGCTCCGCTGCCGCCTCGGCAGCCCGTAACGCCGCGGCTGCCGCGAGCGCTTCCGCCACGGCCGCCTCCGCCGCGGGCAAGGCGCAGGCGGAGGCCGCGGAGGCCAAGCGACAGGCGCAGATCGCGAGCGCCAACGCCGCGATCGCCACCAACGCCGCCGGAACGGCCCAGGCTCTGGCGAACGCGGCAGCGGCGGCCGCCCGCACCGCACGCGACGCCGCGAACAGCGCGGCCGGTCACGCGGAGAAGTCCGCGGAGGCCGCCGAGTGGGCCGCCAAGTACGCGGGCCAGGCCGTCGAGTACGCGAAGAAGTCCACCGAGTTCGCCAACGAGGCCACCAAGGCCGCGAACAACGCCACCGGCGCGGTCACCCAGGCGATCGAAGTGGAGAAGAAGGCGCGCGAGGCCGAGTGGCAGCGCCTGGACGAGGACATGAAGCAGGCACTCGAAGAGGCCCGCCTGCTCGCACAGATCGAAGGTCAGGAAAAGGCGGAGTTCGCCAGGAGACGTACGCAGTCCGAGCAGGCCGGGAAGGCCACGAAGGATCTCGTCTCCCAGGCCGAGTCCGCGCTGAAGGCAGGTGACACGGGCCTCGCCGCCACCCTCGGGCGCAAGGCGGCCATCGCCCTGATGAGCTCGCGCGGCAGCTGGTCGTGCGAGGCGGCACGGTTCGCCCTGTGCGGCACGGACGCCGACGTCCATGCCTGGATCGACACCGACCGGCAGATCGCGCAGAAGCAGGACGACCGGGAGACCGTCCTCTTCCTGGCCCAGACCTCCGCACCGGACATCGCCGACGCCGCGACCAAGGCGCTGGAGAGCGACGACCCGGACGCCGCCACGACGTTCCTCGGTGCCAGCGTCATCGAGTCCGCCGCGATGGACAACCGCGTGGCGGTCTCCCGCGTCCTGGCCAACAACCCCGGCAGTGCGGTGAAGAAGGCGGCGAACGACGCGCTGAACGCCGGAACCGCCGACGCCCTGTACGAATTCCTCAGCGGTACGTACGAGGCGGCGCAGCGCGAGGACGACGCGGTCGCCACCGCCACCGTCATCGGCAAGGCGGGCCCGTACACCAAGGCCCACGCCCAGGTCGCCATGGAAGGCCCGGCGTGGATGCGCCGCAACTTCCTCGCCTCGGTGCAGTACAAGACCGCGCAGCTGGACTACGACTCCGCGACCCACATCGCCGCCGTTCAGGGCGCGATCGCCGCGGCCGCGAAGATCGCGCACAAGGCGCAGGAAGACGCCGCCCGGGCGCAGGAGGCGGCGGCGAAGGCACGCAACGCCGCCAAGGAGGCGCTGGAGTGGGCGGACAAGGCGAAGAAGTCCGCTGAGCAGGCCGCCACCTATGCGAAGCAGGCGGACGCGAACGCGGACGCCGCCGAACGGTCCGCCAAGGAGGCGCAGGCCTCGGCCAACAGGGCGAAGCAGGCCGCCGCCACCGCTCGCACGGCCGCACGCTCGGCGAACTACTCCGCCAACCGCGCTGTGGACGCCGCCCGCCGTGCCGTGTCCTCCGCCAATTCGGCCCAGGCGTCGGCCGCTTCCGCCCGCTCCTCCGCCATCCAGGCGGGCAAGGACGCGAAGACGGCGGCAGCAGCCGCAAGCCAGGCGCACCAGATCGCCACGGCCAAGCGGAAGGCCGAGATAGCGGAAGCGGCCAGGAAGGCGGCCGAGGAAGCGCGCAAAGCCAAGGAAGCCGGCAGGAACCCGGCCGACTCGCCCGACAACGACACCGTCAAGGGCGGCCTTCCCTGGTGGAAGGAAGGCGCGAGGTGGCTGGCCAACGCCACCAACTGGCTCAGCATCGGCACCGGATTCGCCTCCGCCCTCCTCGGCATCGGCGGCCTGGCGGTCGGCATGTTCTTCCCGCCCGCCGTGCCGTTCGTGGAAGCCGCCGCTTCCGGCTTCGCGTACGCCTCCCTCGCCTTCGCCGGACTCAACACCCTGTTCACCGGCATCGGCTACGGGTGGTCGAGCAGCGAGTTCAAATCATCCCTCGCAAGCACCGCCCTGGGCGTGATCACCTTCGGCCAGTCCAAGTGGATCGGCGCGCTCGGCGGCACCAAGGTCGTCACGAAGGTCTCGCAGTTCGGCCACGACCTCGTCTCTCCGGTCACCGGCCTGCTGGGATCCCTCGGATTCTGAGCGGACAAGCGGACCAGTGGACAACATGCACCACCGCACCAGAGGCCGGTGGCCGCGGGCACATCTGCCGCCGGCCCTGGTGCGCAGCCGAAAGGAGCCGCCGTGCTCGCACAGCTTCCCCTCGCCTGCCTGCTGCTCATCGCGGCTGCCGCCACCCTCGTCTTCTGCTTCGCAATGGACAGATGGATGAAGGTGCGCAAGCTGACAGTGGCGTTCCTCGTCATTTCCGCCGGATGCTGTCTCGGGATGATCGCGGTAGGAAGTCTCCAGCATCAGCACTGGAATGCCCGGCAGATGCTGGTCCTGTACTCCTTCGCGTGGGGCGGGCTCACGATCGGCATGTTTCCGTCCAGGAAACTGTTCCTCAAATATGGTGACGAAATGCGCCGAGGCGTAAAGAGGGAGAAATACGAGTACCCCGCACGGTGCCAGGCTGCCTTGTATGCCTCGGTCATCCTCATGTGTTTCTTGGCATTCGTACTTGCGACATGACCGGGAGCCGGCGTGGCGCAGTTCCGGGACGGGTAGTCCGGGGTCGCGGCGGTCCGGGGCCGGGGTGACGCTGTGCATGGAGACGCGTCCGGCGTGCAGGACGAGGCTGCCGGGCACGGTCGGCAGGTCTCGGGTGAGGGCGTGCCGACGGCCGGCGGAGAGCTCGCGAAGGGCCCGGTGATCCTGCGTCAGCTGGGCGCGGGAACGGGGCTCTCCCGCTGATACGAGTGCCGGGTCTGCCCGGGCCACCTGAACGGCGCATCTCCTCGTGATCCGCGGCGCGCAGGTCAGGAATAGATCGGCCTGCTCATGCACCGCGGCCCACCCGTGCCCTTGACGAGCTCGCTTCCGGCCACGGCCAGCGCCTCGACACCCGCCTCTTCCAGCCGTCGGAGCGCGGAGGGCGTCATGTCGTAGCAGATGATCCTCCGGTTCCCCAGGCACAGGCTGTTGCACGCCTGCCGGAACAGCGACTCGTCTTGGGTCACATCGATGATCTGCATCCCGATGTCCAGCATCATGCCCAGCACGTCGAACCGCTCTTGCCCTGCGGCACTGAAACGGACCGAGCTCAGGACGCTGTCCGGGTGTGCGACCACCACGTCCTCGGCGACCGGCACCATGCAGCCGTCGAGGTTGATCCGTCACGGTGCCAGCTCCACACCTATGATCTCGTCCACGCCCCAGGGGATCAGCTCCCGGGCGAGGAAGTCCAAGGTGGGCAACTGGGTGCGCCTGCCGTACCCGATCAGCAGAGCACGGTTTCCCTCCCGCGAGAACGGAATGACGTCCCCGCCCTCAAGGACCAGATGATCAGGGATGCGGAGCGCCGCGGACAGACCCAGAGCCCGCGCCGCGGTCTCCATCGCCGCTGCCTCCGGCCGCCGGATGGGGGCCATCATCCGGCCGGGAATGTACCGGCCTGGCATCCATGGAATCGTGATCAACGCGTCACGGGTGTAGACCTGGTTCGGGTTCGTACCGGCATGGCCGAACGAGCGGTCCCCGTCGAGCAAATCGGCCAGGTAGTGCACTTGGCCCACGTGCTGCTTGATGGTCTCCACGAAGGCCCGATGCTGCTCGGCGTACAGCGCCGGGTCGGGTGCCTCACGGAACAGGTAGTCCCGCTGCAGCACCACTGGATCGGACACCACCGACAGTGCCTTGACCGCGCCCGTCCCGACAGGATCGTGCACGATGACGGCCGACGGGGCGACAGCGAACTCGCCGCCCCCGGACAGCGGCACCGGATCCGGCGGGTAAGCAGGCATACTGCTCCTTCGGTGTCGAGGCCAGGTCAGAACTCAACCCGCGCCCGGGAGGGGGGGACCCCAACTAGCGTGATGCGCCGGACCAGTCGAGCTCAACCCACCTCGGCCACCGGGCGAACACAATGACCGGATTCACCCCACGCGCTCAGTGGCTCTTCCCCGGTCACCGGTGGGGTGCCCCAGGGCCCCGGCCGGGGAGCTACTCGTCCGGACGCTTCACCTGCTCGGCACGATCACGCCCCCGGCGGACCAAGACCCACCGGGACCTCCCCGGAGGATGGAGCTGCGCCGTGGCGGCCCTGCACACCCTTGCCGACGGCCGCCGGATCTTCGTCAAAGGCACCCGCCAGGACCAGGACCAGGAGCAGCGTGAGGGGCTGGACGTGGAGGAGAGGATCAACCCGTTCCTGCCCCGCTGTGCACCGCGGGTGCTGTGGCGGGTGCGGGCGGACGGCTGGGACATGGGCGGCTCCCTTCCTGTCAGGAATTCCAGTAGGCCGCAGCCCCGCACTCAAGACCGTTCACCGGATCCTTCTCAACCACTCCGGCACTGTCTGCGGTCTTGGTACACAGGCGGCCCTCCCGCAGCGCGGTCGGTGACACCCCGCAGTTGCCCGCGGGCCGCACGAGTTCGGCCCGGTGCAAACGACTGTGAGGAGTACGCGATGGCGTTACGGAAGAGCACGAAGGCCGGCCTGGCGGGTATTGCGGTGGCCGCGATGGCGGCCACCGCCTTCGTGACGCCCGCCCGGGCAGCGTCGGACACGCCTCCCTCGGGAGGCGGCCACCCGGCCACGCAGCGCGCGATGGACGAGGCCGTGAAGGCGGGCATCCCCGGCGTCACGGCCCAGGCACGTGACACCGGCGGCGTCTGGAAGTCGGCGTCGGGCGTGGGCGACCTGACGTCGGGTGCGCCGCGCGGCGAGAACGACAAGTTCCGCGTCGGCAGCATCACCAAGACGTTCGTGGCGACCGTCCTGCTCCAGATGGAGGCGGAGGGGAGACTCAGCCTCGACGACACCGTGGAGCGCCGGCTGCCCGGCCTGGTACGGGGCAACGGCAACGACGGCTGCGGGATCACCGTCCGGCAGCTGCTCAATCACACCAGCGGCCTGTTCGACTACCTGGCCGACGAGGAGTACGCCAAGACGTACATGCAGGGCGACGGCTACCTCGAACACCGCTACGACACGCTGCCGCCCGAGAAGCACGTGAAGGTGGCGCTCTCCCACAAGCCCCTCTTCGAGCCCGGTGCCAAGTTCTCGTACTCCAACACCAATTACATCCTGGCGGGACTGATCATCGAGAAGGCCGGCGGGAGGTCGTACGAGGACGAGGTCCGCGACCGCATCATCAGGCCACTGGGGCTGAAGAACACGTCCAACCCCGGCAACGGCATTCACCTGCCCCGGCCCAGCAGCCGCGGCTACTCCAAGCTGTTCAGGTCGGCGCCCGACCGGATCGACGACATCACCGAGATGAACGGGTCGCAGGGCTGGGCCGACGGCGACATCATCTCCACCGCGGGCGACCTGAACCGCTTCTACGGCGCCTTGCTGCGAGGCGAGCTCCTGAAGCCGAAGCAGCTGAAGGCGATGAAGACCATCGCCGCCCCCGGATCCTCGTCCAAGTCCTACGGGCTCGGCCTCCAACGGTTCCAGACGAGCTGCGGCACCACGCTCTGGGGGCACGGCGGAGGCATGGTCGGGTGGCTCTCGATGGCCGTGACCACCGCGGACGGCCGTCACCAGCTCGCCTACAACTACAACGGTGACTGGGACGCGACGTCCATGATCAAGATCATCGAAGCCGAATACTGCAGCACGTCGCGCTGAGGGACGGCCGGTGCCGGCACCGGCACCGGTGGCGAAGTGTTCGCGCAGGGCGGGCAGCAGGGCCTCGCGCAGCTGGGCGAGGCGGGGACAAGCGGGGCGCAGCCGCATGCTTCCTCGCGTGCCGCGTGCCGCGTGCCGCGTGCGGCTCGACGGTGGTCGCCGACCCCAGGCGGGCGGCGATCTCGCGGACGTCCGCGCCGGTGCCGCCGCTCGATCTGCATCGGGCATGCGTCGAATTGGCCTGCCCGACTCGCCTGGAGCACGAACGCGACGACTGCCGACGACTACGAGAAGGGCACCTCGTGGGGGTGGACCACCCAGTGACCGGGCGCACGACGAACTTGCCATGATGTGAGCCGAGACGGCCCGGTGCCCGCGGAGGTGCTCGGCTGTCACGCCCGTACGGCGTCACCCATGCGAGCGGTCGATGCATGGCGCCGCCCGTACCAGGGAAATTATGCGGTCTTATCGCCCGGTTGATACGGAAGGGTGTTCCATGCAGCACCGCATCCCGAAGGCCCTCAGCGTGCTGGCCGCCGCGCTGACGCTCTCTTGCATGTTTCCCGGATCGGCGTCCACCGCGTCCGGCCAGCTCGTCCTCAACGGTCGCGTCTTCACCAATCCTTCCGGGTGCTACCGCAACCTGAACGCGCCATTGTCCGTTCAGAACCGCACCGGCACCGTCGCGTTCGTCCACACCTCCCCGGACTGCACCGGCCCCGGCCAGCCCGTCCCGGCCGAGGGGACCTTCGCAGCCAGCTCGGGACACAGCGTCCGTATTTGAGGATGCTTGGGTGCCGTGCCCCTCGGCAAGGTGGGAAACGGCGAAGGCCCGGCTGATCGCCGGGCCTTCGCCAGTGAGTAGCGGGGACAGGATTTGAACCTGCGACCTCTGGGTTATGAGCCCAGCGAGCTACCGAGCTGCTCCACCCCGCGTCGGTACGGTGAACAGTACGGCATTGACCAGGTGAGGGCGAACCGGTTCACCGGCCCACCCTCATACCGCCCGACACGGGGGCGGAGCCCCACACCGTCGCAGACCGATCCAGTGGGTGCCAGAGGTCATGCCCCAGCGCGGTCGGCCGGTTGGTAGGGGCTGTGCATGGTGAGGAAGCGGACGTCGAGGTCGGTCTCCAGGTAGTCCATGCGCTGCTCCCAGAAGGCTTGCATGTGGGGGAGGGCGAGGTGGGCGTCGAGGTCGGCCTGGGAGCGCCAGGCCTCGTAGAAGACGAAGAGGCCGGGCTCGTTGCGATCTTCGTGGAAGTGGTACTCCAGGCAGCCGGGCTCCTGCCGGGTCGGCTCGACGAACGAGAACAGAAGCTGCTTGAGCTCCTCGGCGCGTCCGGGCTTGGGGCGGGCGGTGCCGACGAGTGCGAATGGCTGAGTCACGCAGGGTTCTCCTTCTGGCAGGTACGACAACTCTCGTACCTGCTGGACGCTACCGAACTTGCAGGTACGATGCAATCCATACCTCAAGGAAGGTGTCCCGAATGCCCGACGACGAAGGCCACCCGAGCGTCGAGGAGATCGAGCTCGGCCCGGTACTCTCCGCGCTGGCGGATCCGCTGCGCCGGCGAGTGGTGCGTGAGCTGGCAGCCGAACCCGATGGCACGGCGCGGACGTGCAGCTCCTTCGGACTGCCGGTTTCCAAGGCGACCGTCACGCACCACTTCCGCGCCCTGCGCGAGGCCGGGCTGATCCGGCAGGTCGACCGCGGCAACAGCCGGATGGCCAGCCTGCGCCGGGCCGACATCGAGCAGCGGTTTCCCGGACTGCTGGGCATCGTGGCGGCCGAGCCGGAGGAGTGAGCTCAGGAGCGGGACGGCCCGGGACGGCCCCATTTCCGCCGACGGCAAGCGGTACGCACCGCACGCCCCTTGGAGGGCAGCCGCCGGGCGCATGCCGCCCCGGAAAAGCGCTGGGGCGAAAGGGGCCGCCTCCATGAGAATCCGCTCATGACCGATAAATCCGTGGCAGTAGATGTCGCGGCAGTCGTCGTGGCAGACGTCGACGAGCTGCTCGCCGCCCTCGACCCGCTGCCCCACCCCCGCCGCGTCCGGCGCATGGCCCTCCACGCCAGGGAACTGAGCGCGGCCGGAGCGCTGGCCGCGGTGCTGGCCGAGCTGGCGCGCCGCGGCGGGTACGAGCGGGGCCTCGCGGGCGTGGCCGCCCGGGCGGCCGGTGACGTCGGCTGGTTGCGAACGCGGCTGGCCGACCCCGATCCGTACGTCCGCCTCCAGGCCGTGTCCGCCGTGCGCGGAGGCATCGTCCCGGACGCCGCCGTGGCGGAGGCGCTCGACGACGGGCCCGCCGCCGTACGGCGAGAGCTGATAGGCGCCGTCGTCACCGGACGGCGCACGGCGCTCGCCGACGCCCTCGTGCGGCCCCTCCGCGAGCGCTGGGGCGAGGTGGAGGCGGCCAGGCTGCTGCCCGCGTGCGGGCCCGGCACCGTCGCGGAACTGCTGCCCGGGCTCTTCCCGTACGTCACGGGACTTCCCTCCGTCCGCAAGTGGGCGGCGCTCACCCGCCGTCATGCCGGCATCGTCCTCGACGAGGTGGAACGCCGGCTCACCGCAGAACCGGAAGCACGGCGGCACGACTGGTGGCAGTCGAACGGGGCGTGCGTGGCGGCGGCCATCGAGTACGCGCCTGAGCGGGTGTTCGACCTGCTGGAGCGCCTGTGCCACGGGCCGCTGCCCTGGCCCCTCCGCGACGCCCTCGGCGGCCTGATGACCGCGGACCCGGGCCGCACGGTCCGGCTGCTGCTCGCGCCGCCGCGCGACCCGGCGGAACGCCTCGGGCTGACGCTGTCCGCGCTGCGCACCCTCGTCCGCCGGGACCCGCCGGAACTCGCCGTGTTCGCCCAGGCCGTGAGCCATGACGAACGCGCGCTCGCCCGCCTCCTGCGCCGGCTGCCCCCCTCCCGCCGCGCCGCCTGCTTGGACACCGCGATGGCCGGACGGGGCACGGAAGCGTCCTTGCCTCCCGAGCGCGTCCTCGCCTCTCTTCCCAGAGCGCGGCGCGAGGCCGAGGCCCGGCGGATGGCGGACCGGGCGCGTCGGCACGGAGGCCAGTGGCGTACGGTCCTGGAATGCGTCGCGCATCTGCCGCCCGCGGAAGCGGGGGAGGAGCTGTGGGCCGCGACCCGTGACCCGGCGGAGAGGGACCGGGCAGAGGGGTACCGGCTCCTGTTCCTCAACGCCGCCCGCTCGGGCGACCCTTCCGTCGTCACCGACCGGCTCGCCCGCTGCACACGGCTGCGTGAGGAACCGGAACTCGTCCGCGGACGCGCTCTGTACGCGATCGCCGCCATCCCCTCCTCGCTGTTCGCCGACGAGGCGGCACCTCACCTCGAACGCCTCGCGGCCGACGCGCTGGAGGCCCCCGACTGTTCGTGGGACAGCCGCTACGCACTGGGCGGCCTGGCCGTCTCCCTGCTGCGTGACGTGGACGTGGAGGTGGAGGTGGACGTGACGGGGTTCGGGGACGGAGCCGGCCGCGGGGCGCTGAAGGGCTGGGCGCTGCGCACCCTCGAGCGGCTTCCGGACACCGCGCCACCGCGGCCCTTCGCCGTGCGGCACGGGCGTGAACAGGAGGCGTTCGAGGCGCTGCGCCCCGAACTGGAAGCGCGTGCGCAGGCCGCGGACTTCACGGCCGTCCTCACGCTCGCATCCTGTCTCGGCGAGCGCGCGTACGCGGTTCAGGGCCTGCAGGACCTCCTGTGGCGGGCGGTCCGCGACGGTGATCAGGACACCGCGGGCAAGGCCGCCGTCCTGTGGCTGCGCGACCCGAGGACGCACGACGAACGGCTGGTCGCCCTCCTCACCCTCGACGCCTCCTTCGCCACCCTGCCGTCCATCGGCCGCACGCTGACGTACCGCCGTACGGATCTGCTGGACCTCGTCCTCGGCGACACGCCTCCGTACGGGCGTCTCCTGCCCGAGGGCGACCCCTGGCTGCCGCCCGTCGGCCGGGCGGCACGCCGTTGGCTGCCACGTCAGCAGGCCGTGGCGGCACGCGCGTTGGCCCGCATCGCCGACGACACCCGGCTCCCCGACCGCCTGCGCGCACGGGCGGTCGCGCTGGCCGCGTGGCTCCCGGGGAACTGGACCGGGATCCTGCAGCGGCACACCGCCTCCGGGGACACGGAGGTCGCCGAGGCCGCGCTCGCCGCGCTGGCCAGGACGGAGCGTCCGGGCGAGCACCTGTCCACGCTGCTCGCCCACGCCGGGGGAAACCGCTCCAGGATCGCGATGGCCGCGGCACGGCGCGCGGGGCGTCACGTCCCGCCTTCCCTGCTGGCCGGGGCTCTGCGCCCGCTGCTGCTCGCCGGGGGCGACACGCGGGTGACCGGCCGGGAGGAGGCGGCGCGGATCGCGGCAGCCCTGCTTCCCGTGCGGGACGCCGCGGTCCTGCTCCGGGACGCGTACGCCCTCCCGCTGCACCAGGACGTGCGGGCCGTCTGTCTGGCACTCACGACGGGGCTGCTGGCATGCGAAGAGGCCTGGGAGACGGTGGAGTCGGCGGCCGCCGGACGGCGCGAGGATCAGGTGGCGGTGCTCGGGGTCCGGGCGCCCGACGTGCCGGAGCGCCATCGCCACCGCTACGCCCGGCTGGTCGCCGCCCTGTGCCGTACCGGCGACCGCGAGGTGGTCCTCCACGGGTACAGGGCGCTGGCCGAGTGGTCGGGCTGGATCGGGCCCGAGCCCGGAACCCTGGCCGCCGCCGTCACCGATCTGGAGAACCGCGACACCTGGTCGACGGCCGTCGGCGCGCTCTGCGCCATGGTCACCGATCCTCCCACCGGCACACCTGACGTGGCTCCCCTCCTGGGGACGCTCGCTGCGCTGATCGCCGCCGACGCCCGCGCGGGCACGTCCGACGCCCGCGGGGGCACCTCCGACGTCCGCGGTGGCACGCCCGACGCGGACGCGGACACCGACAGCGACCGCCCGGCCCGCCGACGGGTCGAGCTCATAGTCGGCATCCTGACCCCGTACAGCACGAGACGCACCCGCATCAGCGCTCCGGTCGCCCGCCGGGTCGCCGATCTGCTCGCGGGCACCCCGGACTTCACCTCCCTCGCGGTGCGGCTGCTCCTCCACACCTTCGATCCGGACGCCGGGCCGGACACTCTGACGGCCACGCTGACGCACTTGGCCGAGGTGCACGAAGGCCGGCCTGCGCTCGCCGCCTCCACGGCCGCCCACCTCCGCCAAGCCCTGCGGTCGCGGAACGGCGACGCCGAGGCGCTCGCCCGCGCGGCACGGACGCTGGTCGAGGACGGGGGCTACGCCGCCGGTCTGTTCGCGGTCGCCCTCACGGAGGTCGGTGGCGAACGCGCCGGTTGGGCGTCGCCCTGGCGCGAACACGTGCGTGCTCTGCGCAGGCATGCCCACCCGGACGTCCGCGAGGAGGCGTTTGCCCTGGTCATGGCCCTATGAGTGACCGTCGCCGACGGCGCCGGGCCTTCCCGTGTGGGTCGCAGGCCCGGCCGCGCCGGAACCCCCCCCACAGTGCCGTCGATCAACGTATGGCCTCTGCCATGACCGAGGACAAGGCCTCCAAGGCGATGGGGTACCCGTGCTCGGAGGGCGCGGCGAATCCGATCAGCAGGCCTTGCGGCGTGTCGGCCGTGGTCTGGTGGTGGAGTTCGGTGAGTCCTCTCAGCGCTATGCCTCGGTCTGCGCAGTCGGCCAGAAGCCGACGTTCGGTGATTCCGCCGGGCGGGAGGGTGACGAGGGTGTGCAGTCCGGCCGGGACACCGTGGGGAGTGAGGGCGGGGAATGCGGCCAGGTGTTCGAGGAGCAGTTCGCGGCGGCGTCGGTACCGCAGGCGGGCCGCGCGGATGTGACGCTCGTAGGCGTGCGTGCTGATCAGTTCGGCGAGGACGAGTTGACCGATGGTCTCGGTGTACAGATCGGTCTCCTCCTTGGCCTTCACGACCGGGCCCACCAGGTGGCGTGGCAGGACCATCCAGGCCAGCCGGAGGGCGGGGCCGAGAGTTTTGGACACGGTGCCGCAGTACACCACGTGCTCGGGAGCGATGCCCTGGAGGGCCCCGACAGGCTGACGGTCGTAGCGGAACTCTCCGTCGTAGTCGTCCTCCACGATCAGGCCGCCGGTGGCACGTGCCCATTCGCACAGCGACTGACGCCGGTCGGGATGCAGCGGCACCCCGGTCGGATACTGGTGCGACGGAGTGACCACCACCGCCCCGATGTCCTGCGTCGCAAGCGATGCGACGCGAGCTCCCCACGCATCGACGGTCAGGGCCGGGGTGGCGATTCCGGCTCGTTGGACAACCTCGCGATAGGCGTTGTGACCCGGGTCCTCCATGGCGACGGCACCGATGCCCCTCTCTGTGAGCACCCGGCTCAGCAGCCCCACGGATTGGTGGAAACCTGAGGTGATCACGACTCGGTCGGGTGTGGTGAGCACTCCCCGGGTCCGGCCGAGGTAGTCGGCAACCGCGGAACGCAGTCGAGGCTGCCCCTGGGGGTCCCCGGCACCGAAAGTCTGCGGAGGTGCGGACTCCAGTACGCGGCGGCACGCACGGAGCCAGGCCTGGACGGGGAAGGCGCTCACATCGGGAAGCCCGGGCCGCAGGTCGTGACGCGGGGATCTCCGAGGGGCGTCCGGGGCCGCCGGGGAAGGATCGGCAGCCGGTACGTCGGCGACGCGCGTGCCCGAACCGGGGCGCACCGTCAGGTAGCCCTCCTCGGTCAGTTGGTCATAGGCAGCGCTTACGGTGCCCCGTGAGAAACCGAGCTCCTTGGCCAGCCCGCGAGTGGACGGCAAGAGAGTCCCGGACCTCAGGCGGCCTGATCGAACCGCCTCGCGCAGAGCGGACTCCAGCCCCGAACGCCGCCCGCCTGCGGTGCCGGTGCCGGTGCCGATGCCGATATGGAGGTCGAGCCCCGCACTGGACCAATCTTTTGGCATGAAACCGGATCTTACCCATGGTCCAGTCGCCGTTTTAGGTTCACCAAAGCCGTGGAGGGACGCGGGCATGACCACCCGCCGCCCTCGTTGAACGCAGACCCCTCTCGGAAGGACCAGGCAGACCGTGATCGTGACAGCCCACCTCAGCGACATCCACATCGACGGCCGGCAACGCAGCATCGACCGTACAAGGGCGGTCATGGACTACTTGAACGCCCTTCCCTACGATCTCGACGCCGTCGTGGTGACCGGCGACATCGCCGAACACGGATCGCCTGCCGAGTACGAGCAGGCCAGGGAACTGCTGACGTCCCGGCACCCGGTGCTGGTGAGCCCGGGAAACCACGACGAGCGCTCCGCCTTCCGCCGGTTCCTGCTCGGGGAACCCGCCTCGGCGGCCCCCGTCAACCAGGTTCACCGCACGGCCGGCTTCACCATCGCCCTGTGCGACTCCTCGATACCGGGGAAGGACGAAGGGTTCATCGAGGAAGACACCCTGGTCTGGCTGGAGGACGTTCTCACCCGGACACCGGGCGACATGCCCGTTCTCGTCGGCTTTCATCACCCGCCGACCCTGCTGCACAGTCCCTACATCGACAGCCTCCGACAGTTCGAGGAACACCGGCTCGCCCGCCTGGTGGAACGCTTCCCCAATATCGCCGGCCTCATCTGCGGCCACGCCCACACCGCAGCGGCGACCACCTTCGCGGGGAAGCCTCTGGTCGTCGCCCCCGGTGTCGTCTCCACCCTCAGACTCCCCTGGGAGCGCTACGCTCACCCGACGGACCATGTCCACCTCGACCTGCCTCCGGCGCTCGCCTTCCACGTCCTGGGCGGCACAGGGCGGCTGACGACCCACTACCGAAGCGTCTCCTGCTGACGGCGGGGAAGGATGCGCGTGGCGGGGCCTGCGCTCTGCAGATCGATGGGCGTCTTCAGGGTGGGGCGTCGCCGGGCTCCTGGCCGGTCGCGGGCGCCTCGCTCGTGACGGGCGTCTCCACCGCGCGTTCGGTCTTGGTCCAGTGTCTGTGCCCGGTGACGATCTGCCATACGGCGCACCAACCGGCGGCGAAGCCAAGGTACATGCACACCATGACGGCGGGAGACCAGCAGACCGCCTTCCAGGCCGGCAGGTCATCGATGCGGCGCCAGTAGAGCAACGCCGAAACCAGGTAGGCGGTGAAGGGTAGCGACTGCCAGGCCAGGACGTTCAGCCACGCCGCGCCGGACACGAGGCGGGGCATCCCGGCGCCGTCCGCGCACAACGCGCGGAGGATCGCGTAATGCTGGACGACCGAGGCAGGCAGGGTGACGAGGTACGGGACGAGCAGGTAGCCGGTGAGTTCGACGCGGCCCGGGAGGCCGACGGCGGGCCGGGCCCAGAGTTCCGGCAGGCGGCTGATGGCGCTCATGTGTCCGTGGTACCAGCGGGTGCGCTGACGCAGCAGGCGGCGTGGGTCGGTCAGTCCCTGCTGGGAGACGAAGGCCGCGGTGGTGGAGGTGACCGTCCAGCCCCGGGCCGCGAGGCTGATGCCCAGGTCGAGGTCCTCGGTCAGGGAGTCCGACCAGGGGTGCGTCCCGACGTCGTCGAGGGCGGAGAGCCGGCTGAACTGGCCGTTGCCGCCTATGCTCACCGTGCCGGTGGCGATCCGGCCGAACTGGGTCAGCGCGCTCAGGGCCCAGAACTCGAGGTCCTGCAGCCGCAGCGCCCAGCGATGTCTGCCGCGGATGCGCACCGCCAGCTGGGCCCCGCCCACCGCCGGGTCCGTGAACCGTTGCGTCACCCGGCTCACGGCGCCCGGCGTCATCCGGCCGTCGGCGTCCAGCACGCATACCAGTACCCGGCCCGTATCCAGGCCCTCCTTCCCGGCGTGCTCGCGCACCGTGCGCAGCCCGGCGTTGAGGGCGGCGCCTTTGCCCTGCCGGGCGGCGGGCGGTGTCCTGCGGACCAGGCTGATGCGGCCACTGCCGACGGTATGCACGATGCGGGCGGTGGCGTCGTCACTGCCGTCATCGACGACGACGATGCGCACGCCCGGCTGTCCGTCGAGCAGGCAGCGCAGCGTGTTGGCGATGACGCGTTCCTCGTTCAGGCAGGGAACGAGGACGAAGACGCCCCAGCCGGTGGGCAGCGCGACGGGCCGCTCGTGTGCCAGCCTCAGTTGTCCGCGCAGGGAACCGTCGGCGCGGCGGGCGAGGACGATGCCCAGGGCGAGGAGCGAGAAGTTGTAGATGCCCGTGAACATGGCGATGGCAACGGCGACATACTGGGTGATGGTGTCCAGTGCGACCACGGCGAGCCTCCTGCAGGCGGCCGACCTCGGAGTGTGACCTCACAAGGCGCCCCTTTCGTCACTCTCGCCCGGCTTTTGAACTACCCGGACGAGACACCGGATCCACCCCGGCGCCTCCCGCTTCCGGGGCTTCACGGACACCCCCCGAGGCACTCGGACACCCCCCGGCGCACGATGTGCGCCCCAGGCACAGTGGCACCGACCTTCCGGGACAGCCGGGAGCCTGTTCGCCGTACTGTCCCTGCTGATCAACATGGGCTGACCACCCGGACCAGCGCTCGCCGGCGGACGGACGCATACCCGCCGATCCTGAGGGGTCCGGCAAGCTTTCCCGTTGCCGCCCTGTCTGTCGCGGGCCCGGCGCAGTAGGGTGCGGGCCGCGTCTCCACCGGGTTCCGCAGTTCCGTCGGCTCGCGTACCTCCCTGTTACCGATCGCAGTAAGTGATCTCACTGCGCAGGAAGGGCAGTCACATGAGGAAGAGACACAGACGCACGGTCCGTACGCTCCGCCTGGTGGTCCTTGCCGTGGTGGCGGCGCTGATGGCGGCCTTGCCGGGGGTGGGGCCGGCCGCTGCCCGGACGGGTCCGGCCGTGCCGTTCGCCGTGTTCGGGTCGTCGATCGCCGCGGCGCGGAACGCGGACGGACGCCTGGAGATCTTCGGGACGAACCCCGGGGATGCGATCTACCACCGCGGCCAGGCCAGTGTCGTCGGCGGTGTCTGGACGGGCTGGGAGCAGTTCGACGGGGCCCTGCGCGCCGTGGCGTCCGAGACGAACGCGGACGGGCGCGTCGAGCTGTTCGGCGTCAACGGGGCGGGGAACATCTACCACCGCTGGCAGACGTCGCCCGGGGCCGGATGGTCCGGGTGGGAGCAGTTCGACGGGAACCTGACGTCGATCGCCGCGGCCCGCAACGCCGACGGACGCCTGGAGATCTTCGGCTCCAACGGCGCCGGGCACATCTACCACCGCTGGCAGACCTCCATCGGCGGTCCGTGGTCGGGCTGGCAGCAGATGGACGGCCTGCTGACCCAGGTCGCCGCCGAGACGAACGGCGACGGGCGGCTCGAGCTGTTCGGTGTCAACAGCGCCGGCAACGTCTTCCACCGCTGGCAGCTCGGGCGGCCCGGCGGCCCCTGGTCCGGGTGGGAGCAGTTCGACGGGAACCTTTCGTCGATCGCTGCGGCCCGCAATGCCGACGGACGCCTGGAGATCTTCGGCACGAACAGCGCCGGGAACATCTATCACCGTGCCCAGACCCAGATCGGCGGAGGCAACGGCTGGGCGGGATGGGCGCAGATGGACGGCGGTCTGACCCAGGTGGCCGCGGAGACGAACGCGGACGGGCGCGTCGAGCTGTTCGGGGTGAACAGCGGCGGCTGGGTCTACCACCGCTGGCAGACCTCCATCGGCGGACCCTGGTCGAACTGGGCCCAGTTCGACGGCATCCTCCGGGGCTGACGGCTCTTCCGGGGCTGACGGATCTTCGGCCACGGACCGTGCACCGCGCCGGGCTGCCTTCCGGGCAGCCCGGACCACGCGCCGAGCCGGTCACCCAAGTGTGCCGGGAAGGGCAGCAGGAGCATCGGGGCCCACATCGCCGGCAACGCACGGCTCCAGGAGCGCCGTCACGCTACTTTCCCGGCTGCAAGGCCTGCAAGCGGTTCACGGCCCCGGGCCGGCTTCTTCGAACGGGTGACGTGTCCGGGAGCTCCTCCGGCTCGTTCTTGCCGTAAAGGCCTGACTTGCCGGAATTGACTGAAGGAGTCTGGATGCGACGAGTCCTCGCGGTGACGGCCCTGACCGCGGCCGCGCTGAGCGCAGGCGTCACCGGCCCGGGCGCCGTTGCCCATGCCGCGGCCGGGGCGCCGGGCGTCGACATGGTCGGCACGGACATCAACCTGGAAACGGTGACCGCGAAGGCGGACAACGCCCTGCAGAAGACGACGGCGGCACTGGGCCGGGCGGCCGGGGGCGGCGAACTCGGGAGGACCCTTCCCGCGGCCGGCCGGGCGGGCGGCGGTGCCCTGAGACAGACGACCTCGGGCGTTCAGCAGTTCATCGGACAGACGGCGGGATCGGCGGCACAGTCCATCGGCGGCGCCATGACCGCGGGGGCGAGGGACAGCCTGCCGGAGGGAAGCCTCCCGGAGCCGGGCTCGGTCCCCGGATACTGATCCGGGCCGATGCGCCGGGCCCCGGGGACGTCATGGCAGATCCCCGGGGCCCGGCGCATCCGATCGGGCGCTTGCATGTCGGCCCGTCCGCGCAGGCCGGCCCGCCCGGGCCGGCCTGCGCGGACGCTGGGCATGGTTCCAGGGAGGCGCGGACGCCGGCCGCACGTGTTCCTCAGAGGGCGTCGTGATGCCGAACGGTCGCGTGGGAAGGCCGCTGCTCCCTGGCCGCGGCAGTGGGTCTCAGCGGTTGCTCCACAGGTTCCACAGCCAGTTCTTGGCGCACTGGTAGCGGTCCCAGTGGCCGCGCTCGATGCCCGCCTGGCCGGCCTCCTGACAGGCCCCCAGGCTGAAGAACTTGCCGCGGTGAACGTCCAGGCCGTCGTCCGCCGCGACGGCGAGCGCCCGCAGGGAGGTCGCCGCGGGTGCGGCGATGGCGGGCGCCGCCGCGCCCAGGCCAAGCCCGGCCACGGTGATCGCTGCGAGAGCGGGCAGTACGGTGCGTGCACGCATGTCGTGGGTCCTTTCGGTACGACTCGAACGGTTCGCCGGTCCTCGGTGGCGGGACCGGATGCACCGTTTGTAGTCGCTGGGTGTTGTTCACGTTCGGCGGCCTGGCACTGAACAAACGCATGATGAACAATCCGGATTGACCCGGGGGAGGTGCGTACAGGTGCCACGTGGAGAGCGCCCGCTGGACGCGGAGGGCGGTCCGCTGCTGGATTTCGCCGCGAAATTGCGGAGGCTACGGGAGCAGGCGGGAAGCCCCACCTACCGGGACCTCGCACGGCGGGCGCACTATTCGATCGCGACGCTCTCCGGCGCCGCGGGGGGACGTCAACTGCCCACCCTGGCCGTCACCCTCGCCTACGTCCGCGCCTGCGGCGGTGACGAGCAGGAATGGGAGCTGACCTGGCGCAGGACGGTGGCTGCATGCGCTGCCGAAACCGTCGGCGCGGCCCCGGACCGGACCATAGAGGCGGCCTCTGCCCCCTATGCCGGCCTGGCCTCTTTCCAGGAAGCCGATGCCGACACGTTCTTCGGCCGTGAGAATCTCACCGGCAAGCTGGTCGAACACCTGAAGAAGAAGCGATTACTTGTTCTGTTCGGAGCTTCGGGGTCGGGAAAGTCCTCGGTACTGCGGGCCGGAGTGCTTCCCAAGTTCTCCGGAACACCCGCCCTGGTTTTCACTCCCGGCCCACATCCATTGGAAGAATGCGCGATCCAATTGGCGGCCCGAGCCCGGATCACTCCGGGCCCCCTGTACGCCGAACTCGCCGCGGAGCCGCGCACGCTGCACCGTGTCGCGCGCCAGACACTGGCCCGCTCGCCGAATCCGACGGACGGCGACCTCATCGTCATCGTGGACCAGTTCGAGGAACTGTTCACCCTCTGCCGTGACGCGGAGGAACGCGACGCCTTCGTCACCTCACTCCTGCACGCCGCACAGACCCCCGACAGCCGCTGCCGCGTCGCCCTCGCCGTACGGTCCGACTTCTACACCCACTGCACCCGGCTCCCCGGCCTCGTCGACGCCCTGGCCGACGCCCACATCCCCGTCGGTCCGATGACCATCGACGAACTGCGAGCAGCGATCGTCCGGCCCGCCGTCCGCGCCGGGCTGACCGTCGAGGGCGCCCTCCTGGCGGCTCTCACGGCTGCCGCCCACGGCCGGCCCGGGACGCTGCCCCTGCTCTCACACGCACTCCTGGAAACCTGGCACCGCCGGCGGGGCAACGCCCTGACCCTCGCCGGGTTCCAGGCAGCGGGCGGCTTCGAGGGCGCCCTCGCGCAGACCGCCGAAGCCTTCCACTCCGGCCTGAGCGACACCCAGCAGCGGATCGCCCGACAGCTGTTCCTGCGGCTCATCGCCCTGGGCGAGGGCACCGAGGACACCAAACGCCGCGTACCGCGCCACGAACTCGACGACACCTCCGACACCTCCGACACCGCGCAAGTCCTCGAACAGGCCACCCGGGCACGCCTGCTGACCGTCGACGGGGATCGCATCGAGATCACCCACGAGGCCCTGATCAGCTGCTGGCCCCGCCTCGGCCGCTGGCTGAGCGAGGACCGGGACCAGCTGCGCCTGCATCGCGCACTCACCGAAGCCACCGCCGTCTGGGAATCCTTGCACCGCGATCCCGACACCCTCTACCGCGGGGCACGCCTGGCCACCGTGAAGGATCTTCCGAAGGAAGCGCTGACCGCCCGGGAGAGTGCCTTCCTCGACGCGAGCGAGACCGCGGAAAGAACGGAGGCACTGCGCGTCCGCCGCCGGGTCCGCCGTCTGCGCCGGCTCGTCACGGCCCTCATCGTCCTGCTCGTCTGCGCCGTGACCGCCGTCGGCTTCGCCGTGCACTCCCAGCAGACCGTCACCGCGCAGCGCAACCACGTACTCGCGCTCAAGGCCGTCGACACCGCGGCTGCGCTGCGCACCCGCGACCGCTCGCTCGCCGCGCAGCTCGCACTGGCCGCGCACCATCTGGAATCGAACGCGGCCACGCGCAACGGCCTGTCCAGCGTGCTTTCGCGCACACTTGACAGTCACACCCACGCGCTGGCCGTCACCCGCGACGGCCGCACGCTCGCCACGGCGCGCGACGACGGCAGTCTCGAGCTGTGGAGCCTTGCCGATCCCCAGCGCCCCACCCGCCTGGGCGCCATCGACGACCACGCCGACAGCGCCTTGGCGCTGGCCTTCGGCCCACGGGGGGACGTTCTGGCCGGCGTCGGCCGGGACCGCGAGATGCGGCTCTGGGATGTGACCGACCCCCGGCACCCGCACCCGCTGTCGAAGACCTCCACCGGCCACACCGACCTCGTCTTCTCCCTGGACGTGAGCCCGGACGGCAGTACGATCGCCACCGGCAGCTACGACCACACCATCCGGCTGTGGAACGTGAGCGACCCGGCCCGCCCCCGCTTCCTGAACCGGCTGACGGGCCACTCCCTGAACGTCAAACCGGTCGTCTTCAGCCCCGACGGCACGACGCTGGCCTCCGGCTCCGACGACCGCACCGTCCGCCTGTGGGACGTGACCGACCCGCTTCACGCGCCAGCCATAGCCGTTCTCAAGGACCACGACGACTTCATCGATGCCCTCGCCTACAGCCGGGACGGTCGCACCCTCCTCTCCGGCAGCGACGACCACACGGCGCGCCTGTGGGACGTGACCAATCCGCGACAGCCCCGACGGCTGGGCCGCCTCGACGGCCATACCGGCATGGTCACCAGCGTGGAGTTCACCCCCGACGGCCGTACGGTCGTCACGGCCGGCCAGGACGGGACCGTACGCCTCTGGGAAGCGACCGACCGCTCCCACCCCGTCGAACGGGCCTCGCTGAGCAGCCTCTCGGGAGGACTCGCGGTCGTACTCCCTCTCTCGGCGCCCGGCGCGATCGTCACACTCAGCCACGATCACACGATCGACATCTGGAACACCGATCCGTCCTGGGCACTGGCCCACGCCTGCACGCACGTCCGCACCACCATCAGCCGCGCCCAGTGGTCCCGCCACTTCCCCGGCCTGGACTACCGTCCGCCCTGCGCCGGCTGGAACCGGACAAGTCCACACCCTTGACCGGGTTCAGAGGCGCCTCTAATTTTGGAGAGCTCTCTAAGTTTTACCGGAGGGGTGTGCGCGTATGCAGACGGTCGAAGGCGGGCTGCGTGAGCAGCACAAAGCCCGGCGACGGAACCGGATCCTCGAGGCGACGCGCGAACTCCTGCGGGACAGCCCGGAATCGGTGATCAGTACCGAGCGGATCGCCGAGCGGGCGGAGGTCGCCCCGGCCACCGTGTACAACCTGATCGGATCGCGCGACAAGATCTGGGAGGCGCTCGCCGACGGGTTCATGGACGAACTCGAGCGCCGTCTGGCGGCGATGGGAGCCGGTGACCCGCGGGAGGTCGTCAGGTCGACCGTGCGCCTGTTCGTGGACGACCCGGTCGTGTCGCGTCGCATGGTGCGCGAGTGGGAGGAAAGCGGCCTCGTACTCGACCGCAGTCCGCTCACCCAGCTCCGCCGGACGATGGCGGATGCGCGGACACAGGGCCTCCTGCGCGCCGACATCGACACTGACGCGCTGGCCGCCGTTGTCGGCACCGCGTGCGTAGGCGCGCTGCATCAGTGGGTCGTCGGCCTGATCGACGACGACCGGTTCCTCGCGCGCGCCCTGTTCGCGCTGGACGTCGCGCTCGCCGCGGCGGCTGCCGATCCCCACCGCGGCCAGCTGCTGGCGCCGCTGCGCATGCGAGGCGCGGTATGACGGCCGGCGCACTGCCACGCCCCCGAAGCTTCGTGGGCCGCGGCGGGATCCTGCTCGCGGCGGACGAGTGGGGCGAGGCGTCCTCGCCACCTCTTGTCCTGCTGCACGGCGGTGGCCAGACGCGACGTGCCTGGAGTCGGACCGGCCCTCGACTGGCCGCGCTGGGGTGGCGGGTCATCGCCCCGGACCTGCGCGGGCACGGCACCAGCGAATGGTCGGCCGATGGCGACTACGGCCTCCACCTGTTTGCCGAGGACGTCCGGGCACTCGTCGCCGAACTCGGCCACCGGCCGATACTCATAGGTGCCTCGCTCGGGGGCCTGAGTTCACTGCTTGCCGCCGGAGAGGCACCCAGGGCGGCGATCCGCGCTCTGGTGCTCGTCGACGTAGCCCATCGACCGGACCCCCGCGGGGTTCGCCGGATCATCGAGTTCATGCGCCGCCGACCGGACGGTTTCGCCAGCGTCGGGGAAGCGGCCGCGGCCGTCTCCGCCCACCTGCCACATCGCCCACCCCCGGATGACCCCGAGGGGCTACGGAACAACCTGCGACGCCACGGCGATCGCTGGGTCTGGCACTGGGACCCCCGGATACTGGACAGCTTCGACGGCCGGACGGACCCGCCCGGCATGGCGGACCGTCTCCTCGACGCCGCGCGCCACGCCGACGTGCCGATCCTGCTCGTCCGCGGCGGGATCAGCGACGTGGTGCGCGCAGACGTCGCCGAGCAGTTCTGCGACAGGGTTCCCAACGCGCGGCGCGTCGAGGTGGCCGACGCGGGGCACATGGTGGTCGGCGACCGGAACGAGCACTTCGTCGATGCGATCGTCCCGTTCCTGGAAGGGATCGAGTGAGCGTGGGACTCAGCTGAGATCAGGGTGGAGGACTCGGCCCCTGGGACGGCGGTCACATAACATGACCAGCCGGACGAGAGGAAGATCCCCTGTGAGCGCACAGTCCCCGCACGACGGGCCCAAGATGGATACTGCGCTCTACCCGGAGCTCAGCCCCGACGCCGGCGACCCGGGCGCTGGGCTACGGCGCTTCGCGGCAGCAGCCGGAATCACCCTGGCGCCCCTGCGCGTCACGGAATGGTCATCGGCACCTCAGGGGCCGGTCACGCTCGTCGTCGAGGCAGACCGCGGGATCGTCCATGTCGTCCTGGAACGCGACCGGCGCGAAATCCAGGTCGACCTGACGATGCCCTGGCTGGGAGCGGCTCTCTCCGGGCATGCCGAGACGCTGACGGACGTGGCGCAGGCGCTCGACGACTGGCAGCGTGGCGACGCACTCACCGTGATCGCCGGCCGTCGGGTGTGGCTCGCCGCCTCCCCCCGCGCAGTGGCACACGAGGAGGGACGCGCAGTCGAGTACGCGTGGGACGTGGCGAGGGCCGCGACCGCAGGCCAGCGGAATGCTCCCCTCGTGGAAGGGGCGTACAACACCCCGGAGCTGCGCCAACTCGCCCCGTTCGTCACCCACGGCACGCTCACATTCCACCGTTCCCCCATGCCGCCCTTCTCCCATGACCTCTTCGAGATAGGCCCCGCCGAGAACAACAGCTGGCGGGTCGGCAGCCGACAGACATCACTCGGCACGCACACCGTTGTCACCACCGTCGCCGAAGCGATCGCCCTGGTCGTAGAGGCGCTGCCCCCGGACTGCAAGCCGGCCATCCAGGCCAGTGACTCCGAACTCGACTAGCGGCGGTCTGGTCCAACTACGCCGCTCTTGGCCAGCGTCGTCCGATCTACACCAACACGGTGAGTGTCCTGGAAAGGCCCATGATCAGCCGGGCCATGGGCGGTGGCGAGGTCAGATGGGGCTCCCGTGGGAACCGTCCGTATCCCGACGGACGGCCGATCGGTGCAGGACATTGCCATGCAAGTAATCCAGGCAGCCGCTTGGTAGGGCCGGGCGACGGCTGGAAGCCGAGGGGCGTCGCCGCGGTCCATCGATCCCAGGGGCGTTTCACGGAGTGCTGCCGAGGACTCCGGCGGTGAACTTCGCCAGCCGGTCCCGTAGTTCCTCGCGCGGCATTTCCTTCTCGTCGGCCAGGTAGGTGACGAGGTCGGCCCGGGTGGCGGCGAGCAGGGCGTGGGCGGTGAAGTCGCTGTCGCCCTGCCCCGGGATGTGCTGCAGGAGGTCGCGGAGGAGGGTGTGCCAGCGCTCGTAGTGTTCCGTCCGGTAGGGGCTGTCCGTGCCGGTTCCTTCCAGGGCCTGCGCGAGGTGGCGGTTGTCGAGCTTGAAGCACAGGACGGCATCGAGCAGGGCCGGCACACGCTGCAGCGGTGGGGTGGCGGGGCCCAGGGGCGGCGGGCCCTCTTCGACGGCGTTCCTGATGGGTTCGAGTCGTGCCTCGTACAGCGCGCGGATCAGCCCGGTGCGGTCGCCGAAGGCGCGGAAGAGCGTTCCCTTGCCGACGCCGGCCGCCGCCGCGATGTCGGCCATGGTCACTTCTTCGGGGCTCCGGCAGTCTGCGAAGAGGGAGTCGGCGGCTGCGAAGACGGCTGCCCGGTTACGCGCTGCGTCCTTGCGGGGTTTGCGTTCGGGTTCGGGCATGGGGTTCCTCCGGTTGCGATGCGGACCGGCGGTCCGTATCGTTGGCGAAAGAAGCGGACCGCTGGTCCGTATCGTACGGGACGGAGAACCTCATGCCCGCAACGGCCACGCCGGCGGACCTGTACCGCCACAGCCTGAGCCTGCTCCTGGACAAGGACATTCGCGCCTGGGTCGGCCTGTGGGCCGAGCACGGCGTCATGGAGTTCCCCTTCGCTCCGCCGGGTTGGCCCGAGCGGCTGGAGGGACGGGAAGCCATCGCTGCCTACATGCGTGACTACCCCGACCACATCGACCTGCACGGCTTCCCCGACCTGAAGATCCATGAGACCACCGATCCCGCGACCATCGTGGCCGAGATGCGCGGCGTGGGCCGCCTGGTCGCGACAGGAAGTCCCTTCGACATGACCTACATCGCCGTCGTGACCGTCCGGGCCGGGCGCTTCACCTCCTACCGCGACTACTGGAACCCCCTCGCCGTCGAGGAGCTCGGCACGGACTTCGCCCAGGGCGGGGCCCGGTGACCACCACCGCCACCACGCTGGTCACCGGCGCCACCGGTACCACCGGCAGCCGCACCACCGCGCAGCTGATCGCCGCCGGCCACCGCGTCAAGGCCGCCGGCCGTCGGGCCACCCCGCTCCCGGGCGCCGAACCGGTCCGCTTCGACTGGTACGACCCCGCCACCTTCGGAGCCGCACTCGACGGAGCCGATCGCGTCTACCTCGTCCCGCCCGTCGGCGACGCCGACCCGGCCGTGGTCATGCTGCCCTTCCTTCATCAGGCCCGCGCCGCGGGCGTGCACCGCGCCGTACTCCTCAGCTCCTCGGCCATCCCCGCAGGGGGCCCGGCGGTGGGGGCGGTGCACCAGGCCCTGCCCGGCCTGTTCGGCCAGTGGGCGGTGCTGCGGCCCTCCTGGTTCATGCAGAACTTCACCGGCACGCACGCCCACGCCGACAGCATCCGCGAGCACGGCGTCATCGTGACCGCGGCGGGGACCGGCCGGGTCGGCTTCGTCGACGCCGACGACATCGCCGCCGTCGCCGTGCACGCCCTGACCGACGACCGCGCCCCCAATGCCGACCTGGTCCTGACCGGACCGGAGGCGCTCAGCCACGACGACATCGCCGCGATCGTCACCCAGGTCACCGGCCGCCCCGTGGCCCACCACCACCTGACCTACGACGACATGCGCGACCGGCTCGCCGCACTGATGCCGCAGGAGTTCGCCACGATGCTGGCCGGCATGGACCGCGCCATCGCCGAGGGAGCCGAGGACCGTACCACCGACACCGTCCAGCGCCTCACCGGCCGTCCACCCCACGGGTTCCGGGCGGTCGCCGAACGGGAGCTGTCCGGGCGGACAGCACCGGATCACGGACCGGGTCACTGAGAGCGTGCGGCACGGAGACCAGATCCAGGTCTGCCCTCTCCGGTTGGGCCAGTGATCGCATCCCGCACTGCCTACTGGTCGCGGGAACGCCGGAGGCGCTGGCTCCGTTCCGCAACGTGCAGGCCACCGCCATCGTCGACGACCTCGCGCAATCGGTGCAGTAGGCGGCCGCCAGGTCGACGAGGCAGGGCCTGGCCGCACTCCGCCCCGTGGCGAAGAACGCCTGTTCAGTCGATGACGGCGGTGGCCTCGACCTCGACCAGGTGCTCGGGTACGTCCAGTGCCGCGACGCCCAGCAGCGTGGCCGGCGGGACCGGGGCGACCCCGAGCTTCGCGGCCGCCCGAGCGATTCCCTCCATCAGCAGGGGCATCCTGTCAGGGGTCCAGTCGACGACGTGGACGGTCAGTTTCGCCACGTCGTCGAAGGAACCACCTACTCCGGCCAGGGCGGTGCCGATGTTGAGGTAGCACTGCTCGACCTGAGCGGCGAGGTCTCCTTCGCCGACCGTCACCCCATCGGCGTCCCACGCGACCTGCCCGGCGATGAAGACCAGTTTCGACCCGGTCGCGATCGACACCTGCCGGTAGGCGTCGATTTCCGGCAATCCGCCGGGGTTCACCAGGGTGATGGCCATGCTGCCTGCCTCCTTTGCCATGAGGCGCCCGTGAGCTCGCTTCCGCCAAGCCGCGACGCGCTCGCTCTCTTGTGGTTACTCAGGAACCGTAGGAGAGTGGCCGCTGACATGGAAGAACGCACTTTTCAGTGACTGGGGAACCTAATGGTGACCAAGCAGTTCACGGGTTCGCCCGACGAGGCGGACCTGAGGCGCGCGGACTCTCTGGCGCGGGAGATCTTCTCGGACGTCGCCAACAAGTGGGCGCTCCTGATCATCGAGGCCCTGGGGGAACGAACCCTGCGTTTCGGTGAGCTGCGGAACGAGATCGAGGGCATCAGCCACAAGATGCTCACCCAGAACCTGCGCATGCTGGAGCGCAACGGCCTGGTCGAGCGGACGGTGCACCCTGTCGTACCGCCACGGGTGGAGTACACCCTCACCGAGCCGGGCCGGGCCCTGCGGGTGACGATCGACGGACTGTGCGACTGGACCCACCGGTACCTCGGTCACATCGAGGGCTCCCGCCAGCGCTTCGACACCTGACGAGTGGGGCACCCGCTCGCCGCCATGTGGGCCCACGAGCGCGCGCCGCTTGTGCTCACCCGGTGGGCCGAAGCGCGGCCTGCTTGGAGCAGGTCTGGTCGTCGGCAGGCAGTTTGCCGGTGGCGAGGTACTGGTTGACCTTGTTGTCGACGCAGGCGTTCTCGTAGAGGCCGTAGACCGCGTGCCGGTTGGCGCCCTCGACGGTGATCAGCTTGGAGCTCGGCAGCAGACCGTGCAGGGCAACGGCACCCTTGTGTGCGGTGCGCGGATCGCCGGTGGCGGACACGATCAGCGCCTTGGTGTCGTGCTCCACCCGGGTGGGCTTCTCGCGGGGCCGGTCCCAGAAGGCGCACGGGCCGATGTTGTTGGCCAGCGCGCCGAAGCGCGGGTGTATGGCGCGGCTGCGCTCGATGTCCCGCCAGTAGACCTCGGGGTCGCGCGGGGCTGCCGAGTCCCCGCAGATGATCGCGGTCTGCACGCTGCCGTGGTGGGACTGTTCGCCGGTCGTCGCGAGCCGCAGGGTCGCGGCGAAGAGCGGCGACAGCCGGGTCGGCTGCCCGGCCGCGGCCTTGTTCAGCACGGACACCTGCTCGGCGAGGGATGCCCGGGACGTGTCGGTGTCGCTGTCGACGCCGGCGAGCAGAATGAACGGGATCTGCGTGTCGTCGAGCCGGAAGGTCTCCGGGGCGGTGCCGACGGTCAGCGGGCTGCGCGAGGAGGCCTTGACGACGCGGTCGATGGTGGCGAGGACCTCGGCACGGGTGCGGCCGAGGCCGTAGACGTCGTTGCGGGCGGCGGCCCAGGTGGCCCAGTCGGCGAGAGCCTGCTCGTTCTCGCCGACGGACTCCTGGAGCATCCGGGGGCCGAACTTGCGTGGGTCGATGGCGCCGTCCAGGACCACGCGGTCGGTGCGGCCGGGAAACATCTGGCTGTAGACGGTGCCCAGGTAGGTGCCGTACGAGTAGCCGAAGTAGGAGATCTTCTTCTCGCCGAGCGCGCCGCGGATGACGTCCATGTCGCGGGCCGTGTTGCGGGTGGTGACGTGCGGCAGCACGGAGGCGTTGGTGGCACGGCACTTGTCGGCCAGAGTCTTCTGGAAGGCGACCTGGCGATCGAAGCCCGCCCGGCCGAGACCGGCCGAGAAGAGGTTGGTGCCGACGGGCCAGCCGCAGTCCAGCGGGGTGCTGCGGCCGACGAAGCGCGGGTCGAAGCCGACGATGTCGTACCGCGGGCCGGCCTTCTTCATCCACGTGCGGAATTCCGGCGGGGACTCGAGGGCGGTGCCGCCGGGGCCGCCGTTGTTGAGCAGGATCGAGCCGATGCGGTGGCGGGTGTCGGTGGCCTTGAGCCGGGATATCGCGACGGTGATCGTACGGCCCCGGGGGTCGGCGTAGTCGAGCGGCACGGTGACGTCTGCGCATTGCACGCCGGCCTTGTCAAGATCGCGGCCCATGGTGTCGCCCGGGCCCGTGGCGCAGCTGCCCCAGCCGAGGCGCTGGCCGTAGTAACGGTCGAGCCCGGCTTCGGATTTCGAAGTGGTGGGGGCCGCCGCGGCCGTGGTGATGGGGGCCGCGCCCAGGCAGGCGGCGAGGGCGAGGCCCACGGCGGAGGCGCGGCGCACGGCGGAACCGGGGGCGGTCACGACGTCTCCTCGGGGTGCTGGGCGTAAGGGGATCGCTTCGTCCTGTTCTGTATGTGTCTCACACCGTCAGACGCTAGGCGGAGCAGCCGCCCCCACTCACTACGGCTGACCCCCCAAACCTGGTGGGGCCACCCTCAGCTACTCGCGAGGGGGGGAGGCTGTCTCTTTGCCGCGCCGAGCGTATGCACCTCGGCCATCTTTCCGGTGACGCACTACGCGGAGGGCGCGGCGATTCCGGAGTCCGCGGCAAAGGGTGCCTAATCTGCGGTCCTATCGATACGTAAACCGTTTTCCATGACGATCAGACCGCTTGACGCTGAAATACCGATGATGTCGCTATTCTGAAGATCATTCCGATTGTCTTGGCCTGTCGGTTTTGGGATGCCGCCCACCCTGGTGCTCTCAACCTGCAGGTAGGTGGATCAGTGCCGGCCTGACCTGCGGAGATTCATGTTTCACAGCCCTTCACCGTCCATGCCGCCCTACGTAACCGCTTCTCCCCACGCGCTCCCCAGCGCGTCCCATGCTCCCCGGAGGGGACCCGCTCTGCGACGACGTATGCGACTGGGTGACTGTCGGCCTCCGGGGGAGCCCAACGGCCCACCCGGCCGCCCCTCGGTGTGGGGCCGTCCAGCTGACCCGCAGTCAGTTCGCTGACGTCCTGGCGGCTCTTGGGCACGGCTGTGCCCTTCTGCCGCGGACGAACGCGGACAAGCCGTCGACGCGTGGGCGGCACGCGTCCGAACGTGGGCGCGGTACCTGGCCCGGTCTCCCATTGGCGTACTGCACACGGCGCCCGGGCCCGTGGGGGGAGTGAGGCGTACAGCATCGAATTGGAGGTGTGTTGTGTCCGGACTACGCGGCAACGGCATCAGGCGGTTGCTTCGCCCTACGGCTCTGACGGTCGCTCTGCTCACTACATTGACGTCGCCGGTCCCCCTGGCGGAAGCCGCCGGTACGGCGGAGCCGGTGGTACGGCCGTCCGCGCACGCGCGCGGATTCAAGCATCCGGGGGTGCTGGTGAGCAAGGGCCAGCTCGACCGCCTCCGCAAACGAGTCAAGGCCGGCGGTGAGTGGCGGTCGTCGTTCGCCGTCATGCGCCACAGCAGGTACGGGTCGCTCCACTACACCGCGAGGCCCGTCCGGGTCGTGGAGTGCCCGCCGGACGACCGGCCCGGATACGGGTGCGTCGAGGAACGGGAGGACGCGATCGCCGCGTACACGCACGCGCTCCTGTGGTACGTCACGCGGGACCGCGCGCACGCCCGCAAGGCCGTGCAGATCATGGATGCGTGGTCTGCCGTGGTCAGGGAGCACACCGAAGGCAATGCCGCGTTGCAGGCGGCATGGGCCGGCAGCTCCTGGGCGCGGGCTGCGGAGATCATGCGGCACACCCACGGCGGTTGGCCGCGCAACCGGGTGCGGCGGTTCGCCGGCATGCTGCGCACGGCCTACCTCCGCGAGGTGACGGTCCCCGTACCGGACTACAACGGGAACTGGGACCTGGTCATGACCGACGCCGCCATGGGGATCTCGGTGTTCCTCGACGACCGGCGCGGTTTCAACAGGGCCGTGCGCAGGTTCCGCGCCCGTGTCCCGGCCTACTTCTACCTCAAGTCCGACGGCCCCCTGCCCAAGCGCCCGCCGGGCAGCCACATCAGAACCCCCGACAGGACCAGGGAGTACTGGTTCGGGCAGCGGAGGTTCGTGAGCGGCCTCGGCCAGGAGACCTGCCGGAACTTCACCCACATCGGCTACTCCCTCGCGGCCACCGCCCACATCGCGGAGACCGCCTGGCATCAGGGCCTCGACCTCTACGGCGAGGTCGGCAAACGGATGCGGGCAGCGCTCACCCTCCACGCCCGGTACCAACTGGGCGCCCACGCGCCGCGCTGGCTGTGCGGCGGGCATCTGGACCGTGCCATGGGGCCGGACACCGAGGTGGCCCTCAACCACTTCCGCACCCGGCGGGGCATCTCGATGCCCCAGGCCCAGCGGGCTGCCCAGCGACTGCGGAAGGTGGGAACGGACGACCTCTTCGTCGCCTGGGAAGCCTTGACCCACGCGAAGAACCGCTGAGCGGGGTCGCTGATCGCCGACCGTCGGTCGTCCACCGTCGGTCGTCCCCCCCGACGTCCACCGTCGGACGGAAGCGGGCAGGCACACGCGGTGCGTGAACGCGTGTGCCTGCACGTTACCGTCGGTGGATGCGCATACCACCAGTACAGCCGGTACCGCCGGACCAGGCGTCCGCAGCGGAGAAGGCGGCGAGCTCGGCCCAGGCCGCGGTGCGTGAGGTCGCCCTGCCCATAGAAGAGGCGTTGACCGATGCGGACCACGCCGTCGGCATCTCCCTGGTGGTCGCCTTGCCGCTCACTGACGGCTTTCCCCCGCGCGTACCGCTGGTACAGGTCGCGCAGTCGGCTGCGAGCCGTGACGGCGTGGCCGACGTAGTCGGCGTACGGCCGATCAAGCCGCTTTCGCGCTGGTACCAGGAAGTGCGGCGGGCCGTCGAGTCGATGGCTTCGGGCCGGAGTGCGGTGCCTGTGGATGTCCTTGCGAATGTCCTTGTGGATGTCCGTTCCGATGGCACGGAGAGCCTCGTCGCAGCCATTGAGCAGCGGCTGGGAGTGGTACGGATCGCGGCGGAGGTCGACCTGTCCCACGACGGCGCCTACTCCGCCGCTTGGCGCAAGGACTTCCTACTGGTCACGCGGTCTCACGTCGCCGTGCTCGCCTTGACCGTCGACGACTGACGCACCCGGTGTCAGTCCGTCTGCTGCGCGACGCGCCGCCACCTGCCCGTCCCCACCGAATCCCGTCCCTCCTAGGGAACGAGGACGATCTTTCCCTTCACCCGCCCGCTCTCGATCAGGCGGTGGGCCTCGGCCGCCTCCGTCAGCGGCAGGACGCGTTCGACGTGCACCCGCAGCCGCCCCTGCGCGATGAGCGCGTTGAGCTTCTCCAACGAGGCGTAGTCGGGCTCGACGCCGAGGCTCGCGAAGCGCACCCCCCGCTCGGTCAGGTCCGGCACGGCCGCCGCCCGGGTGGCGCTCACCAGGATCCCGCCGGGCCGCAGTGTCTCCACCGCCCGCGCCGCGTCGTCACCTGCGACCAGGTCGAAGAGCATGTCGACGTCCCGTACGGCCGCACCGACATCGGTCGTGGTGTAGTCGACGAGCTCATCCGCACCGAAGCCGCGCACGAATGCGTGCTTCTCCGCCCGCGCGGTGCCGATGACGTACGCCCCGAGCGCCTTGGCGACCTGTACGGCCAGGTGGCCCGTCCCGCCGGCCGCCCCGAGGATCAGCACCCGCTGCCTGCTCGACACCCGCGCCGTGTCCACCAATCCCTGCCAGGCGGTGAGCGCCGCCATCGGCAGCGCCGCGGCTTCGGCGTGGGTGAGGGCGGCGGGCTTGTGGGCCAGATGGCGGGGCGGGGCGGTGACGTACTCGGCGTAGCCGCCGCCGCGCCACGGGAAGTGCACCAGCCCGTACACCTCGTCGCCCGGAGCGAAGCGGGTGACGCCCGGGGCGACCGCCTCGACCACCCCCGACACGTCCCAGCCGGGGACGAACGGCAGCGTCCCCCAAGGGACCACACCTGCCCGGAACTTCGCGTCCACCGGGTTCACACCTGCCGCCTCGACCCGCACCAGCACCTCGGTGGCCACCGGCTCCGGACGCTCCACCTCCGCCACGCGCAGCTCCTCCGGACCGCCGAAGGCAAGCTGACTGACAGCGCGCATACGCACACCCATCACGTACCCCTCTTACTGAGCTTCTTGCTGATCTCTCACGGTTGCCGCGCGGCACACACCAGCCTGCGCCAGGCACCGACACTTGAGAAGAAGGCACCCTCCTGATACCCAGGTTCCCTATGGATACCTGCAATGACCTGCGGCAATACGGTGGCGCCCATGCCTACTTCCAGACCTGCCCGTCCCGCCCGGTGCTCTCGCTGCTCACCAGCAAATGGGCCCTGCTCACGGTCGGCGCCCTCCAGCAGGGGCCGTTGCGCTTCAACGCACTGCGCCGCCGCCTGGACGGCGTCACGCAAAAGATGCTCACCCAGGCACTGCGCACCCTGGAGCGCGACGGCCTGGTCACCCGCACCGTCTACCCCACGATCCCGCCGAAGGTCGTCTACGAACTCACCGAGCTCGGTCACAGCCTCACCGGCCTGCTGACGGCGATTCAGGACTGGTCCGAGGAACATCAGGACGAGGTGCTCGCCGCCCGCCGGACCTATGACCGGCGGGCGGCAGCCGAGGTGGAGGCGGTGCGACCGGCCGGCGATTAAGGTCTCCGGAAACGCCTCCGTGCCGTGCTCTGGGCACCGCGGTGCCTGCCCCATGACGGTCTCGCTGCGCAAGACCGGAATCAGCTGGATCCGAGGAGTGGGAGTGGCTGGTCGGGATGTGTAACGTTCGCCCTGCGTGCGGGACCGGTGCTGCAGGGTGAGGAGGGGGCAGTGAGCGGGATAGTGATCTATCTGCCGCAGGGGAAGGGAGAGGCCGGAGGGGAGCCGCGCGGTGATGCGGTGACCTTACGGCTGGGCCCGGGGGAGGTGGCGCGTTTCGGGCGGGGCTCGGCGACGTGCCCGGTCGAGCTCCGCCTCGACGACGAGGCGATTTCCCGGTTGGCGGGGGAGATCCGGGTGACGGACGACCACTGGCAGCTGAGCAACCTCAGTACGACCCAGAGCTATCTGGTGGAGAACCCGGAGGGAGCGGGGGAGTACCTGAGGGTGCCGCCGCGGCGGGCCGGAGCGCCCATCCCCTTCGAGTTCTCGCGGGTTGTGCTGCCCACCCGCCGCAGTACCACGGTCGCCTTCCAGGTGTTCGCGCCCGACCACGTCTACCTGGACCTGGACCCGGACGGCATGGGCGACCAGTGGGGAAGCCGAACCATGACCGCGTACTCGCTGGACGAGACGGCCCTCTACTTCCTCGTCCTGGTCGCGCTCTGCGAACCGCGGCTGCGCGACGAGTCCCCGGTCGCGGTGCCGACCACTCCCGAGATCGTCGAGAGGCTCCGCGGCCACGCCGCCTGCGGCCAGTTGACGGCTCGGGCGGTCAGCTCGCACATCGACTACCTGGCCGACGAGAAGATGCGGATCAGCACTCCGGCCGAGTACGGGGCGCGCAGGGAAGCCCGCCGCAACGGCAAGCGGGAGGCGATCGTCGGACTCGTCCTGCGGTTCGGGCTCGTACGGGAGGAGCATCTCGCGCTGCTGCCGCCCCGGGCCGGAACGGGTGCACAGGAGCAGGAGACGGTGAGATGAGACGTGGTGGACCGGCGCGGCGATGCGGCCGGCGGACCGGAGGGAAACCCGGAGGGGGATACGGTGCACGGCTTGGCCGGCTCATCGGGCGGTGACCGCACGGAACTGCTTCCGCGCGGCTACCGCGTGGGCGACTGGGAGGTCACCGAGCCGATCGGGGCGGGCGGCTGGGCAACCGTCTATGCGGGACGATTAGCCGGTGACGGCGATGGCGATGGCGACGATGCAGGCCGGACGGCAGGGCCGGGTCACGGCGGCCTTCGTGGCGGCGTCGCGCTCAAAGTCCTGCCGACCGCCGGTCTTGCACCGCGCCAGGCCCGCAAGGCTGCGGAAACCGCCCGGCGCGAGGTCGAATTCGGCCGCCGGTCCTCCCATCCGAGGCTGATCCGCCTGCTGGACTCCGTCGTGCTCGGCGAACCGGACTCCCCTCTCCTGGACGGCGCCGTCGTGCTGGTCATGGAGCGGGCCGAGCGCAGCCTGCGGGACATGCTCGACGCCGGAGTGACCGAAGCCGGAGCTGGAGCCGAAACCGGCGCCGACGCCGACGCCGTAGGCGTCCGGCTGTTCGCCGAGATTTGTGAGGGCCTGGCCCATCTGCACCGCAGCGGCTGGGTGCACGGGGACCTCAAACCCGACAACATCCTGCTGATGCCGGACGGCTCGGTGAAACTCTCGGACTTCGGGCTGGCCACGGAACTGACCGGCACCCACGGCACCCACGGGTACGCACCTCCGATGGGCACCTTCGACTACCTCCCGCCCGAGCGGTGGAAGGCCCCGCTCGGCGAGCGGGGCGTGGAGGTCCGTCCGAGCGCCGACATCTGGGCCCTGGGCATCATGATCCACGAGGTGTTCGCCGCCGGTGCCTCGCCGTTTCCCGGTGCCACGCCCATGGCCCGCGGCGCCGCGACGCAGGAGTACGCCGAGGGGCGGTCACCGCTCCGCCTGGACAGCGCGGTTCCGCCGTTCTGGCGCGCGCTGGCCGCCGACTGCCTGGCCCCCACCCACGCCGCACGCGCCGCGCACACCGCCGAGAGCCTGCTGGCGCGCATCAGGGACCGGCAGGCCACGACAGCAAAGCCCACGGTGGAGACCGGTACCGGGCATCCGGTGCTACGCCGGCGAAGAAGAGCCCGCGCTGCACTCGCAGCCGTTGCGGCGTGCATGGTGGGGGCGGCGATCTGGCCGTACGCCGTACGCGACGGCGTGTCCAGCACGCATGGCACCCACGGCACGCGTAGCGCGCCCGGCAAGCCCGGCGTCGCGGCGGCCGAAGCGGCCGGCCGCGTCCGGGTCTTCAACGCCGAGCAGAGCTGCCGGGACCGTGCGGACCGGGACCCGCAGTGCAGTCTCGGCCTGGCGATCGACCCCCTCCGGCCGTACACCATCGACAACGTCGTACCGACGCGGGTCTGGCACGGCGATGAGCTCACCGTCGACTGCCTCCTCCCGCAAGGGATGCCCATCATCGACGAGGCGGACACGCAGTCCGCCGCCTGGTACCGCGTGCGCCTCCCACGGGGTTCCGCACGGCCCAACGCCTGGCTGCCCGCCGTGCGGACGAAGGACCATCCACCGGTCCCCGAGTGCCCGCGCCCCGTACCCGTGCGGTGAGCGAGGACTCCGGGAGCGCTGAGAATCCAGCACCGTGTTGTGTCGTGTCGTGCCCGGGCTGTCGCACTTCCCGAGTCCATCAGGAACCCCCGCGCGTGTCACCCCGGATCGTTCCGGATGCCTCGCCCGCGCCCCCGTGACTACCTTGCGGACCCTCGGTCTCTTCGAGCGGGGCCTGTTCATTCGGTCGCCGCAAACCGGTGCGGACGCCGTACACCCACGCAATCCCACTCACCGACCGATCACTCACCGACCGATCACCCACCGACCGATCGGTCACCGACCAGGAGGTCCCGTTGAGCGAGCACCGCCCCACCCGCAGGAACGTTCTGAAAGCCGTCGGCGGGGTCTCCGCCGCCATGGCCCTCGGCGCCGGGTCCGTCGTCGCGACGGCGTCGGCGGCCAACGCGGCCGGCGACGGTTTCGGGCTGCGCATCGTGGAGCGCGGCGAGGGCGACCCCCGCATGTGGTACTACCGGTTCGAGACGCGCGAGATCGGCTGGAAGCCCGCCGTCAACGTCCTCCTCCCCGACGACTACCACTTCAGTGGGCGCACCTACCCCGTCCTCTATCTGCTGCACGGCGGCGGCAACGACCAGGACTTCATCACCTTCGACCGCCCGCCCCTGAACATCCGGGCCTGGACCGCCGGCAAGCCGGTCATCGTGGTGATGCCCGACGGCGGACACGCGGGCTGGTACTCCAACCCGGTCAGCTCGACCGTCGGCCGCCGGAACTGGGAGAGCTTCCACATCAACCAGCTGATCCCGTGGATCGACGCGAACTTCCGGACCTTCGCCGAGTACGACGGCCGCGCCGTCTCCGGGTTCTCGATGGGCGGCTTCGGCGCGCTGAAGTACGCGGCCAAGTACTGGGGCCACTTCGCCTCGGTGAGCTCCCACTCCGGCCCGGCCAGCCTGCGAGGCCCCGCCGGCGGGATCCAGGGCGGCGTCGTCCACTGGGCCAACGCGTCCTCCGCAGCGATCGAACTGGGCGGCGGAACGGTCTACGGCGTGCCGTGGGACCAGAACAGGGTCAGCATGGACAACCCGTGCGAGCGGGTCGAGAGCTACCGGAACAAGCGGGTCTTCATGGTCGCGGGCACCAGCCCCGAGCCGACCTTCTGGGACAGGTTCAACGAGACTGCCGTGCTGGACACCCAGCGGGAGTTCCGCGGCTTCCTCGACAGGGCGGGCATCCCGCACGAATGGCACGAAGTGCCCGGCGGTCACTACGTCCGTCCTGATCTGTTCACCCGCGACCTCGACGGCATCATCGACCGGCTCCGCAAGGCGTAGCGCAGAACGCAGCCGCGTCGGACAGGGGGCGCCTGGCGGGCAATGGCCCGGACCAGGCGCCCGGAACGGTGCTTGCCGGTTGCGTCCAACCGGCGTGTTGCACAAACGAGTTGGTGGCATACGGGCTACGTTTGCCGTGTCATGCACATGGCATCGGCGGAGCGGGGCCGTCATACGCTTCCGGGCTCCTCCGGCGGTGCCGCACCGCAAGGAGGACACCGTCTCGTGAGGCGACCACTCGTCACCGTCATCAGCGCCCTGGGCCTCAGCGTGCTGCTGACCGTACCGGCCGGAGCGGCGACCGCCGCGCCCACGCCGGACACCACGGACTTCACCATCGTGACCGAGCAACCGACCCCGGACCCCGGGGGAGCGCCGTCGTTCGGCCTCGACGACCGCAAGGCCCACAAGGGCCTGCCGGAGGAGAGCGCGCAGGACATGGAGGAGCGCATCACCGCTTCCCGCACCCTGCAAACGCTGAAGAAGGAAGGAAGGACGCCGAGTTCCCTCGCCGAGCGGAAGGGCCCGGACGGGCGCCCCGAGGCCCCCGCCCTCCGGCGCACCGACCCCAACATCAACGTCTGCATGGAGAACAAGAAGACGTACCGGACCTACGGCTGGACCATCGACCACTTCTTCCACTGTCAGGGCACCACCCAGACCCTGTACAAGCAGAAGTGCAGGTGGCTGATCGGGTGCTACCCGGTCGGCTCCTTCAAGTTCCGCGCCACCACCATCGGCGAGGGCTACGAAGGGCAGCGCCGGATCTACTACGGCACGCTCCTCGACGAGATCGACGTCAAGGGCGACGTCTCCGGGCTGAAGCTGCGCCACAGCATCGCCTGCGCGAACCTCAGCGGTTCGCCCCGGTGCACCTCCGAGCCGGGCAATGGGCGCACCGACACCCTCACCGAGTGGATGCGCGACAGCACCGGCTCGTACCACTGGTTCAACTCGGCGCACGCGGGCGACGGGCCGGACAAGCGGGCGTACTACAACATCACCCAGCGGTTCACCGGTATCCAGGGCGGGCGGCACAAGTCCGTGACCACCGGCCGCGGTGGCTTCCGCTGCGACTCGGCGTCCTACATACCGGGGCGGAGCAGCGCGTGCGTCTTCGACGTCGTCGTCCCGGTGATGAGCAGCATCGGCATCCGGGACCGCGAGGTGCGGCAGACCGCGCGCAACATCCGTGACGCGCAGTTCCGGCCGGAGCGCACCAAGCCGGTGTACCGGGCGAAGGAGGTGCCCGGCGCACCGTCCAGCGGTCAGGCGCTGACCCGCAACTACTACGACAAGGCCATGCAGAAGCGCAGCGGTGACCGGGTGCGTGCCACCTGTGAGCGCTACTGGCCGGGCTACGCCTCCCGCGGCCTGCAGTGCGACGAGTATCCCTTCGCGTCGACGTACCAGAGCGCGGGCGCCCAGCCGGCCCATCAGAACTACGCGGCCAAGGCCATTCCGGCGGAGGACAACAGGAAGGGCGGGGAACGGATCGCCGAGTTCTACAAACTCGACCGTATTCTCGACTCCGACGCGTTCTACGTCCACATCCGCAGCTGACCGCTGGAGGTGAGCCGGTGACGGCCACACCCCCGTCCGCCGAACTCCTCGGCGCGCGGACCGCCGAGCCCTGCGTCTCGTACTTCACCTTCTTCCTGCGTGGCTTGGAGGACGGCGCCGATCCGCAGGCGGCCGCGAGCAGCGCCCCCAGGCGCTGGACGGTGCTCGCCGGGCCGGGCGGCGTGCTCTTCCGGTGCGCCACCACCGACTTCCACCCGCGTGTGCGGCTGGAGAGCTGGTCCGGTGAACCGCCGGCGCCGCCGGGCAGCTGGGACACCCTGGACACGGTGGAATTCGAGCTGTTCCGGCACGGGAAGGTGCAGCTCAACGAGTGGGACGGCCATCCGTCGGGCGAGCCGGTCGACCTCGGCGGTCCGGGCGTCTACGGGCTGCGCGCGGCGAGCCTGGGCCGCGTCGCGGCACGGGAGCGGCACACGGCCGGCGAGATGTTCTTCCACGGCACGGAGGAGTGGCTGATCCAGCTCTGGCCGCGCTGAGCCGCGGCCCCGAGCAAGGCGGCCCGCCCCGGGCGGAACGGACGGCCGGGGCGGGCCGCCGCACGCCGGAGCTTCAGCAGCCGGCCGGTAGCTGTTCGGTGCGCTCGTGCAGTCGCCGTGCTTCCTCGGCAGAGGACGCGGGGCCGTGCGGCCGGGCCCCGCGTCAGGCCGCCAGCACCTCCGGGTTGGCGCAGTGGGCCAGGGGCTTGCCGTCGAGGAAGCGGGAGACTTCCGCGGCGACGATCCGGGCCGCCTTGTGGGCGACCTGCCGGCTGCCGCCCGCGATGTGCGGGGTGAGCACCACGCCCGGTGCGGACAGCAACCGGGCGCCGGCCGGTACCGGTTCGGCCGGGAAGACGTCGAACCCGGCGCCGGCCAGGTGACCGGACTCCAGGGCGTCGCAGACGGCGTCGTAGTCGACCAGGGCGCCGCGCGCGCAGTTGACGAGGACGGAGCCGCGCGACATGGCCGCGATCTGCGCGCGGCCGATCAGGCCCCGGGTCTCGTCCGTCACGCGTGCGTGCAGGGAGACGATGCGGGAGCGGCGCAGCAGCTCCTCCAGGGTGACCTGCTCGGCCAGGCCGGCGAGTGCTTCCGCCGGTACGTACGGGTCGTGCACCAGGACGCGCGCGCCCATGGCGACCAGCACGCGGGCCACGCGCGAGCCGATGGCGCCGAAGCCGACCAGCCCGACGACGCAGCCCTCTATCTCGATGCCGCAGGCGTCGTAGTCGTAGTAGTCGCCGCGCCACGTGCCCCGCTTGAGGTCGGTGTGGACGTCGCCGATGCCCCGGGCGGCGGCCAGCAGCAGGGCGAGGGTGTGCTCGGCGGTGGCGGTGGCGTTGCGGCCGGGCGCGTAGCTGACGGAGACGCCGTGGCGGGTGGCGGCGGCCAGGTTGGCGTTGACCGGGCCGCCCCGGCTTATGCAGAACAGCTCCAGGTCGGGGCAGGCCCGCAGGACCCGTTCCGTCAGCGGTGCCATCTGGGTGACGCACACGCGCGCCCCGCGCAGCGCCTCGATCAGGGCGTCCTCCGTGCCCGATGCCTCCTCGACCTCGGCGACCGGCCCGAACGGGGTGTGCGGCCAGGGCAGGGTCAGCTCGTGGACGTCGAGCGGGGTCTCCGGCGCGGCGGCGCGGAGTTCCTCGGTCAGGAGGCGGGGGAGGACGAAGTGGTCGCCCGCGGCAAGGACGGTGGTGGTCACGGTGGTGCTCCAGGGAGGGTCGGACGAAGGGTCAGGCACGGGTGGGGGCGGCGGCGGTGACCGGTGCGTTGAGGCGCAGCAGGGACGCCCGCCCCTCGCGCAGCCGCAGCTCGGTCAGGGCCCCGTTCTCCAGGGCCGGGAAGACGACGCGGTAGCGGGAGAGGGGAATGCCGAGCAGCGCGCACAGGGCGAGGCGCAGCAGGGTGGAGTGCGCCACGACGAGGACGCGGCCGCCGGGGAGGTCGCGCGCGGTTTCCGTCAGGCACGCGACGGCCCGGGCGGCGGCTGCCGCCGGATCCTCGCCGCCGGGCAGGTGGTGGGCCACGGGGTCGTCGAGGAAGGCGGCCAGTTCCGCGGGGAACGCCTCGGCCATTTCTGCGCGCGTCAGGCCCTCGCCCCGCCCGAAGCCGACCTCGGTCAGCCGCTCGTCCACCTGCACGGGCAGCTCCAGCGCGGCCGCGGCAGGGCGGGCGGTGAGCCGGGCCCGGGACAGCGGCGAGCACATCACGGCGTCCAGCCCCTGCCCGGCCGCCCAGGCGCCGAGCGCCTCGCCCTGCCGGCGCCCGCGTTCGGTGAGGGCCACGTCGCTGCGCCCCGCGTAGCGGTTCTCGGCGTGCCATTCGGTCTCGCCGTGGCGTACGAGGAGGAAGTCGGTCACTGCTCGGCCTTTCTGCGGGCGTGCGCCGCCACGGCCGGCTCCAGCCAGCCGCGGCGGGTCAGTTCGTCGACGAAGTCGAGGTAGCGGGGAAGGAGGCGGGCGGTGCGCGCCGGGTCGGGGTGCAGCTCGGTGCGCACCCGGACCATGGCGGCCGCCGCGTCCTCCAGCGTGGCGCCCGAGGCGGTCGCGGCGAGCACCGCCATGCCGGTGGCGCTCCCGGATTGCTCGGGCAGCCGGACGGCGCGGCCCAGGAGGTCGGCGCGCAGCTGCGACCAGTAGGGGTTGCGGGCGCCGCCGCCGGTGAGGGTGACGGGGCCGTCGACGGGGGCGCCGAGGTGGTCCAGGTAGTCGAAGCAGAGCCGTTCGACGCAGGCCACGCCGAGGAGGCAGGCGTGGAAGTGCTCGGCTTCCCCGGCGGGCCGGCCGAGGACGAAGGGGCTCGCTTCCGGGGCGCGGAAGGGGAAACGCTCCCCGCCGGCGCCGGTCAGTGGGTAGGCCACGGCCGTCGAACCGGAGGCTGCGGCCTGGCGGGTGAGGGCGTCGAGGTCGGCCCCGGGGAAGTGCCGGGCGATCACCCCGGCTCCGCTGCTGGAGGCCCCGCCGGGCAGCCACGTGCCGCCGGGGCCCCGGTGGCAGTAGACGACGCCCGCCGGGTCCCGCACCAGGCGGGTGCTCACGCCCTTGAGGACGAGGGTGGTGCCCAGGACGGAGTTCCAGGCGCCCGGTACGAGCGCCCCCGCGCCGATCTGCGCGGCGCAGCCGTCCGTCATCCCCGCGACGACCGGGGTGCCTGCGGGGATGGCGGTGGCGCGCGCCGCGTCGGCGCACACGGTGCCGAGGACGATGCCGGGGCGTACGACCTCGGGCAGCAGCTCGTACGGGACGCCCAGCGCAGACAGTTCCGCCTCCGGCCAGTGTTCCTCGACGAGGTCGTAGCCGGTCTTCAGGGCGTGGCTGGCGTCGGCGGCCGTCTGCCGTCCGGTCAGCCGCCAGGTGATCAGGTCCGCTTGGTGCAGCAGCCGGGCCCCGGTGGGCAGCGGCCCCCGGTCCAGAAGCCACAGGAGCTTGGGCAGGGCCCAGGACGGCTGCATGGAGCGGTAGCCGGATGCTTCCCACACCGCGGCGCCGGTGGTGTTGACGCGCTCGGTGTGGGCGTGGGCGCGCCCGTCGTCGTACATCAGGCCCGGGGTGAGCGGCGTGCCGTGGCTGTCGGCCAGCAGGATCGTTCCCGAGGTGGCGTCGACGGCCAGGCCGCGCACGCGTTCGGGGGCGATGCCGGCGAGGGCTTCGCGGCAGGCGTCGGCGAGGGCCGCCCACCACTGCCCGGGATCCTGTTCGTGGCGTACGCCGTCGCGCCGGCTGGTCAGCGGCCGGGAGGCAGCGCCGACCGTGCGGCCGGTGCCGTCCACGGCGACGGCCCGGGCGCTCTGGGTGCCGAGGTCGAGGCCGAGGTGGACGGCGTCCGGGTCGATGAGAGGGGACGGGGCGGGGGAGGGGGCGTGCTGCGGATGCTGGTGATCAGGCATGTGCGGCGTTTCCTACGGGTGCGGGCAGCGGCATCGGGGCCGGCACGTGCGCGGCTGTGGCGGCGGGCGACCAGCCGAGGGAGCGGGCGGCGTCGCGCCAGGTGAGGAACGAGGCGTGGAGCTCGTCGTAGAAGGCGCTCCGTTCCGGGTCGGGCTCCCAGCCGGCGCGCATCCGGACGTACTTCGCCGCCGCGTCGCGCATGCTGGGCTCCGCCCCGGTGAGCACCAGGCCGGTCAGGAACGCACCCTTGGCGCCGAGTTCGGTGTCGGTGCTGCGGGCCGTGGGCACCCCGGTGACGTCGGCGATCAGCCGGCACCAGGCGTCGCTGGCCGATCCGCCTCCGCACAGGCGCAGTTCGCGGACCTCGGTGCGGGAGGCGTGCAGGCAGTCGCGCACCACGAGGGACAGGCCCTCGAAGACGGCGCGGGCCAGGTGGGCGGGGGTGTGCTCCAGCGACAGGCCCCAGAAGGTGCCGCGGGCGCGCGGGTCGAGGAAGGGGGCGCGTTCCCCGGCGGGGGAGAGGTACGGCAGGAAGGCGAGCCCTCCGGCGCCCGGCCCGGTTCCGAAGGCCAGCTCACCGAGCGCGGCGGGTCCCTCGACGCCCAGGGTCCGGGCCGCCCAGTCCAGGACCTCCGTGCCCGACAAGGTGGGGAACGCGCGCAGGACGCGCTCGCGGCCCCCGTAGGCGATGTTGATCCCGCAGGGCTCGCCCGCGGTGTCGACGTGCCGGGTGACGATCTCGGTGCACAAGGTGGTGCCGAGGATGCCGCAGGCCTGGCCCGGGTCGACCACGCCGGTGCCGCGGGCGGTCGCGGCGATGTCGTAGGGGGCCATGACCACGGGCAGCCCGGCGGGCAGGCCCAGTTCGCCGGCCGTGCACGTGGTGATCTCGGCGATGCGCTCGTCCTCGCCCAGGACGCGCGGCAGGAGGCGGCGGGCCCGGGTGAGGCCGAACAGCTCCAGGATCCGCGGGTCGTAGTCACCGGTGGCGTGGTCGAGGAAGGGCGCGGACGCGTCGGACTCGTCGATCGCCGTGACGCCGGTGAGCTTGAGGAACAGCCAGCCGGCCGCCGTCAGGGCCGTCGCGGAGCGCTCCAGCCGCTCCGGGTCGTGCTCCGCGAGCCAGCTGATGATCGCATTGGGCATGCCGCCGCACGTGAGGGAGCCGTTGCGCCGGTACGCCTCCTCCAGGACGCCCTCGGCCTCCCAGCGCCGCAGCAGACCGCCGGCGCGGCCGTCGGACCACAGGACCGCGGGCCCGGTGGGGCGGCCCCGGTCGTCGACCAGCCAGCAGCCGTCGCCCTGCGCGGTGAGGCTCACGAGCCACACGGAGCCGGCGTCCGGGCCGAGCCGGGACAAGGCGCTGCGCACGGTGCGGACCACACCGTCCCACACCGCGTCCATGTCCTGCTCCGCCCGGCCGGGGCGGGGCCGCAGAACCTCGGTGGCGATGCGCGAGACCGCGATCTCCTGCCCCTGGTCGTCGAAGACGACCGACTTGATCACCGACGTGCCGACGTCGATGGTGAGAACCGACATGACTTCGAGTACCTGCCTCTTCGCAGTGGCCGCGTCACCAGGGACGACGGCCGGTTCGCGGACGTAGCGAAACCCGCCGCCGCGCAGGGCGTCAATCAGCCACGGGCCATTTCCCGCGCCTTGGGACGCACGTGATGTGAGGTCCTTGCCGGCACCGGTACGGGCGGGGCCGGGCCGGGACACGCCGTGTTAGGTTCATGTGAGATTCACATGACGGTGATGGCGACGGTGACGGTGGCGTGGCTCCCCGGTGCGGGGGGGGGGCAGCGGAGAGGAGCGGCGGCGTGACGCGCGCGGACGGTCAGGAGGAGCGGCGCCGGCAGCTGCGCGACCTGGTGACGGCCAAGGGCTTCGTCCGGACGTCCGCGCTGGCCGAGGAGTTCGGCGTCAGCGTGATGACCGTGCACCGCGACCTCGACGCGCTGCAGGCCCAGGGATGGCTGCGCAAGGTGCGCGGCGGCGCGAGCTGCCTGCCGTCGACGCAGTTCCACGGCAGCGTCGGCGAACGCATGACGTCGATGACGCGGACCAAGCAGCGGCTGGCGCGCGCCGCGGCCGACCTCCTGGCACCGGGCCGGGTCGTGATGATCGACGACTCCACGACGTGCCTGGGCCTGACCGGGGAGATGGCCGGCCGCACACCCCTGACCGTCATCACCAACGCGCTGCCGGTCGTCTCCACGCTGGCCGGGGAACCGGGGATCTCGCTGATCGCCCTCGGCGGTACCTACTTCCCGGCCTACGACGCCTTCATGGGCCTGCACGCCGCGCAGAGCGCGCAGGCGTACCGCGCCGACGTGCTGTTCATGTCGACGACCGCCGTCACCGGTGGCCGCTGCTACCACATGTCGCCGGAGACGGTGCAGGTCAAGCAGGCGATGATGGCGTCCGCGACCCGGCGCGTGCTGCTCGTCGACCACACCAAGTTCGCCAACCAGGGGCTGTACGCGCTGGCCCCCCTCACCGACTTCGACCTGGTCCTGGTGGACGACGCCGCCCCCGTCCCGGAGGTGCGGCGGCTGCGCGAGCAGGGCGTCGAGGTGCGCGTCGTAGCCGGTCGCTGACGCCGTCGTCCCCGGTCGCTCGCGCCGTCGTTCCCGGTCGCTGACGCCGGTGGGCGCGCGTGGGCTCGCTGACGCTGCCGCGGCCTGTCCACCGACACGGTCGAGGTCTGTGCGACCCATGTGAACTTCACGCACACTTCACGTTGCCGGAGCGAGCTCAAGGCTCCCGCCATCACCTTCCTGAACAGGGCCGACGCCCCGTCGCCGAACCCGCGTGACGCGCACCGGACGGCGATTTCACGCCACCGTCCGTACCTGCCGCGGGGGCTTTCCCCCGCCGCGTTGACGCCCGCACCGCCCCGTTTCATCGTGGCGCTTCGTCGTGGCGTACCGACGCACCCGCCTCCCGTGCTGCGCCGCGCCCCCTCCCGCTCCGCACAGCCCCCGGAAGGTGGTTGCCGTGACCGTTGTCATGGACCCTGCATCGTCGGCCGACCGCGCCCCCCGAAGACACTGGCTGGACCGTGCCGGCCTGCCCCGGTCCCTCGCCTGGGGCTACCTCGGCGTCCTCGTCTTCATGATCGGAGACGGCGTCGAGTCCGGCTACCTGTCGCCCTACCTGCTGGACGAGGGCCTGTCCAAGCAGCAGGTGGCACTGCTGTTCAGCGTCTACGGCGTGACCGCCAGCGTCGCCGCCTGGTTCTCCGGCGCGCTGTGCGACTTGTGGGGGCCGCGCCGCGTCATGACGCTCGGCCTCGGCATCTGGATCGTCCTCCAGACCGCCCTCCTGCTCTTCGCCCTCCCCACGACCGACTTTCCCCTCCTGCTGATCAGCTACGGCCTACGGGGCCTGGGCTACCCCCTCTTCGCCTACGGCTTCCTCATCTGGGTCACCGCCGTGACGCCCCGGCGGCGGCTCGGCTCCGCGGTCGGCTGGTTCTGGTTCGCCTTCACCGGCGGCCTGCCCACCCTCGGCTCCCTCGTCGCCAGCTTCGCCGTACCGCGCATCGGCGCCTACGGCACGCTCTGGCTCGCGCTGGGGCTGGTCGCCGCGGGCGGTGCCATCGCCCTGCTGCTCGTCCGCGAACCCACCGGCAGCCACCGCCTCGCCCCCGCCGGAGAACGCCCCCTCGCCACCCTCATCGGCTCGCTCGCCATCATCTGGCGCAGGCCCCGCATCGGGGCCGGAGCGGTCGTGCGGGCCATCAACACCGCGCCGCAGTTCGGCTTCCTCGTCTTCCTGCCGGTGTTCTTCACCGAGACGCTCGGCTTCACCCTGAGCGAGTGGCTGCGACTGCTCTCCGCGATGTTCGCCACCAACATCTTCTTCAACCTCATTTTCGGCGTGGTCGGCGACCGCATCGGCTGGCAGCGCACCGTCGCCTGGTGCGGCGGCGTCGGCTGCGCGGTGACCACCCTGCTGCTGCACTACGGGACGGTCGCGGCCGGCGACGACTTCCCCATGGCCGTGGTCCTGGTCAGCCTCTTCGGCGCCACGCTCGCCGGATACGTGCCGCTGTCCGCCCTGATGCCGTCACTGGCACCCGACCACAAGGGGCAGGCGATGTCGGCCCTGAACCTGGGCGCGGGCGCCAGCACCTTCCTCGGCCCCGCCATGGTGGGCCTCCTCCTCGGACCCCTGGGCGTCGAGGGACTCATGTGGGTCTTCACCGCCCTCTACCTCACCAGTGCCTTCCTGACGGCGTTCCTGCGCCTGCCGGTCCCGGCAGAAGGCGCGGACCGCTGAACCGGGCGGGCGAACGGCGCCGTGCCTGGGCGCCGTTCGCCCGCCCGCAGGATGTCCGGCGCCGGTCACCCGTCCCCTTACCCGGTCGGCGCCTGACAGGTGAGGTCCTTGTCCGGGAGCCTCCCCGTGGTCAGATAGGCGGTGGCACTTCGGTCCGCGCAGGAGCCGGTGCCGAAGACGCCGTGTCCCTCCCCGCCGGCGACGGTGACCATCCGGGAGCCGTGCAGAGCGCGGTGCATGCCCTGGCTGACGGCCAGGGGCGTCTGGGGATCCCACTCGTTCTGCAGGATCAGGGCACTGACCTTGTTGTTCACCGTTGTCGCGGGCTCGCTGCCCTGCTTCCAGAAGGCGCACGGCTTGATGTTGGACGCGAAATCGCCGTACAGCGGATACCGGGCCTTGTCGCGGATCGCGTCGCGGCGGTACTGCTCGGGGTCGTCCGGCCACGACGTGCGGGTGTCGGCGCATATGACGGCCCAGACGCTCGCGGCTGCATTGTCCGAGGGGATGTCATGGGTGGACGCTGGCGGAACGGGGCCCGGGTCCTGCCCGGGTGTGCCGGACGGCGCCGGCTTCTTGCCCTCGGCGGCCTGCTTCAGTTCGGCGACCTTTCGGGCGGCGTTCTGGACGCGGAAGAACATGGCACGCTCGGCGCGGATGTCGTCGCCGGTGAGGTTCTTCCCGTCGTGGCCGATGGGCTTGCGATCGGCTTGGGCGACCAGGTCCCAGAAGGTCTTGCGAACCTCGGCCGGGGTGTTTCCCAGTCCGTACGTCGTGTGTCGCCGGGCGGTCCATTCGCTCCAGCGCGTGAAGGCGGGTTCGGTCCCCTCCGCCATCCCCTGGAAGACGCCCCGTCCGAACCGCGCGGGGTCGGTTGCACTGTCCAGCACGAATCGGTCTGTTCGCTGGGGGAACATCTGCGTGTAGACGGCGCCGAGGTAGGTGCCGTAGGAGAACCCCAGGTAGGAGAGCTTCTCCTCGTCCAGCACGGCACGGATGACGTCCATGTCGCGAGCGGTGTTGCGGGTGGTGAGGTGCCGCAGCCTGTCACCCGCCTCGGCCCGGCACTTGTCGGCCACCGTACGGGCCCACTCCACATCCTTCGCGAACGTCTCGGCCTTGTACGGGCGCTCGAAGTTCTGTTCGTCGTCAGTCAGACCGCAGCTGACGGGAGAGCTCCGGCCGACGCCCCTCGGGTCGAACCCGATGACGTCGTACTGTCTCTTCACCTCCTCAGGGAGGTTCAAGTTCGGGTCGACGGGCATGTCCAGGCCCGGCCCGCCGGGGCCGCCGGGATTGAGCAGCAGAACGCCACGACGTTCCTTCGCGCTGCTTGCCTTCAGCCGGGATACCGCGATGTCGATCTCCTTGCCGCCGGGATCGCTGTAGTCCAGCGGCACCTTGAGAGTCGCGCACTGAAAGGCGGCGGGGCTCCCCGCGTCGCAGCGCTGCCACCGGGGCTTCTGCTGTGCGTACTGCCGCAGAGGGTCCTTCGCTGCGGAGGCCTCAGGCGCGGAAAATGCTGTTGCGGGTGTCAGCGCCGAAACGAAAGCTGTCGCGATGCCGACGCTCAGGAGAGGTGCTATTCGTCTGTTTCGCACGGTGGTGCTCATCCTTACGGGGGGAAATGGTGAAGGCGCCGTCCGCCCTGCTGCGTGCGGGCGGGCCGTCCTCCGGCCAACTGTTCAGGGCAAGATCCTGGCCTCCGGGGGCTCGGATGCACATCGCGGGAAGGCGGGAGAAAAGGCTCCCTCGATCGGGGGAGGACCCCCGGTGAGCTACCTGGTCATACTGGGCGGATTATGATCAAGAGTGTCCGGCCGCTGCTCCGCGGCTCCACGTATTCGGGTGCGCTGTTCGCCTATTGCGGCGCGTTGGCGAGCCTCCCACTGCTGCCTGTCGCAATGCTGCCGGCGCTGGCGTGGCCATCCGCTCCCTACGGAGTGCAGCTCGTTCTCATCCTGCTGCTCTGGGCGGCGCTGATCGGCGTGGCCGGGCTGGCCCGCCCCACGCGGCGGGTGCTGATCGCGTCCGCCCGCCGGCTGCTGAGGGTGCCGTTGCCGGATCCTGTGGCCGCACGTCAGCCCGCGAACTCACCCGAGATCGGGCCGAGCCCTGCCGCGCCGGCCCCCGCCGCTGACCGCTGGCGGACTCCCCTCTGGCTGCTGCTGCACGTGGCACTGGGGTGGACGGGTGCGCTGGTGAGCGGAATGCTGCTCCTCGCGGGTCTGACCCTCCCGCTCGGCGCCGAGGCGGGGCTGAGCCTGTTCGGTCGGTCGGTATGGGTGGTGGGTGGCTGGCAGAGCTGGGCTGTGGCGCTCGGATGTGTGCTGCTGGCGGCGGTTGTCTGCGTGGTGGTGGCGAACACTCTGCGGTGGTTGGCGCCGAGGCTGCTCGGGCCGTCGTCGGCCGAGCGGCTCGCGCTGGCGGCCGAGCGGGAGCTGGCCCTGGCCGAACGCAACCGACTGGCCCAGGAGTTGCACGACTCGATCGGGCACACGCTGACGGCGACCACGATCCAGGCGGCGGTCGCGGGCGAGGTGCTCTCCGCCGACCCGGTGGCGGCGCGGGCCGCCCTGCGCAGCATCGAGGAGTCGGCCCGGGCCGCGCTGGAGGACCTGGACTACGTGCTGGGCGTGCTGCGCGAGCAGGAGTCGGAGACCGCGCCCACCCGCACCTTGGCCGACCTGCCCGAGCTGCTGGACCGGTTGCGGCATGCGGGCGCGGTGGTGGAGCCGGAGCTGTCGGGCGAGCTGACGCAGGTGCAGGGGACGCTCTCCCGGGCGGCGTACCGGATTCTGCAGGAGGGCCTGACGAACGCGTTGCGGCACGGGGCGGGCGGTCCGATCGAGGTTCGCGTGGCGGCCGCGCCGGGCACGCTGGAGCTCAGTGTGGTCAACCGGACCGGGGCGGGGACGAGTCCGGGTACGGGTACGGGCCGGGGTGCCTTCCCGACGTCAGGGCACGGCCTGCCCGGGCTGGCCGAGCGCGTGCGGCTGCTGCACGGTGAGATCGAGGCCGGCCCGGTGGGGCCGCAGCACTGGCGGCTGGCGGTCCGGCTGCCGGTACGGTTGTCGGCATGATCGGCTCTGATGCGAGCACAGCCCTCGCAACCAGCCCTGACGCGCGCGGAGCCGTCATGACCGGCACCGGAACCGGCACTGGCACCTGCCCCGCCACCACCGGCCCTGCCGGCACCCCCGTCACACTCCTGATCGCGGACGACGACGAGGTGACCCGCAGCGGTCTGTGCACGTTGCTTGCCGCGCAGCCCGGGATCGCGGTGGTCGGGGAGGCCGGCGACGGCGTCGAAGCGGTCGAGCAGGTGCGGCGGCTGCGGCCGGACGTGGTCCTGATGGACGTACGGATGCCGCGTCGCAACGGGATCGAGGCCACCCGGCAGTTGCTGGCCGAGCCGACCATGGCCGAACCGCCGAAGGTCGTGGTGATCACCACCTTCGAGAACGACGACTACGTCACCGCCGCGCTCAGCGCGGGGGCCAGCGGGTTCGTACTCAAGCGGCTTCCGGTCCGGCAGATCGCGGAGGCGGTGCGGGTGGTGGCGGCCGGGGAGGCGATCCTCTTCCCGGCGGCACTGCGCCGGATGGTCACCCCCCGCCCGCTGGCCTCCGCCGAGGCGTTGCCGAAGGCGGCGCTGACGGGGCGCGAGGAGGAGGTGCTGCGGCTGATGGCCACCGGCATGTCCAACCCGGAGATCGCGGAGTCGCTCACGGTGAGCCTGGAGACGGCGAAGACGCACGTCGGGAACGTCCTGACCAAGCTCGGCGCGCAGAACCGGACCCACGCGGTGGTGATCGCGTACGAGTCCGGTCTGGTGGTACCCGGGGTCACCGGCTGAGGCGGTCGGCCGACGACTCCACCGAACTCGCGATCCGTGCCCACGACGGCCTGACCGTGGCCCTCGCGGAGGGGCGCGGGGCGGGCGAGGCCGGCGGGGGACAGGTGACGTCGGAAGCCTTCCGCTTTGGCGCGCCCCCAGCAATCGGTGCTGAAGCGCTGAGGGCGCGCCCGGAAGCCAGTGGCGTAGCCCTCAGATGTCCTGACCGCTGCCGCCCAGGGGGATCCAATACACGTGATAATAGCCCGACCCGTTGCCGACCTTGGGGGCGTAAATATTCACTGTTATGGTTTCTCCCTTATGTACTGGCGCCGTGGCTGAATTCTTTGCTGGGGCACCAGGCCGGTAATAGGCCTGCGGGATCGATACCGAGTACGAGGCGCCACCCGACACGCTGATGTCAGCTTCCCAGTAGGCGGTGTTCTCCTTGACGTTGGCGTCGGCCTCGGAGGTCAGGCTCTCGAGCCAGACGACCATGAATCCGTCGGTCGGTGCCGTGTAGGTCCACTGCTGGTTGCCTCCCAGATAGTCCCGCGCCTTCAAGTACGCCCCGTTGAAGAGGTCGACTGTTCCGGAAGCAGTGAACGCACCCTTGGCGTGAAGTGCCCCGTCCACCACAAGGGCCTGCTTCGCGTCGAGTTCGCCGTTCACCGTGAGTGCCTGCAGCCCGGCGGCGCCAGTCACAGCGATGCCACTGTCCACTGTGAGCGTGCCGTTCGAGGCCAGGATCTTGTCCACCGTGACGGTGTCCTTCGCGGTGATGCCCTTGACGGCCGTCAGCCCCTGAACGTCGGTGGAACCGGTCACCGTCGCATTGCCGTCCACCTCCAGCCCCGTGACCTTCGGGTTCTTCACCGTGACCGTGGTCGTTTGGTAGTGCGTGGTCTTGTCGGGGGTGATGTACGAGAGCTGGAAGGTCGTGTCGCGGTCGATCGTCGCGCTGTACTCGCGCTTGTCGGCGGGGTACGTGTTGCCGCCGTACGTGACCTTGTACTGGAGCGTCGTCGGGCCGTTCCACGTGAGGTGGACCGTGGTGCCGGCCTCGACCTCCAAGTTGTCCGCCGTGAAGTCGGAGACCGCCATGACCGGGATCTTCGGCGCCGGGAACTTGGTGAGCGCCAGCTTGGTGAAGCGCGGGCTGTCGGGCCACTTGTCCGTGCTCGTGGTGGCGACTTCGCGGATTTCGATCCGGGCCGTGCCGGGACGGGAGCTGATCTTCAGGTTCTCCAGCGTGATGGTGATGCCGGAGACGTCGACGGCCGAATCGGCCTTGTTCGGCTTGGCCACGAAGTGGGCGTAGTCACCCGGCGGCAGGATGGTCTGCGTGCCCGGCTCGATGCGCGTCACGGTCCAGTCCGGCGCCTGTCCGTCACCCGCGTCGGCCTCGACCAGGCTCTGGGCGAGATCGCCCTCCGGCAGGGAGAAGACGATTTCCCGGCAGTAGACGGTGTCGCCGCCGCCGTTGGAGACCACGAGGTGCAGGGCCGTGGCAGGGTCGTCGGTACCGGTCGCCGCGTACAGCGGGAACGGTTCGCTGATGATGGCGTAGTCCAGCAGAGGGGCGTCCGGCTCGCTCACGGAGTCGGCTCCTTTCGGGATGGGGTGCGGGTGCTGGTGCTGCGGAGTCACTTGGTGTCGAAGCCGCCGGTCAGGCGCAGGAAGCCGGTGCGTACGGTCGGGCCGTCTTCGTCCAGCCGGGCCGTCTGGTCGATCTGCACGATCGGCTCATGGGCCCACTGCGCTGCAGGGTCGGCTCCGGCGGGTACGTCGGGGACGACCAGTTCGGCCCAGTCCCACGTGCCCTGCGGGGAGGTGGGGTGGGGCATGGCGAGGGCGTTGACGAAACCGGCCGATGCACCGCCGGCGCCGGCGCCGGCGTCAGCGCCCACGTCCTTGGCCGGGACCTTCCGCGTCGTGGTGAGCACCGGGCTGAGCCGCAGCGCCACCTGCATCGCGGCCATGGCCGTCCGCGTGAAGCGCGACGGGAGCTGGAGCTTCGTCACCGGGAGGACGTCCGTGGTGGCGTGGACGGTGGCCTGCGGGTCGAGCAGCAGCGTGAGGTGCGTCTGCTGCGTGGAGTCCGCCCGGAGCCGGGGCCGGTTGGTGTCGGACTCCGCCACATAGGTGGTGCGCGTCTCCGGCTTGGCCACCGCGTAGAACGTCCCGTAGTCGCCCTCGGAGAAGTAGCCGATCAGGCCGTCGCCCTTCTGCCCGGCGTTGCCGAGCCGGACCGGCCACCGGTAGTCGAGGTGGGCCATCTCCGGGGGCGTGGGCTTCCCGTCCGGGCGCGTGCCCCATGCGGCCTGGGTCCTCCAGTCCAGCGCGTACTGCCAGCCCGCATCAGCGACGGGAAGGCCGTCCAGCTCGAAGCCGAGTCGGACGCGGACCAGGGCGAGCGGACGCCCGAGGAGCGCGCCGAGCACCTCGTCGCCGTACGGGTTGCCCGGGTCGATGCCGGCGAGCGCCTGGTCGACGGTGTCCAGCAGGTCCGCGAAGGCGTCCGGGCCCTTCGCGGCCAGCTCGCGGGCGAACGCGTGGAGCTGTGGCCGCGAGTCCCGCAGGTCGTCGATCGTGCGCACCCGGGAGTCCGGCAGGGGACCCCAGCCGAGCGCGGTCGTCACGTTGCCGCCGCCGTCCTCGCGGAGTTCGACGCGCAGTTCGCCGAGCGGCTCGCCGGTCGGTGCGTAGCACAGCAGCGAGCGGTCGACGTAGTTGGGGACGATCCACGCGCCCACCGGTGTGGTGTTCGCGGTCAGGTCGACGAGCTGTGCGTCGTCGTGCTCGGCGACGAAGTCGAAGCGCAGCCGGGCTGCCTGGAGCAGGCGTGGCGGCAGCTGGACGAACCGCCCCGGGTTCGTGGGCTCGACGGTCTTCCCGTTGGTGTGCAGGCTGTCGCCCACCTTCGGGACGAAGTTGTCGGCGTCGCCGGGCAGCAGGACGTCGAGGCTCTGGCCGAACTCGTCGACGATGCTCAGCCTGCGCAGTTCGAACTGCCCGGCCCGGATCTGGGTGAAGCCGGAGTCCTGCCAGCCCTTGAACGGCTCGGGCAGCTTGCCTGGATCGGGCAGGTGGCGGAACGCGTCACCGATGAGCTCACCGATCCTGCCGGGAGGACTGACGCCGGGCGCCGGGTCGCGCAGGGCGAAGGCGTCCGTGAGTCCGTCCAGCCGCTGCGAGAGCAGGTCCAGGTCCTTGATCTGGGCCGCCGCCGCGGTGAGCGCCTCCGCCGTCTCCGCGTCGGGGTGGTCGGCGGCATGGCGCTCGAGCCCGCCGCTCATCGTGTGCTGCGGCAGCGGTACGAGGAAGCGGCGCCCGGTCACCTCGATGGCGTTGGCGGCGGCCGAGCCCTTCGTCCACTGGTAGTGGCTGCCGTCGAACGTCCAGTTCGGGTCGTTCAGGTCGCCGTAGGGCACCTGCCAGTGGTCGACCCGCCACTGGAACAGCAGCGGCTTCCACGGCTGCCGCCAGGGGGCCGGGGCGATGTCGGGCGTGTACTTCCCCGCGTTCTTCGGGTCGATCACGCACGCGAACTCGATCAGCAGGGCCGGCACGACCGACGGCAGCCCACTACCCGTCGTGAGCGGGGCGAAGGGGTTCGCACGCCCGTCGCCGACGATCTGCGACGGCATACGGCAGGGGAGGGGCGAACCGTCGCCCGCCAGCGGCTTGTGCGCGGTGTGGCTCTTCGCCCCGGCCAGGACCACTGTCGGGTCGGTGGCCTGGTAGAACGGCGGAAGCGTCTCCTTGCGCAGCTCGTAGCCGTCGGGCAGCGGGTGGCCGTTGATGCAGTCGGTGATGTCCTTCTGCTTCTTGTTGCGGAGGTCGTCCTGTGCGGCGGCCACCCGGGCGGCGAGGCCGTCCTCGTTCGACGGGTCGATCTCGGCGCGCAGCCGGTCGCGGCTGTACTGCGGCGGGATGAGCGGCAGGCTGTGCATCCACCACAGGGCGTACAAGCGCTGCTGGAGCGCGGTGAGTTCACGCTCGGCCTCGTCGTACGCGTTCTGGTGGCCGTTGAGCTCCGCCAGCCATGCCTCCTGCTCGGGCGTCACACCGGACCACGTGACCGACTTCGGGTCACCGGAGGCGTTGCCCTTGCCGTTGGTGTCGGCGAGCCGCCATACGTAGCCGCCCGGCAGCTGCTGGAACCAGCCCTTGTGCATGGCCTGAGCCGTCACGACGTCGCCGTCGGGCTCGTCGAGGGTGTTCAGGAAACCACCGGCGAGGGCGTGGAGCAGGGCCGGGTCGGTGGTGTGGTCGATGGCGTTGCCGGAACCTTCGGGCAGGGCCGCGCGGGCCTTGGCGACCAGTGCGGCGTGCGCCTCGTCCGCGCTGCTCCCGACGGCGATCCGGTCGCGGACGTCCGCCTTCTGCGGGCGGTCGGAGTCCGGGGCGGTGCCGCTGCGGTCCCACTGCACCTGGACCGCGCGGCCGCAGTAGGCCGTGCTGCCGGGCGTCCACTTCTCCGGCAGGTCGGCGACCGTCCAGCCGAGCCCGGCCAGTACGGAGCCGGCCGTCGCGCCCGTGACGTCGAGGCGACGGCGCAGCTCCTCCTGCGCGGGGTCCGAGTACCAGCCCACGACCTGGTAGTTCACGGTGGCGGTGTCGACACCGGTCAGCGGGTCGTGCAGGGAGAAGACGTTCTCGTGGTACGGCTGGTAGACGTGGAAGGTCATGATGCCGGGGCCGACCGCGGTGAGGAACAGTTCCTTGCGCGAGGCGTCGGTGGGTTCGCTCCACGCGGTGCCGTCTGCGCCGATGGGCTGCTTCTTGCCGATCTGCGTGGTGATGATCGTCGAGCGGTACGGCGTGTTCGCCGGGTCTCCGGCGTTCGGCCTGACGGGGTGGATGAAGCGCGACGTGCCGTCCTCGGGGTCCAGGTAGTCGCTCTCCACCACCCAGCCGGTGGTCAGGTCGTCCCTGCCCTGCACCTGCCGGACGACGAGCCAGCGGTTGGGGACGAGCGGGAACTCCGTACGCCCGCCCGGGGTGCGCGCGCCGCCCTGGCGCAGCGCGTCGGGCAGCTCCCAGCGCACGTGGACGCCGTCGTACTTCTTGTAGGCGTCGTCGCTCTCGCCCTCCTTGGTGGCGTTCCACTGGTCCTCGTCGGTGAACGGGGCCACCTCGGGGCTGAGACTGTGCCGCAGCAGATTGAAGTTGGGCCGCCAGCGGCGGAAGCCCTGGCCGTCGCGCTGGCGCAGGTCTTGGTTGACCACCAGGGCGTCCACGTTCACCGGGACGATGAGGGTGTCGTCGCGGTCAGCCATTGGGGTGGTCTCCTGTCGTGGTGAGGTTCTGCTCTTGGGCAGCGGTGGTGAAGGTGCGGCGCTGCGCGGCGTTGATCATCTGGATGGCGAACTCGGCGGGGGTCAGCGGCCGGTCCTTGATGCCCAGGGCCTTCCCCAGCCCGTCGGCGAGTTTCGCGACGTTCAGCACGGCGTCGGGGTCGGCGGGGGTGCCAGGAGCGCGCAGGTAGTCGCCGAGCCCGGGCGTCGCCGGGAAGGGATACCGCTTCGGGTCCAGTTCCTTCCCGAGGTCGTCCCCCGAGAGGGCCCGCAGCCGGATGATGCCGTCCTTGACCGGATCGGTTTCGTCGTCGTTGTCCGGCTCGTCGATGCCGAAGTGGACGCCCTGCTGCGGCTCGGCGATCTCGACCCGGCCCGGCACACCCTCGACGAGGACGAGGAGGACGTCGTCGGCGAGCGCCTCGCGGCGCAGGATCGGCAGGATCGTTTCACCGTCGGTCGCCCCAGGGTTCGCGTACGGGCGGACCTCCAGCGCGGGCCAGCCGCTGACGAGCTGCGAACGCAGCAGGAGACCCGTGACGGGCGCGGTGAACGGCGGCAGCGGGGCCAGGCCCTTGGGCCCGAAGACCAGCTCGTCCGAGGTGAGGTCGCGGGTGTGGGCGAGTCCCACGCTCAGCGCGCCGTCGAGCAGCGTCGCGGTCCAGCCGGGGTCGACGTAGAAGAAGCGCAGGCTTTCCGAGGGCAGCATCCGCGTGTCGGGCACGAGGTGCGCGAACGGCACGCCCGTGAGGTTCCGCAGGCCGAGCAGCCGGTCCCGGACGAGAGCGAGGTCGTCGTCGTCCGCGTCCACCAGGGGCTTGTCCGCCGAGGTGAGCCGTGCGTGCAGCTCCGCGTCGGCGCGCAGGCGCTCCACGGTGAGGCCGGCGGTGGCGGGCAGCGTGGTCGCAGCCGGCGCGGGGGTGACGGCGGGGCGCCGTGCGAGGGCGGCGACGTCCTGCCGGGCGCGGGCCGGCGCGGTGAGGACCTCACCGAGGTGACCGGCGAGGCCGTTCGCCACCAGGTGCTCGATGCGCGCCCGCGCCCCGGTGGTCGCCTCGCGGCCCTTCTTCTCCGCCGCCTGTTGCACCTTGCCGCGCAGGCGCAGCAGCGCCGCGCCGAACTGGTGGTCGGCCAGGGCGACGCCCCGGCCCGCGGTGAACGCGGTCGCGAGGCTGACGTCGTAGACCCCGTACTGCTCCAGGTGGATCAGCGCCTCGGCTGCGCAGCGACGGCGTTGGCGATCGGACTGCGGCTCGGCCGGCCGGGGGATCAGCGGGCCCCGGTACCAGCCGAAGGTGGAGCGCCCGGACTCGGTGCGGCACGAGACCGGCAGATAGCCCCGGCCGAGCCGGTCGGTGACCTCCTGCTGGTCGGACCCGGACAGCGGCCGGTCGGGCAGCGGTACGCGCAGCAGCAGCGCGGAGCCGTCCTCGCCCTCGCCGTCCACGAAGTGCTCGGTGAGCGCGGCGAATCCGGGTGCGTGGTCGGGGATCGTCTCGAACGCCCACGACCACAGCGAGATCAGCCGCACCGCCTGCTCGGGGCCCTCCGTCTCCTTGGCGCCGCCGGGCAGATACGGCAGCCAGCCCTCCAGGGAGACGAGGTGTGCGACGTAGCGGCCGCCCGTGGCGCGGGGCAGCCGGTTGCCGACCACGACCGCGTAGTCGCCCACCTGGTTCAGGTCGTCGCCCAGCGCGGCACGCTGGTGCTGTTCGTTGACCCGGCGCACGTGGGTCAGGAGGGGCAGTTCGCCCTGGGTGGGGGCGACGGCGCGGAATACGGTCCTGGGCACCAGGAGGGTGCGGCACGCCTTCTGCTTGTCGTCGTCAGTGATCGGGTCCGCGTGCTGGTCGAACGGGGGCAGGAGGACGCCGTCCTCGGTGCCGGTCAGGTCGGCCACCGTCCGCGCATCGGTCTGCCCGAGGCAGTGCGGGTCGGTGCCGGGCAGCTCGCCCTCGCCGAAGACGAGGAGGGCCAGCCACGGCAGGCGCGTGCCATCCTGGGCCGTCGCCTCGTCCCGTTCCCACGGCAGGGTCGCGCGGTCGAGCGTGACGTGCGGCAGCACGTCGTCGTACAGGCCGCTGGCGCCCGGCGTCGGGTACGCGCCGTGGATCCACTCCGGCTGCACGGTGAAGCGCGGCGCGCGGACCTCCACCTCCTGGGTCACCGGGGTGTCCAGGTAGTTGTCCGTGTCGACCCGGTTGCCGCCCTTGGTGAGGGACTGGTGCGCGGTGAGGGTGTAGCGCCCGGCGGTGAGCTTGGGCACCAGCGAGTCGACGAACTGCACGTTCAGCGACGGGTCGGGATCCAGGGCGTATTCGGAGGGGCTCATGCCGCACCGCCTTCGGTGATTCGGGTGACGCTGGGAACCGCCGGGGTGTCGGTGACCGTCGGCGGTACGGTGACGGCGAGCGCCACCGGGTCGTCCTTGAGGGGGACGGTGACGGGGAGCAGGACCGGCGGGTCCGACACGACGTCCACGACGTGGAGCGGCAGGGCCTCCCGGTCCTCCGGGCCCTTCGCCCGGGCGACGTACAGCCGGTCACCGGCGGCGGACACCGCGAGCGCGATGGGCCGCGCGCCCACCCACACGGGCTCGGCGGCTTCCCGCGGCAGGTCGCCGGACGTGTCGAAGACCGAGACGGTGCCGGTCACGGCGTTCGCCACGTACAGCCGCTTGCCATCGGCGGAAGCGACGAGCGCGCTCGGGGCGGTGCCCGTGCGCAAGGTGGCGGCGACCGCCTTGGCGGTGACGTCGATGACGGTCACCGTGGACCTGCCCGGGTTGAGTGCGTACACCCAGCGGCCCTTGGGGTCCGCGGCGAGGCGCGTGGGGGAGGGGCCTGCCGGCAGGTACGCCTTCGCGGTGGGGTTGACCAGACTGCTGACGTCCACCTTCACGACGCAGTCTTCCTCCGGCAGCGCAATGTAGACCGACTTGTCCCAGGGCAGGGCGGTGACCACGTCGGCGGGCTCGGCCGTCCTCCAGTCCGCTGTCAGAATGCCGTAGGTATGGCCCGAGGTCGGTGTGCCGCCCTGGAAGTCGAGGATCAGCATCTGATCCGGCTGCGCGTAGGTGACGTACGCCCACGCGTGGTCCGGCGAGAAGGCCATGCCCTTGGCATGCGTCGGAACCGAGAGCGAGCCGGGCTTCAGGTCGACTGCCTTCCCGGGTGGGTTGGCGGAGATGTCGAAGGCGTCGAAGTGCTCTCGTCCAGGGGAGGCGGTGGACAGGCGGCTGCCGTCCGGGCTGACGGCGAGGTGGGCCGGGCCCGGGTTCGCCAGCGTGATCGGCTCGTACACCGTCAGGCCCTGCGCGTCGACGGGCGTCACGGTCGCCCCCGCACCCAGCACGTACAGCCGCTCGCTCGCGGTCGGCGGGCCGGGTACCGGGGGCGCGGGCTGCGCCGTGACGTCGCCGGCCACGAGGCCGTCGGTGGCCGTGAGCCGTTCGTTGGCGCCGGGGCCGGGGCTCACGCCCAGGTAGTCCATCGCGGCGAAGAGCCGGTCGCGGGACTGGTCGACCAGTGCGCCGGTCCGGCCGCCGGTGACGGCACCCACGCGCGCGTGGGCCGCCGGAGCCGGCGCGCTTTCGGCGACGAGCTCCACGGCAACCGGCTGCGCGGGCTTGAGCTGGGCAGGCCCGAGCTGCGCGACGCCGGACTGCGCGACGCCGGACTCTGAGGGGGCGGATTCCGCGATGGCGGCCTTTGCGGTGGTCGGCTTCACCAGCGGCAGCTTGCCGTTGGGCGTGCGGTCGTCGTGCGCGATCGTCCCTGCCTTGATCGGCCCCGGAGTGCTGCCCTGCGTGGGCGGGGGCAGCCGCAGGTCGATGCCCGTCAGCTGGTCGTCGACGCGCTGCTTGCTGCCGATGTTCAGTTTGCCGTCGTACGGGCCCCACAGCGCGGCAGGCAGGCTCGCCGTGTTTCTCGTGCCGGTCCACTGGCTCAGGTCCTGGGCGCCTGCGTTCCTGCCGACGAGGGCGACGGTGAGCGTCGAGTCCAGCTTCTCGCCGCCGCCGTGCAGCGGGCGGATGTTGACGTCCGTGCCCTCGACCTTGTGCTGCTTGTCCTCGCCGAGGTACAGCGTGCCGACCGGGACGGCCGTGCGGACCGCGAAGGAGAAAACACCGGTGCCGACGGTCCACAGCCCCACCTCGTCCTTGGACTCCTGCGGTATCAGGCCGTCCATGGGCACGAGCCGGACGGCATCCCCGGGCGCGGGGAGCTGCTTGACGACGTCCGGCCACAGCGCGGCCTTGTCGTCGCCCGCGCTGCCGTCACCGAAGCCGATCGTGAAGGAGATGAACCAGAGGTGGACGGTGACCTCACCGCCCGTCGGCGGTCCCCAGAGGTGCAGGGACGCGCCGACCTCGACGCTGATCGTCTCGCGCACCAGCCACAGGTCGAGCACGTAGCTGACGCCGATGCTCACGTCGATCCCGGCATCGAAGTGGAACGGGGCCCACTCGATGAGGATGTGGGCGTGGGCCGTCAGCCAGGCGTGCAGGTCGCCGGAGCGGAAGTTCACGTCCAGCGCGCCACCGGCCATGATCGCGCCGGGGGTGAGCGCGAAGTACGAGCCGCCGCTGATGGTCAGCTCCGAGGTGACCGGCCAGTTGAAGCCCAGCCGCGGCACCTGCGGGTAGTAGGCGGGCACGGGGTAGTGGGGGTAGTAGCCGCCCAGCGTGAGGACGAAGTCGCCGGAGTTCGGGCCGTCGAACCAGGTGTACAGCGCGAATCCGCCGGTGAGCACGCACGCCTCGTCGAGGAGGAACGAGCCGGGTGCGAGCTGGGCGGTCAGCTTCAGCACGCCTTCACTGGCGCGGTACTTGGCGGACAGCCCCAGTCGCACCCGGGCGTACGCGGGCAGGGACTGGTCCTTGGGGAAGCGCGCCTCCGCCGTGCCGAGCACGGCGACGGCGAAGTCGTCACCGACCTCCAGCACCAGCAGCGCCTGGCCGTCGAGGAATTCGAAGACCTTGAACTCGAGTCCGGCTGCGAACCACAACTGCCCGGATGCGGATCGTACCCAGGGGACCTGGCCGTCCTGACCGTCCATCAGGTTGCTCAGGACCTTCAGTGGGTCGGTCTCCGGGGACGACATGTCCGCGAGGAACGGGAAGTTCAGTACCTCGTCGCCCTCGGGCAGCCGCAGGTCGGTGTTGAGCCCGAAGCCGGCCATGATGCCGGTGATCTGCACGGGCGGCGGGCCGCCGAACTCGCCGTTCACCTTGCCGAACAGGAAGAAGGACGGCTGATCGGGGTGCGCCGTGGGCCGTGCGTACGCGCCCAGCGCCGTGAGGCCGAACTCCTCCGCCGAAACGGCCAGCGCACCCTCGACCAACGGGTTGTACTTGTCACTGGTCCGGTTGACCAGGGCTCCCTTGATCGCCAGCGGCGGGCGGGAGTAGCCGACGCTCAGCCCGTCCAGCCGGAACTCCGACTGCACGGGCTTGGACAGGCGGATCCCCATCCCCAGACCGTCGACACCGACGCTGAGGCCGGCCATGCCGAGCGTGGCGTCGAAGAGCACCCACACGGTGTCGCCGGCGAGGCCCACGCCGACGCGGCTCAGGTTCAGCGGGCCGACGTTGCGCTGGACCTTGACCCAGGCGACGAGGGGGAGCCCGGCGGGGGCGGCCGCTGCGTTCTGCGTGTCCTCGGTGTTCTCGGTGACGGGGGTGCCGTCCTGCGTGATCACCTGCGGCCGTGCGGGAGCCTGGGCGGGGGCCGTGGCCGTGCCGAGGGCCGGGGCCGGACCCGGGGCCTTGGGCTTCTTGCTGTTGCCACGGACGACGACCGATGTCGTCTCCGAGTGGCCGGGCAACTGGAGGTCGACCGTGAAGGCCAGACCCTTGCCCAGGCCGTCGGTGGGCAGCAGCGGCAGCGTGCCGTCGCTCGCCGCGAGCGCCTTGTTGAGCTCGCGGACGCGGGCGGTGTCCAGTGGGTCGGAGGTGAGCAGGACGCCCAGCCCGCACACGCCGAGGTCCTGGCCTTCGGGTATCTGCCCGTGGAGCAAGGGCACGCCCGAGAGCCTGGCGTCCAGCCCGACGCCGACGCGCAGGGCCCACGCGCGGGTGCCGCCGGTGGGCCGGTCCGACACGACGACGAGCGAGCCGCCGTCCTTCTCCTTCGCGGCGAACACGATGGACCTGCGGGCGGACGCATATCCGACCGTGAGGCCGGTGACGGCCAGACCGGCCAGGAACGCCGGCGGTTCCGCCACGCCCAGCAGGGCCGCGACGTCGGTGAAGGTCACGCCCTTGGAGTCCTCGCAGCTCGCGCTGAACTCGGCGTGCTGGGCGTCCTTGACGGCGAACGTGAGCGTGCGGACGTCGTTGTCCGGAGCGGGAGCGGGAGCGGGAGCGGGAGCGGGAGCGGGAGCGGGAACGGCCAGGACCAGGGTCCCCTCGTATTCCTGGTCGTACGTCTGGCTGTCGCCGGACTTGGACAGGGTCGCCTTGACGTCGAGGTCGGCCGTGGCGTCGCCCAGCGGGAACCCGGCGTCCACCTCGATCCGGAATCCCTTGAAGTCCTGGCCCCGGTCGTAGGCCAGCATGAGGCGATGCAGGGCGATGCCCTTCAGGACGGGCGGCGGGGTGACGCCGAACAGTCCGAAGAGCGCCTCGGCGACGTGCCATTCCCTTCCGGCCTCGGGCTCCACGACGAATGCGTAGCTGGTCCGGTCCGCTGCGAAGTCGAGGGCGCAGGTGATGAGGAGCGGATCCCCGCCGCCGGCGGCGAGCGCAGCCTGTGCGTAGAGCTCGCGGACCGCAGCACCGTCCACGATGCGGATTTCGTAGACGAGCAGGACGTCCTGCAGACCCAGGGTGCCGAGGACGGACATCACGGCGTGCTTCTTCAGCGAGAGCCCGATCTGGACACCGGTGACGGGGGCGTCGTCGGGGTTCGCCTCGTCATCACTGAAGAACCAGAGGGAGAGGTTCGGGGTTTCCTTGGTGATGATTCCGGTGACGCAGAGATTGTTCGGGTCCGGGACCATCTCGGTGAGGGTGGTCCCCATGGTGAACCACTTCGAAAGGGCGTCGAGGTTCACCGCGCCCTTGAGGTCCCCTAACTCGTCCGGGAGCCCGTCGGGCAGCGCCAGTTCCGGGGTGGGAGGCGAAAGGCTTTTAAGCCATTCCTTGAGTTCGCCGACGGTCATCGCCACAACGCATTCCTCCCTGACCGATTGGCCGCGCCGGGCACGGGCCGCCGTGAGTATGTGGATGTGAAATTCGGGCGCACACTATCAACGGCCGAATCCGGAGCGGCGATGATCAAGCCAGGTGGTGCGCGGGAGGACGCGGAGCTTTCGTCGGATTCCACGGTGAAATCCAACTGTTGACCGTTTTGTCGATATGTGTGACGAGCTGTCACCAATGCCTGCCGGAAAGCTGCTGCGACCTGCGGTGGATCGCGACCGGGTGGGCCGAAAGCGGACCCGGGGATGACCTTCGCGGGGTGGTGGCGTCGCGACCGAGCGTTACGTGATCACGTCCAAAAGTAGTCGCTGCGCTTCGGTGCGCGCCCGGTGGCCGGGCCGCCACGTGCTATTTTCCCCGCGCCACGGAAAACTGACGGAGGGTGGACATGGCAAAAACAAAGCCCCGGATCCCGAATCGGGAAGCGAATCTCCGGCACGGCGGATACGCGTCCGACACGTGCCCCCGCTGCGGTCATGTGAGAAGCGGGAGCAAACCGCGACACAGCGTTCCGGAACTTGTCGACAGCAAGCAACTGAGGGACGCCGTCGGCGAGATATACCACGCGATGCAGGCGGACAAGAAGCTGGCCCCGGATGCTGCCGTCATGCTCGGAGTGCTGGAAGCGCGAATAGGCGGAACCGAGTACTACCTTGCGGCTTGCAGCAGCGGGCTCATCGATGTCGGCCCATACCTCAAGGAGATCACCTACCACAAGGGTGCCTGGCGAGTCGCAAACCCGGATGTCCCCAGCGTCGAGCACAATCCGCTGAAGTGGAGGGGGGAATGGAAGACCGTCAAGGGGAAGCAGGTGGACATCCCCTTGACGGCGAACGGCGTGGAAATACCGCGTATCGGCCAGACCTGCGCGGCCGTCAAACTGCTGCTCGAACTGGGAAACCGCGTTGCGCAATCCGGAAAGCAGGGCGAGGGCGAGGTGGACTACGTCCGCATGAGCGAGCAGTACTACGTGGGCCCCGAGAACACGACTGCCTCACGTGAGTGGCACGGGAAGGGCGCGACCTGCTCATGGACGGCGCACTCGTGCGGCCCGTGCAACATCCGCATCCCCTACCTGATCTGTGACGTCACTTCCAACTGGATCGAGAACGCCTGAGCGCTTCGCTGCGAACGCGGTCCGGGCGGGCCCTGTCCCTGCGGGCCCCTCCGGTTCAGCGGCACAGGGCCGTGTCCACGAGGCTTTCCACGCGCTTCATGGCTTCCTTGTCGGTCGGCTGCAAGGTCACCGCGACGTTGGCAGCGCGGCCGTCGTCGGTGGCGCCGCCCCGGGTCTCGTATCCCGTGGTGCTGCCGCCGTGGCCCCAGTACACGCCGGGGCGGCACGACAGCGGCGTGCTGACGAGCCCCAGTCCGTAGCGGGCGCCGGAGGCGAACGGTTCTCCGGCGGGGACGGTGGTGCGCATTTGGGCGAGCTGGGCCTCCGGGAGGAGGCGGCCGCCGAGGAGCGCGGTGTAGAACCGGTTGAGATCGGAGTTGGTGGAGATCATCTGCCCTGCCGCCCAGCCCCAGGAGGGGTCCAGTTCCGTGCCGTCGCGCAAAGGCGCCCCTGCTGATTCCTGGTAGTAGCCCTTGGGGTGCGGTTCGCGGATGGTCGCGTCACCGGGGGCCGGGAAGTAGGTGTGGCGCAGCCCGATGCGCTTGATGATGCGCTGGTCGATCTCCTCGGCGAGAGGGCGGCGCGTGACCTTCTGGACGATCAGGCCGGCCAGCACGTAGTTGGTGTTGCTGTACTCCCACTTCTTCCCGGGATCGAAGCGGGCCTTGTGCTGGAGGGCGATGTCGAGGAGGTCGCGAGGCTCGTAATGCCGGACATCGTCGCCGAGGTACTGGACATAGTTGGGAAGCCCGCTGGTGTGCTGCAGGAGCTGGCGGACGGTGATGCGGGATCCGTCGATGTCCTCCCCGCGGACGAGGTCCGGCAGGTAGGTGTCGACCGGTGCGTCGAGGCGGATCTTCCCCTCACCGACCAGTTGCAGTACGACGACGGCGGTGAACGTCTTGGTGTTGCTGCCGATCCGCACCTGTCCGTCCCGGGGCACCTTCGAACCGGTGGCCAGGTCGCCGACCCCTGCGGTGTAGGTACGGGTGCGGCCTTCACGGTCCTGGACGCTCGCCAGCGCGGCGGGCAGGGCGTCGGAGCGCACCAGCGCGTTCAGGCCCTGCTGAACGGTGTCCGGCTTGGCGGTGGCAGACGCCGCGGGCGGCACCAGGGCACCTACCGCCATGGCGCCGACGACCACCGCGACCGCGGCCGGCACGGCTCTACGCCGGCCACCCCGCCGCTGCCCGGACGAACGAAACCTCTGCCACGCCTGCTCACGCACGAGCCAACTCCTACGGAAGACATCGGGAAACCAGCGATCCATGTGCTGGATATGTGCCGGGCCCAACATTTCCGGATGCAACCACCTGGGACGATCCTGCTACCCGCCCAGGCCGAGGTGGGGCTACCCCCCCGGTGCCGACCGACGGGACGGGACCGCGGACGGGGCCGGACGACCGGCTCCGTCCCGCACCGACGCTGCCTGGCACGGCGGGTGCCGCTGGGGTCGACCCTTTCGGCCGCTCAACATGGCGGCCGTCACCCGAACGGCGTACTCGATGTGCGAGGGCGACCAGGCCACCGTAGGGTCGTGGGTCCAGGTGTCCGCTCTGTCGAACATCTGATCCCCTCATGGAGGTCACCATGAACCGTCGAACCTACGCCCTCGCAGCAGCCCCCATAGCCCTGCTGATCGGCCTGGCAGCCCCGGCGGCGGCCGCGGACGGCCCGCAGCCGAACACGCCCAAGGTCCCGCGAGCGGTTTGCGACACGCCGGCCAAGGACGCCGTGCTCACCGCTGAGGAAGGCATCGCGCTCAGGAAGTGCACCAACGCGAAGGTCGCCGTCAAGACCTGGCACTGGATGGGCAACTACGGCTCGCCGTACGACGTGGCCAACGCGGCCAACGGCGCGGGAATCGGCGCCGGCGAGCTCATCACCCAGGAGCACGCCAACGGCCTCCGCCCGACGTTCATGTTCTACTGATCCCCCTTCAGTGGAACACGCTCGCCACGGCGGCCCATCCCGCATGACCGAGCGATGATCGCCGACCGCACGCCATCCTGGCGTGCGGTCTCGGCGTATACAGGGGCTGCGGACACTTTCACCGGAGGCCGGCCGATTCCCCCGTGCGAAGCCGACGCTGCGGCACGACGCACACATGGCCTCATACAACGAAGCCCCTCTCCTGGAGACAGGAGAGGGGCGCAAGATCACTTCTTCCGGCGCTTGCGGGGCGCGGGCACGATCGGTGCCTCGGTTTCGCGGGCGGCGGCGTAGAAGGGGGCCATTACCTCCTCGTACTGCTTGAGGGATTCGGGCCCCAGGTCAACCTCGAGCCACTTGGGCACCTGGATTTCCTTGATTTCCGTCATCGGGGAACCGTCATCGTCCACCTCCCCCGTCAGGTCCTCCATTTCCTCGGTCACCGTTACGGCGAACTTGACCGTGGTCAGATTGTCGGTCACCTCGGGGGCGAGGTCGTCGAAGTCGATCCGCTGGACGAAAATCGGCGTCGTGATCGTCTGACCACCGACCTCGATCGTCTTTACCCCTTCTTCCACGCCGGGCTGACCCTTGTGGGATTCGTCTACCTCAATGAATTTGGTGCCCATGGATGGCGCCACTCCTTTTTGCTGGTGTGTGCGCAAAGTCTAGTGGAGCAGGGGCTGTTGACGCCAATTCAGAGGAGAGAGCCGGTCCCTCCTCGGGCGGGGCGACCCGGCGCTCCCGGGAAACCGCCGGCAATGTGACCCCGAGCTCTTTTCGTATTGGAGAAGCGGACCGGCGGAGAGCGGTCGCTCTTCTCAGGGGCCGTACGGATTCCTACCCTTTGGTGAGAACTGTGCCCCGGGGAAGGGAGACCCCCAGGAAGACCAGAGTCTGGTGAACGGACAAGGGAGGAGGGAACTCGGAGCCCTGGTAGGGCGGTGTCCGTCTCCGGGAACGCCGGCCCGGCCCGGCCCGACTCAGCTCGCGCATCGCGTGTCCGCGACCGCGCTGACGTGGGCCGGTTTGAGGGCGTGTCCGGTGAGTCGAGTGACAGGACCCACCAGACAGACCTCGTCATGGCGCGTGCGCCATGACCGAACGACTCAGCTCAACGGCCGCCGGCGAGCACGGACCCACGTCACCACAGTCATGATTGCGGTGAAGTATGCCGTGCCGGCCACATAAGCCACGTCCTGGACGTACTGCTCGTAGCCGTCTGCGCGCAACTGAAACGCGAAGGATACAAGTGCAGTCCCGAGTACTGCGAGCCCAGCCGACAGGGCGCCAAATGGGACCTGTTTCATTCCATGTCCTCCCAACGGTGAAACGACCTGGTCACCACCCACCCTACGTGTGCGCTGGCCTCTGGATGCCGGGCATCCGGGCGAAGAGCGCCCGCAGTTCTTCCGCAGTGACAGCGTCCCCGCGCCCCCGGGGCTCAGGTGTACGGATGAACTGCCGGTCGCGGGGCGCGACGTCGCCGAGAGGTCCGGCGGCGCGCAGGATCACGTCGAGAGCCCGGTCCGGAGAGGCGGTGTAGAGCCCGCTGGCCCACGCCGCATTGGCCTCGACCACTGCCCAGTACCCGTCGACCATGCCCACATCGACGACGATGGCGGAGGGCAGCGCTGTGCCGGCCTCGGCGAGCACGTCGTCGCCGAAGGCCCTCGCCGCGTCCGACAGCGGTCCCAGCGCCATTCGTCCTCCCTCGGCGTACCGGCTCCCTGTGTGCACTTTCCCGTCGAGGCAGTGGAGCCGGTATTCGGCTGTGAACTTCACCGTGTCGCTGACCAGCACCGGCGTATCCCGATCCACGGCGTCCGGCCCGGGCAGACGTGATCCGTCGGCATAGACCATCGCCTGTATCTCTTTGTCGTTCGGGGACTTGACGAATACCGGCCGCCGGAGGGCGTAGGCCTCGGCGATCGGCATGATCCGTACATCGCGTCGGGTGAGCTCCCATGGGAGCCCGGCCAGCCAGTCGCGTGGTGCTTCGAGCGGCGCGATGCCGTAAGCCGGTGCCACAACATCCGCGAAACGCGGGCCCGCGTGCAGGTGCTCGGCGCCGCGTCGGCCGTCGGGCAGTGTGAGTGACGTGAACTGCGTGGTTCGCAGGCCGCGTCGGTGGGCCGCCTCGCGGACCGACTCGGCGGAGGCGGTCAGTCGAGGGGGGAAGAGCATGGTTCTCATGGCAGAGGATCATGTCTCATCGCTCGTCATGCCTGTTCGGACTCCCCGCCGAGTGACTCCGCGTTCGGGTCACCGTTCGAGATCAGGCCATAAGGAACAGGCCAAGATCCCGGGGGTTTACCCCATGGCCGTACTCCGACCCCGGCGCATAGGCTCTCTCGGCGTCCCCCAGTGGGTTCTCCTGACGACCTCTCAAGAATGGTGATAGTCCATGCGTACGCGCCTTCGTCTGCTCACTGCCGTCGTGACGGCCGGAATTGCCATCAGCGGGATCAGCGCGTGCGGACTGGCCAGGAAGAACTTCGAGGACGACACCACGCTGTCGCAGAAGATCACCTCCGTGCGACTGGAGAGCGGCTCCGGCGGGGTCACCCTGCGCGGCAAGGAAGGCACTGCCGAGGTGCGCCTGCACCGTTACGTGGAATACGGAGGAGACCGCCCGGACGGTGTGACACACCGCGTTGAGAACGGAGTCCTGGTGCTCCGTGGCTGCAGTGACGACTGCTCGGTGGCCTACACGGTCGACCTGCCGGCAGGCATCCCGGTGACCGGTGAGACCTCCAGCGGCGCGATCGATTTGTCCAGGACCGGCGCAGTGAAGGTGAAGACCGGCTCCGGCGCCATCGATCTCAGGGACGTCGACGGGGCGGTCGAGGTGCAAGCCTCCAGCGGCGCGATCACCGGACGGGGGCTCGGAAGCGGGCCCATCGCCGCCGCAACCTCCAGCGGAGCCATCGACCTGGCCGTGTCCTCACCCCAGGACGTCCGGGCGGAAGCCGGCAGCGGCGCCGTCACTCTCACCATGCCTGACGGGAGGTACCGGGTAGCCGCCAAGAGCGACAGCGGAGGCAAGGACATCGCCGTCACCGACGACCCGTCCGGCACGCACCGGATCGACCTGACCACCGGCAGCGGCGCCATCACCGTCAAACGCTCCTGACGAGCAGCCTGACACGGACCGGCGGATGACGGCCGGGCCTACGCGTACGAGTGCAGGTGCCCGGGCGGGAGCTCGACGGCGCCGCCCGGGCAAGCCGCAGAGGTGCTCCAGGGGTGCCTGGATCGAGCGTCAGAAGGCCCGAAACGCCGAGCTGGTCACGCTGACTTCGTGCTGCTGGGTGTGTAGGGCATGAGGAGGCCGACGACTCCCAGCAGTGCGGCGATCCACAAGGCGGCGACATGGCCGCCTCCGGCGGCGAGAGCCCAGCCGGCAAGCAGGGGTCCTGCGGCATTGCCCACGTTGAAGGCCGAGATGTTGGCCGCCGAGGCGAGTGTCCCCGCGCCCTGGGCAGTGACACGAACCCGCTGATCCCGCCGTTCGTCCGGGTCGCGACGGCCGCCTGCCGTGACTGAGGGCGGACCACAGCTGTTGCCGTCCGTCAGCCGTGGGGGATCGGTAGAACGACCGATGTGCTGGAAGGATCTTGGAACCTACGTTGGCCGCATGCAGTCACTGAACACACCCAAGCCGATCGAGAGCGGCGACGCTCCTGAGATCACACGCATCCTGGCCCGCTCCTTCGCGGACGACCCGATGATGCTGTGGCTCTTCCCCGACGAAGAAGGGCGTGAGGGCCGCCTCGCCCAGTGGTTCGACGTCATGCTCACGCACAAGTACGGCCCTCTCGGTCACTGTGAACGCACCGACGCGGCAGCGGCCTTCTGGACCCCGCCCGGCACGGCCGAGCAGCACCCGGACGAGGAGACGCTGGCCCGTATCAACGGGCTGCTGGGCGAGCACGTGGCCCGGCTGGGAGAAATGCTGGAACTGGTCGGCGAGGCGGCCCCACGGGAACCGCACTGGTACCTGGCGGTGCTCGGCGCCGACCCGGCGGCCCAGGGCAGCGGCCACGGCGCCGCCCTGCTGCGTTCGGGCCTGGCCAAGGCGGACGCGGCCGGACTGCCGGCCCACCTCGAATCGTCGAAGCAGTCCAACATCGGCTTCTACGAGCGGTTCGGGTTCACCGTGCGGGACGAGATCCACGTCCCCGGAGGCGGCCCGACGCTCTGGTCGATGTGGCGGGAGGCCCGCGGGGACGCTGACCGGTAGGCCCGGACCTGGCCGAGGGGCTGCTGGTCCAGTCGACGGGCCGGCCTCGGGGCCGGCCTCGGTGGAGCGCCTCGGCGGGTAGGTCAGTTCCGTGTCGTGCCGTCGGCCTTGCGGCGGGAGAGCAGGCGCCGGCGCACCAGTACCAGGGGGACGGCGCCGGCGAAGGCCACCGCGGTGGGGGCGGCGACGGCCGCCTTGCCGATGCCCTTCTGGTCGAAGGTGGCGGGGACGGGGAGGGTGTCCCAGCGGCCGACGGGCCAGGCGATGACGATGGCGCGGCCCACCACGTCGTCCACGGGGACGAAGCCCCCGTCCTCGTCCTGGTGGTAGCGGGAGTCCTGCGAGTCCTGCCGGTGGTCGCCCATCACCCACAGCCGGTCCTTGGGCACCGTGACCTTGAATTGGACTTCCGGATTCATGCCGCACGGGGTGTTGCCGGGGAAGACGTAGGGCTCGTCCAGCGGCTTGCCGTTGACCTTCAGCGGGCCGGCGCCCTTGCACTCGACGGTGTCACCGGCGACGCCCACGACCCGCTTGATGAGGTCCTTCTCGTCGGCGGACGGAACCAGCCCGATGAAGCCCAGCGCCTTCTGCACCACGTTGGGCTCGGGCGTCGGATGGCCCTCCATCCAGTTTCCCGGGTCGTGGAAGACGACGACCTCGCCGCGCTCGGGCTTCGAGCCGAACCACCGGGTCAGCTTGTCGACCAGGACCCGGTCACCCGGTTGCAGGGTGTTCTGCATGGAGTTCGAGGGGATCGAGAACGCCTGCACCAGGAACGTCTTGATCAGCAGCGCCAGCACCAGCGTGACCACGATGAGCAGCGGAAGTTCCTTCCAGAACGACCGCTGCGCCTTCGCGGACCTTCCGGTTCTCCTCCACCTTCTCGTCTTTCCCGCCGACTCCTCGGGCCCCTCACCCGGGCCGTCCTGTTCCGGCTGAGTGCCGACCGCCACGTCCCCCACGTCCCCCACGTTCCCCACGTCCCCTCCTCGCTCCGGCCACCGCCCGCTCCGTCCGCGGTGCGGGTCCCGGCACCCCTGGTCGAGCGGGATGTTCCGGTGATGTCACCTTATGCGAAGGGGAGTGACGGCGGCCGTCCGCGGAATCCGCTCCCCGGCCCTCCCGCGCGCCCGCCGGATCCTTACCGGGCCAGTTCGTTGTCGGCCGCCACCTCGCAGGCGGCGGCCGTGGACCGGCGTGCCGACAGACCGAGCAGGCCGAGGACGGCGAGGGCGGCCAGCGAGGTGCCGGCCACCATCCACATCGCGGTCTGCATGCCCTGGGAGAAGACCTGGCCGTAGACCTCGCCGATCTCCGGTGCGCTGAGGGAGGTGTGCTGCCGGAGCAGCGCCGTGGCGTGCTCCGGTTCGCCGACCACGGCTTGCGTCCAGGGGCCGGTGGGGGCGTGGTGTTCGGCCAGTTCGGCGTTCAGCGTGCGTTCGCCCTGAAGGCGGTAGAGGTTGATGGCGGCCGCCAGTCCGATGGCTCCGCCGAGGTTGTGGAAGGTCCAGGAGGATCCGACGGCGAGTCCCGCCTGCCGCTCGGGCACGGCGGACAGCGCGGAGACGGTGGCGGGGCCGAGGATGAACGCCCAGCCGAGGCCCATGGCCACCAGCGCGAGGGCGAGGTATCCGATGGAGCTGTCAGGGGCGATCCGGGCGAGCATCAGGGCCGAGACCGTGAACGCGGCGAAGCCGGCGGCCAGGAGCTTCCTTGGGCCGTAGCGGTCGGTCAGCCGGCCGACGCCGGGGGAGAGCGCTGCCATGACGGCGGTGCACGACAGCAGTAGCGCTCCGGTGGCGTAACCGTCGTAGCCCCGTACGCCGCTGAGGTAGAGGGGCAGCAGGAACAGCACCGTGGCGTAGAAGCAGGCCAGGGCGAAGTCGGAGACGATGGCGCCGAGGAAGGCGCGGTGGCGGAAGAGCCGGAAGTCGATGATGGGGGTGGCCGCGCGGCGTTCGACGGCGTGGAAGGCGACGAGCGAGGCCGTGGCGAAGGCCAGCAGGCCCAGGGTGCGGGCGCTGGACCAGCCCCAGTGGTCGCCGAGGGTGAAGGCGAGGACCACGGCGGGGATGCCCAGGCTGATCAGCACGAGCCCGGGCCAGTCCAGGCCGGGGGCGTCCTGGTCGCGGGACTCCTTGACGCTGAAGGAGCACAGGACCAGGGCGACGGCGATGAGGGGGACGTTCAGCCAGAACACCCAGTGCCAGCCGACGGAGGACACGATGACGCCGCCGAGCAGCGGGCCGACGGCCAGGCCCAAGCCGTTGACACCGTAGAGGGCGCCGATGGCACGGCCTCGCTGCGACCGGGGGAAGGCGTTCTGGACGATGGCGCCCGTGGAGGTGTAGAGGACGGCTCCCGCGGCGCCTTGGAGGAACCGGAAGGCGATGAGCCAGCCGGTGTCCGGGGCGAGTCCGGCGCCGAGGGAGGCCAGGGCGAAGACGACGGTTCCGGTGTAGAGGACGCGACGCCGGCCGTAGGTGTCAGCCAGCCGCCCCATCGTCACCATGAACATCGACAGGGCGACGATGAACATGTTGACGATGAGCTGGAGGTCGGTCACGGAGGCGCCGAGATCGGCCTGGATCTGTGGGGCGGCGGTATTGACGATGGTGAGGTCGATGCAGCCGAGGAAGCTGATGAGGCTGACACCGGTGAATGCCCACCACTTGCGGTCGGTCGATGCTGTCACGGTGATTTTCCCCTACACCGGGTCGAAGGGCGGCTAGATGATGTCCTGGGCGGTGGCGGCCCGTTTCTTGAACTTCAGGGGGAGCCATTCCGCCTTGCCGGGATATGCGTCTTCGACGAACAGCCGGCGAGTCTCCGCCATGGCCACCGTCATGGGCTGCGGGTAAATCACATAGTCGTATCCGCGGTGCGCCCAGGTCGGCATGATGACGGGGCATTCCTCGATGAGGTAGGACAGGCAATTCCGGGACGCCGCGGCGACATCCGCTTCCGGATCGCGTGCCGTGAGACGGTCGAGGAACTTTCCGACGGTGCGGAGCAGGGCCTGCCGGTAGCGCGGGTCGTGCTCGTAGGCGTCCTCGACGTGCTTCCGGAACTGCGGGTAGACCGGATCGCGCAGTGCCTCGTCCCAGCGGAGGACATCGCTGATCGCGGAGATCCGCGCGAGCGTTTTCTCGTTGCGCTGCAGCCACTCGTCCCCCGCCCTGAGTGCGCGGTCGTAAGCGTCCTGCCGGGAAAGCCCGAGATAGTTGGTGCGCTGCAGAGTATCAGCCACGGCAATCGTCAGCTGCTGAAACCCGCCGCGTCGGATGAGTTCCACCGTGGCGCGGAGTTTGTCGCCCTCGTGATAGCGCTGGCCGACGCTCACCAGCAGGACGGCCCGTTTCCCGGCGAGAGAGAGCGACTTGCCCCTCTCCCCGAAACTCGCCTTGCTGCGACCGTCGAGGACATAGGAGTGCTGGACGAGGCCTGTGCGGCTCTGTCCACTGAGACCGTTGATGCCGGCCGTGTCGTCGGAGCCGTCGGCACCGACGAATTCGTTGATGTCATGGCCGATGCTTGTGACGTTGTTGTTCACCGTCAGCTCCACAGTTCGAGCGGGCGGTCGGTGCCGTAGTAGCCGAGGAAGTGCCCCAGAGTGATGCGGGGCTCGTCCCCCGACGGGCGCACGGCGTGGATCTGACGCGGGTTGAGCAGGAGCAGATCACCCGGGGCCGGCTTGACGACCTCCACGGGCGGGCCGATCTTCTCGCGGTCGATTCCCCAGGTCCGTCCGCCCATGAGGTGGCGGTAGGCGTCCTCGCCGGGCTCGGCCCCCCACAGCTCCAGCTCTCCGCCGGTACGCGGGATGTTGATGTAGATGTTGACCGAGAGCTGCGCCACGAGGCGGCGCGCGTGCTCGGCGGGCAGGTTCCGCTCGAGGGCGTCGGTGTGCGGATTGAGGTCGACGTTCTTGTCCTGGTAGCGGCAGATGCCGATGAACGCCTTGCGGCCTTCGACGTGCATCAAGCCGGCCCCCGCGGCCCAGGTCTCCTCCAGCAGCAGCCGCAGGACGTCGCTGGGCGAGGCATAGGGCGCGAACAGGTCGCGCATCCGCTGGATGTTGGTGCGCGCCTCGGCGTGGTAGCGATCGCGCGAAGCGCTGTCACTGATCTCGGAGTAGGCGAATCCGATGCGCTTGAACTCCGCGGCCTGACTCAGACTTCCCCGGTCGGGGTGGTCGAAGAGCTGCCGCCGCGCCGAGGCGAGGGCCTCCGGGTGCACGAACCCCGGGACGTGGACGGCCAGCGTGGTGCCTTCGACGACCGAGAGGATGTCCTCTTGGGACAACTGGCATGACGTGGTGCGCTTGACGTTGATGATGGTCCCCCGTGTGTGCGGCCCGCGTGCCCGGCAGTGAGGCGCGGGGGCGTTTTGCAGGTAATGCCATCATCTCGGCCGTTAATTACCGGATCCTCATGCTGTGTATCGATTCACAGGTGCACCCTTGGATGAGGCAGATGCACCGGCCGTTCCTCCCGACGACGGAGACGACCGCGTGGCGCCTCCGTCGTGGGGCAGGGGGCGCACCCCGGATACTCGCCATGGGCGCGCGCCTGCGCGTTCACACCCCGCCCGGCGATGCCCGGTGCGCCCCGGGCTGACGTCACAACCAGCTGACACGGGCGTCCGCGATGTCCTCCTCGGCCAGGCCGGCGGGCGGACGGGCGAGCTCCCCCTTGGCCACACCGTCGAGCAGCCTCCGTACCGCCGCCATGATGTCGGGGACGGCGTTGCGGAGGTCGGCGGCGTCGCCCGGACCCGCCTCGGAGGCCGGGACGTCGGCCTCCGTCAGGAGGGTGTCGAGGTCCGCCAGCCTGCCGGCCACCCAGTCCAGCGGTGCGGCGGAGAGTTCCTCGACGAAGACGCGCGCGCCCGGCTCCCAGCCGTCGAACCTCGGGTGGTGGTGCGCCCGGTCCAGGCTCCCGGACGGGCCCGCCACGGACTCCAGGAGATCGGCCCGCCACACCGGGCGGTCGACCACGATGGGCCGCGACGCGTAGATGCCTCCCGGCAGGTCTCCGGACCGCAGGACGCGGACCTCCAGGCGCACCCCTCGTTCGGCGCCCTCCTGCCCCGGGACCGGGTCGGGATCCACGAAGTACATGTCGCTCGCCACCACGCCGATCCGCTCGAAACCGCAGACGTACAGCATGTGCCCTCCCGAATGCCCCGACTGACGGAACCGCTGTCCTCAGAGTGAGACGATGCCCGCAGGTACGCCAGAGGGCCCGATCGAGCCACGGGCGACTGCCCGGACAGCCCCCACTCGCGCCGCCATCGGACGTCACGCGATCCCGCCCTCGCCGGACCTGCGCCCGCGCCGGCGCGGCACGCTGATCGTCAACGTCGGGGACAACCACGCCGCGACCACCCGCGAGGCGGTTTTCGTCTCCTACTCATCGCGCTGTCGGCGCACCATCTCGGTGATCCAGACGGGCGCGAACGGAGACGTGCAGCCCGGGGAAGTCGGGTAGTCCTTGAGTACCTCCAAGCGCTCACCGATGTCGATTGCACGGGTGCGGTGCTCGGCGTGCTCGATCCCGATCTGGGCCAGGCAGTGGTTCATCGCCCACTGCAGGCGATCCGGGGCGTCTTTCATCTCCGCATCGATGACGTCGAGCAGCCCCGCGAGGTCGAGGCCCTCGGGATGCTTGGTCACGCGTTCGGTGGTCAGCGCCCAGCCGGCGCTCGCGACCACTGGATCCGGATCGGCGGACCAGGCCAGGCGCAGCTCTTCGGAGTGCGGGTTCTTCTTCACCACGTAGTTCACGAGCCAGTCGTGCACCTTGGGTGTGCGCGCCTCGCGCAACATGCCGTCCAGCTCGTCACGTTCGAACGCCTTCGGGCGGCAGATCAGGGTCGCCAGCAGCCTTGCCGCGGTGTCACCCGTCTCCCAGAGTTGGCACGCGAGCTCCTGCTGCGTCTTCAGCCGCTTCGCGAGCGCGCGCAGCTTGCCGAGGTTCACACCGTGATCGTCACCGTGTTTCTCGTTCACCGCGCGGGTCTTCGGGTCATCGAGCCCGGCCAGCTCGGCCATCACCTCGGCCAACGCCGTCTCGGCCACCTCAGCCTCCTGTCCATCACGTGCGAGATTCAGCCTACGACGGTTCACGATCGGCCTCGCCCGGTTCACCACGGCCGGCCGTCGCACCCCCGCACGCGTCGTACCGGTCCATATCGCACAGGTGTGCGTCACGGGTCATCCGGCTGCCTGCCACCTCGTGCGCTGCCGGGGCCTTGATGTGAGCGTGGCAGTACAGCGTGGAGCCCGAGAACTGCGAGGAGGTGATCGTCGTGGCGGGACCGAACAGGGAGGTTCCGGGCGAGGACATCGTCAAGGGCCGGCCGATACGTCCTCGGCGAGCCGGGGGGTCCGGACCGGACCGGGCCGGGTCGGCCGCAGAGCGTCGACGTGTCCGCCTTCGTGGACCTTGCCCGGGCCGAGCCCGTCATGGTTCTGCACCACGACACCCGCCGCGACCGGCTGATCAATACCTTGATGAAGCAGACCGGCAAGCACAAGACGGCCTGACCTGCGCACCGCGGGTCTCCGCCGCGGGCCGCATCTCCGTCCGCAGCCGGATAGATGGAATGGTCATACCAATGCGGTGACCGTTGAATTCCCCGCTCCCTCCCCCCACCATGGCCTCGGAGGCACCTCATGCCCGAGCACCACTCCGGCCCGGGCCGCCCGCATCCCCCCACAGCGGCGGCCATCCTCCTCTCCCTGCTGACCGTACTCACCCTGCTCGTCACTCTCCCCGGTACCGCCGCCGCGGTGCCCGGGAACGACATCCGGCCGACCCACCCCGAGCAGGACTGGATGGGCTCGACCATCCGCGCCCACGAGGGCGAACGCGGCCCGGTCGCCAAGGGCTCCTCACTGCCCGACCCCTCGCTGCCCGACCTCCCCCTGGCGGGCCCCCCGGCGAGCGCCTCGGTGAGCGCCGGGGTCAAGGGCGTGGACGTCAGCAGCCACAACGGCAACGTCTCCTGGTCCAAGCTCTGGAGCAGCGGCATCAGATTCGCCTACGCCAAGGCGACCGAGGGCACCAGCTACACCAACCCCCACTTCACCCACCAGTACAACGGCCCGTACGACGCGGGCATGATCCGGGGCGCGTACCACTTCGCTCTGCCGGGCAACTCCAGCGGCGCCGCACAGGCCGACTACTTCGTCGACCACGGCGGCGGCTGGACGGACGACGGCTGGACTCTGCCGGGCGTGCTCGACATGGAGTACAACCCCTACGGCAGCACCTGCTACGGCCTGAGCACGGGCCGGATGGTCGACTGGATCGAGGACTTCCTCGACGCCTACCGGGACCACACCGGGCGCGACGCGGTGATCTACACCTCGACCGCGTGGTGGAAGAAGTGCACCGGCAACCACGGCGGATTCGGCAAGTACAACCCGCTGTGGGTACCGCGCTACGGCTCTTCCTCCGGTGAGCTCCCGAACGGCTGGGACTTCTACACCTTCTGGCAGCACACGAACACCGGCCCCACCGTCGGCGACCACGACCGCTTCAACGGCTCGTACGACAGGCTCGAGGCGCTCGCCTACGGCTGACCGGGCCACGGGGTGAACGACGGTGGGCCCTGGCTCCTCGGCGCCGGGGCCCGCCGTCGTTCACCCACCAGCAGCCAGTACTGCGGTCTAGCCTCGTGCTTCTTGTCGGGGGTGGAGTACCCCAGTTGGCGGGAAGCCCGGTGCTGCACGTATATCGCGTTGTGAGCCCATGGGCAGGCGCATAAGGTCATCGGCATGTCTGTACGTCTTCGTATGCGTCAAGCACTGCCGGAAGCGATGCGCGCCCGTGACAAGGCCGCAGTGAGCGCCCTGCGCGCGACACTGGCCGCGCTGGACAACGCCGAGGCGGTGCCCGTGGACGAAGCGCAGCTCCGCGGCGTGGCCCTTGAGCATGCGCCGGTCGGTGCCGGCGCCACCGAAGCACCGCGGCGTGAGCTGAGCGAGCACAGCATGGTGGATGTCGTGCGCGCCGAGGTCACCGAACGGCTGGAGGTCGCAGCGCAGTTGACCGCACCCGCGCATGCCGACCGAGCCGCGCAGCTCCGCGCGGAGGCTGCCGTGCTGCTTCGCTTCCTCGACGGCCCCCGCGCCGCATAGGATCCGGCGCTGCATCACCTGCGTACGACGAGCAGGAGCAGGAGCAGGAGCAGGAGCAGGAGCAGGGCAGGCCGGGAATGGGTGCGGTCGGCGTGCGGTCGGGCGCGCTCCGGGGCCGCCCCGAGTTTGAGCCGGCTCTTGTTACGGCCCGGCGTCGGGTTGTGTGATCTCGACCAGGCGCGGGGCGGAGAAGCACCAGCGCAGCCACAGCACTGATTCGATGTCCCAGAAGGGTGCCGCGGCCAGGCCGTCCGCCACCGGGATGCGGAACCCCTGGGCCGCGACGATCGCGCGCAGGGTCATGTGCACCCCGGCGAAGTCCCGGGCGGCCTTCGCCCAGTCGGGGTAGACGTCGTCGCCGCGGACCAGCGGGTAGCGCCCGACGAAGGCCGCCCAGTCACATGCGCCGCCGATGTCGAGGACGTCGGCGGTGAGGTCGGTGACCGGCAGCTCCCAGGTCTGCCAGGGCAGGGGGTGGAGACTCGATCCCAGATCGAGATACATCCGCCACATGCCCGGCCCGTCACGCCGCGCCGTGGACGTGTAGAGCCCCAGGTGGAACGGCTTCGTGCTGGGCGGACCGGAATCCCCGCCGGGCTCGGTGAACCGCTCCCGGTCCGGGGCGGGCCGCCGGTGCGGCATCAGCTCGTGCGGGCTGGTGCCGATCCAGTGCTGTCGTGTGCGGTCGAGCGGCCCCCGGACGAGGCACTCCTGGTCCCGGGCGAGCCGGGCCAGCAGCAGGCAGCCGTCGGCCATCTCGTCCGCCTCCTCCACCTCGGACGGGGCAAGGACGGCCGGACCGCCCGCCAGGGCCGTCACTTCGGGTTCGGTCCACCCCGTCATGACGGAGGTGAAGTGGCGCAGGCCGGCGTCCGTGCCGGCGGTCGGGTCCGCCGTGTCGAGCTGTGTCACTCGCCGGCGAAGGATCAGGGCAGGGGTGGGACGCACACCGTGATCCTTCCCCGGTGGCGCCCCCTGCAACACGGCGCCGTCCTTCCGGCGGCCGCGGGTCAGCAGGAGAGGGAGACCTCCTGGCCGAGAGCGTTGGCCGAGTCGGTCGGCGGGTTGTAGCCGGGCGGGAAGACGACCTTGAAGTACATCCAGCCCCGGTATTTGCCGGGGCTGCAGCTCACGGCCGCGTTGTTCTGGGCGCTGCGGGTGTTCCTCTGTGTCCTCGGCGTCGACTGCTTGACGAGATGCCCGTTCTTGTACAGGGCCGCGCGGGTGGTGATCTCCGGCACCGGTGCCGAGCACGAGACCGTCACGACGACGTTGATGGTGCCGGGCACGTGGGTGGAGTTGTGCGGGCGCTGCACCTGGCCCTGGCATCGGATCACCGCGGACGCGTCGGCGTCCGAACCGGCCTTGCCGGCATCCACGCTACCCCCGTCAGCGTCGCGCCCCTCCGGCACGGTGGCCGGAGCGGACGGGTCGCCGGCCGCCGCGGCGGGGGAGGTGCCGCCGACCAACGCCAGGACCGCCATTGACGCGGCGGCGACTGCCGTCCTCCATGTGCGCATATCTGCTCCTCCATGTGCGTCTGCTCCGGTTTGGGTGTGGGCACACCAAGAAGAGACTGTACAAAGGGGAATCGATTCATCATGAAAGCTGACATGTGTTCGAGCGTGGATCCCGGTCGGTTCGGGCGCTGCATTGTCGGCCGGACTCAGCTGGTGTGAGCAGGATGCGGGTCGGGGAGGGTGCCGGACGGCCAGAGCGTCTCGGGGAAGGCGGCCTCGTCGGAGTCGGTGTCAGGCATGAGGGTGGTGAGCATCTGCTCGGCGGTCTTGGCGTTGTCGGCGGCGCGGGGCAGCATGACGCTCTCGTAGGCGTCGAGTGCCGCGTCGATGGCGGAGTGGTCGATGACGGCTCGGGCGAGTTCGGCGCCGTCGAGCAGGGCGAGGTTGGCGCCGACGCCGGCGGGCGGCATCAGGTGGGCGGCGTCGCCGAGCAGGGTGATGCCGGGCACGCGCTGCCAGGAGTGGGGAACGGGAAGGGCGAACACGGGCCGGTTGATGAATCCGCCCTCGTTCTCGCGCAGGATGTCCAGCAGACTCTCGTGCCAGCCCTGGTACTGGGCGAGGAGGCGCGCGCGTACGGCTTCGGTGTCCGCGAGGTCGAGGCCGGCGTGCCAGTCCTGGGGGCCGCGGAAGGTGACGTAGGCGCGGACGTGTCCGTTGCTGTTGCGCTGCAGCACCAGGCTGCGGCGGCCCGCCTTGGCCGTCATGGTGCCGCGGCCGACCAGGTGGGCGATGCCGGGGTGACGGTGGTCGACGTCGTCGAAGTGGGCTTCCACCATCGTGACACCGGCGTAGGAGGGTTGGGCGTCGGAGAGCGCGGAGCGCACTCGGGACCAGGCGCCGTCGGCGCCGATGACCAGGTCGAACTCCTCGACGGTGCGGTCGTGGTGGTGCAGGCGAGCGGCGCCGTGGGGGAGCGGGGTGACGGCCCTTACCGAGTGGCCCCAGCGCACTGTTCCGGGGGCGAGGGAGTCCAGCAGGAGCGCGCGTAGCTGACCGCGGTCGATCTCGGGCCTGCTCAGATCGCCCTCGCCGGCCTGGTCGTGGCGTATGAGCGACGCGTGGCGGTCGTACAGGCGCCACTCCTGGCCTTCGGGCCGGGACAGGGCGAGGAACTGGTCGAACAGACCGGCTGCGCGCAGGGCTGCCTGGCCGGTGTCTTCGTCGATGTCGAGAGTGCCGCCCTGTGAGCGGGAGTGCGGGTGGGTCTCGCCCTCGTAGACGGTGACCGGCACGCCGTGCTGCTGCAGGACGCGTGCGCAGACGAGGCCGCCGAGGCCGGCGCCGGCGATCGCGATGCGAGGGGTGGTGAACATGAGGGTCACGCTCCGTTCGACGGTTGAGGAGAGTGCTGGTGTCTTGCGGTGACGCCCTGTTCCGGGCAGGGCGGATCAGCCGTTCCGGCGTGGGGGCGCGCCACGGATTTCCGGCAGCTGAGTGCCAGTCAGATGTACCTGATCACAGAAACACAGCCGCCCTAAAAGTACAACTGCTACGACTTTCTATCCGATTGCCTTTGCGATCGAATCCCCTCAAGCGGGTAGGGTGGGCGCATGACTGGCACAGCGACAGGACGCCGCGAGCGCAAGAAGGCCCAAACCAGACAGGCCCTGGCGGATGCCGCGGTGCGGCTGTTCACCGAGCGCGGCTTCGACGACGTCGGTGTGCGCGAGGTGGCGGAAGCGGCCGACGTCTCGCTGAGCACGCTCTTCAAGCACTTCCCCAGCAAGGAAGCCCTCGTCTTCGACCTGGACGCGGACGTCGAGAGTGCCCTGGTCGCCGCCGTTAGTGACCGGGCCCCCGGTCAGTCCGTGCTGCACGCCCTGCGCGACCACATGGTGCACGCCCGTACCGCTGTGCGGACCGACGACCCCACGTACGTCCTCGTCGAATCCACTCCCGCGCTGCGGGACTACGCCCGGCGCATGTGGTCGCGCCACGAGAAGACGCTGGCTGCCACCCTCGCCGAGGCCACCGGGCTCACCCCGGAGGACCCCGCCGTCGCCGGCCTGGCACGCTTCACCCTGGAAGCCCCCAGCATCGCCCGTGCGAGCGAAGACCCGCCCCGGACCATGCGCGACTTGTTCAACCTGCTGGAACACGGCTGGGCCACCACCCTCTTGGCACGACAGGGGGAGGGCTGCCCCGGTCGGGACGGGTGACGGCGATCGGATGCTGCAGCAGTGCAGGCAGGCTGACCCACCGTCAAGAATGCGAGCCGCGTCAGGCGTCCATCTTCTGAGCGTGTTGCAGAGGATTCTCTGCAGAGGGCCCTATGCAGAGAGTCCTCTGCAACTTACGATGTCGGCATGGCCGATGAACCCGAGCGCACATCGCAACCCGCCAAGCCCACACGCCGCCTCGATGCGCGCAGCCTGCGCGGGCTGGCCCATCCACTGCGGATGCGGATCTTCGAACTGCTGAGTCTGGACGGCCCCGCCACCGCCACGGGGCTCTCCGAGCGTCTCGGGGAGAACACCGGGACCGTCAGCTGGCATCTTCGCCATCTCGCAGAGCACGGCTTCATCGAGGAAGAGGCCGAACGGGGAACGAAGAGGGAGCGCTGGTGGAGAAGGGCCGGCGGCACAAACGAGCTGCACACCACCGATTTCCGTGACGATCCCGACAGCCGTGGTGCGCTGTCGGTCTACTTGCACGAACTGGTGCACCAGTACTTCGGCAGGGTGACGAACTACCTCAACGAGGACTGGGATGACGCATGGCGGGGCGCCGGCACCGTCTCGGACTGGCGCGATCTACGGATGACGCCGGATCAGCTGGCGGCGCTCAACGCGGACCTGATGGCGGTCATCGCCCGCCACACGCCCGCCCCGGACACCGAACCGGACCCCGACGCGCTGCCCGTCGTCGTGCAGCTCCAGTCGTTCCCCCGTAAGAAACGGGGCACCGCATGACCCGGGGCACACACCGCGGCGGCCTCCTGCGGCGCCACCGGGACTTCCGCCTGCTGTGGTGCGGCGAGACCGCCGGCAAGTTCGGCGCCTCCGTCACCGGGGTGGCGATGCCGCTGATCGGCGTAACCGAGCTGCACGCCGGCACGTTCACGGTCGGCCTGCTGACCGCGGCCACCTGGAGCCCTTGGCTGATCATCGGCCTCCCCGTGGGCGCCTGGGTGGACCGGAACCGACGCAGGCCGATCATGCTGGCCGCCGCCGCGGTCTCCTTCGTCCTGTTCGCCGGCGTCCCCGTCGCTGCTTGGGCCGGTCAGTTGAGCACGGGTCTGCTGCTGGCGGTCGCGCTCCTGACGGGCACGGCCGCAGTGTTCTTCCAGACCGCTTACAGCGCCTACCTCCCCAGCATTCTGGAACCCGACGACCAGCCCGAAGGCAACGCCAAGCTGCACGGCAGCGCAGCCGCCGCACAGATCGCCGGGCTCAGCTCGGGCGGCCTGGTCGCGCAGTTCGCCGGTGCGGTCAACGCGATGTTCGCCAACGCCACCACGTTTCTCGTATCCCTCCTCTGCCTGTCGGGCATCCACCACCGCGAGCCGCGCCCCACCAGAACCTCTCGTCGCTCCAAAACTCTGGTCGGTGACATCGGTGAGGGCCTGCGGCTGGTCGCAGGAGACCCCTGGCTCCGCACCCTGACGCTCTTCGGCGCCACCTCCAACCTGGCCCTCATGGGATACCAATCGATCCTGGTGGTCTTCCTGGTCCGAACCGTCGGACTGGACCCCGGCCCCGTCGGCGCAATCATCGCGGCCGCCGGTGCAGGGGGCGTCGCCGGAGCCCTCGTCGCACGCAGGGTCGCCGCCCGGGTCGGCACGGCCCGCGCGACGCTGCTCTTCGAACTGGGACTGCCCGTATTCGCCCTGCTCATCCCACTGACCACGGACGGGGCCGGAGCCCTGCTCTTCATAGCCGGCGGCTTCTGCGTCTCCGCCGGTGTCGTGGCCGGCAACGTCATCAAAGCAAGCTTCCAACAGCGCTACTGCCCACCGGAGCTCCTCGGCCGCCTCACCGCAACCACAGCATTCCTCAACTACGGAACCATCCCGCTAGGAGCATTGCTCGGCGGAACGCTCGGCGAAGTCCTCGGGGTCCACGCGGCCATGTGGATCACCACAGCAGGCGTCCCTCTCGCCGGGCTGCTCCTGCTCTTCTCCCCGATCGGGCGGACCCGGAACCTGCCGACGTCCGGCGCGGTCGATGCATCGGGCGTCGCCTACCAGCGGGCGTGAACGCCAGGGCGGTTGGAGGGCCGTGAGCACGCCGGTACCCTGCGGGTTCGGTGTCGTCGCATGGGGGTCTGAGAGATGTCATCCACCTCGTATCCCGGGCGGGGTACGCGCGTGGCCATCCGCCACGTCCGTCACCTGGGCCATCCGCCCGGAGCCGATGTCCCCGAACCCGACGCCTCTCATGGGGCCTGCTCCTACTGTGGGAGACATCCGGAGACATCCGGAGACACCTCGGATCCGAGCGTAAGGGGAGGACAAGGTGAGCGGTCAGGATCGACAGTCGGGTGACGGCGAGGTCGGAGGTCCCTACTCGAGTCCGGGCGACCCCGGGAACCCCATGCCCCAGGAGGAGCCGCTGCCGGAGGAAGACGATGATTAGCCGCTCGGCAGGCAAGGCTCGGTGCCGTGGTGAATGCTGAGGCCCTGCGGGCACGGTGCGCGCAGGAACTGGAAGCAAGTCCGCGTGGCTACTTCGGCGGCCTGTCCTGGCTCCGTGACGCCTTCGCCTCCGTACCGCGGGAGCACTTCGTGCCGGACCGCATCTGGTGGCCCCGCCCGGGTGAGGACGGCCAGTACCTCCTCATCGACCGCAGCAAGACCCCGAAGCGGTGGCTGAAAGCGGTCTACCTGCTGAGAACCCCGCTGATCACTCAGATCGACGACGGTGCAGTCCCCCCGGACGGCCCGGCGAGCGGAGCCTTCACCTCCAGCATCTCCTGCATCACCGTCGTGATCGAGATGCTGCGCCACCTCGCCCCCGCTCCCGGGGACCGAGTGCTGGAGATCGGGACGGGCACCGGCTACAACACCGCCCTCCTGGCCCATCGCACAGGCCCGGACACCGTGACCACCGTCGAGATCGACCGGGCGATCGCAGACCAGGCCAGGCAGCGGCTCGACGCCGCGGGCGTCCGTGCGCGGGTGGTGACCGCGGACGGAGAGCAGGGCGACCCTGCGGACGCCCCCTACGACCGCATCGTGTGCACCGCCTCGGTCCGCCGCATCCCCCCGGCCTGGCTGCGGCAACTGCGCCCCGGTGGTGTCCTCGTCGCCCCTTTGGACACCCCCGCCGGCCACGACATCACGGTCCGCATGACGGGCACCGGCCGAGGCGGCGCCGTCGGGCGCCCCGTCGCCACCGTGGAGTTCATGCGCCTGCGAGGCCAGCGCGCCCCCCGCCTCCACACAGACCTCGGCTGGCCCGCCGGCATCGACGCGCAGCGGTGGAGCGACTACGAGGTACACGCCGATCAGCACGGACAGCGCATCCGCCCGGGGCGTTGCCAGACCTGAAAAACCCTTGGCGTCCTCGACGTCCGTACTCCTAGAGTGATCGGTGTCCAGGTGCGAAGACGGGACCTACTTCGACTCTTAATCGGGAGGCCGCGGGTTCGAATCCCGCCGCCGGCACACAGGCCGGCGTAGCTCAGGGGCAGAGCACCTTGTCGGTTCCGCCGTCTTGAACTCTGGACACAAAGCTTCAGCACCTCCCGGTGCGCGAGCCACGGCTACTTCGTTGTGATCGAATCCCATGCCGTGGCCACTTTGAACTCGGGAGGCGCGGCACCGGGGCGTCCGGTGCGCAGGTGACGGTTACTTCCGGAACAGCCGGTCGCGGGTTCGAATCCCGTCCCAGCCAAGGGCTGGTGTAGCTCAGCCAGGCAGAGCAGCTGTCTGTACCGTCGCCGACCTCGTGATCTCGGACGCCCCCGTGCCGTGCTTCCCCGGACGAATTCGGGGGAATTCGCATGGCACGTTTCAACACCCGTGCACCCAAGGCAGCCGGGCCCGTCTCTCCCGTGACCACGACCGGGCGCACCCGCACCCACCTGGGCGGCAAGGGACACGCGCGGGACGACCGCTCCGAGCTGTTCCTGCTCGCGGTCGCCAACTTCGTCTCCCAGCAGACCTACCACGAGAGCGGTACCAGTCGTGACGACCGGTTCGCCGCACTCGTACGCAAGCTCGCCGTCGAGGACCCGGCCTGGACCGCCGGCCTCCTCCGGTGGCTGCGCGGCGACGGCCGGATGCGCACCGCCTCCCTCGTCGGCGCCGCCGAGTACGTCAAGGCACGTCTCGACGCCGGCGCCACCGACGGCCCCACCAACCGCCAGGTCGTCGACGCCGTACTGCGCCGCGCGGACGAGCCCGGCGAGATGCTGGCCTACTGGACCTCCGCCTACGGCCGGAACGTCCCGAAGCCCGTCAAGCGAGGCATCGCCGACGCGGTCAAGCGCCTGTACACCGGCCGCAACCTCTTGAAGTACGACACCGCCTCCAAGGGCTACCGCTTCGGCGACGTCCTCAACCTCGTCCACCCCACGCCCGACCCGGACAAGCCGTGGCAGGGCGCGCTGTTCCAGTACGCCCTGGACCGCCGCCACAACCCGGACACCGCCACCCCGCCCGCCTCGGACCGCACCCTGACCGCGCACCGTGCGCTGATGGCCGTGCCCGTTGAGGAGCGGCGGGCTGTGGTCACCGGCCCCGGTGGCGCCGAGCGGCTCGCCGCAGCGGGCATGACCTGGGAGGCGCTGGCCGGGTGGCTGCAGGGCCCGATGGACGCGGCGGCCTGGGAGGCCGTCATTCCCTCCATGGGCACGATGGCCCTGGTCCGCAACCTGCGGAACTTCGACGAGGCCGGAGTGTCCGACGCGGTCGCCGAGCAGGTGGCCGCCCGGATGGCCGACCCGGAAGAGGTCGCGCGTTCCCGGCAGTTCCCCTTCCGGTACCTGGCCGCCTACCAGCACGCCCCCTCGCTGCGCTGGGCCTACCCGCTGGAGCGGGCCCTCGGTCACTCACTGGGGAACGTGCCCCAGCTGCCCGGCCGGACCTTGATCCTGGTCGACCGCTCCGGCTCCATGTGGTCACCGCTGTCCGACCGTTCACAGCTCAACCGCGCGGACGCCGCCGCCATCTTCGGCACGGCCGTGGCGATGCGCGCGGCCGACGCCGATCTCGTCGAGTTCGGCACCACCAGCGCGCCCGTGACCTACCGTCAGGGCGAGTCGGTCCTCAAGGTGCTCGAGCGTTTCGGGAGCCTCGGCGGTACCGACACCACCGAGGCGGTACGCCGGCACTACCGCGGCCACGACCGGGTCCTGATCGTCACCGACGAACAGGCGGCCTACCACCACGCGGGCGACCCGACCGAGCAGGTTCCGGCCCACATCCCGGTCTACACCTGGAATCTGGCCGGTTACCGGCCCGGCCACGGCCCGTCGGGATCCGCCGACCGGCACACCTTCGGCGGGCTCACCGACGCGGCATTCCGGATGGTGCCGCTGCTGGAAGACGGCCGGGACGCCCACTGGCCCTGGGAGGACTGAGCGCCGGCGGCCTCGGTCTTGTCTATCGCTGCATCGCTGCATCGCTGCATCGCTGCATCACCGCATCACCGGAGTGCCGGCGCAGCGTCGCGGTGGCGATGTCCAGGAAGTCCCGAACGGGGCCCGCGCAGCTGCTCTCCGGTACCGCCAGGCAGGTCTCGACGGGCAGGGCATCGGTGACGGGCAGGTAGACGAGGTCACGGCGGGAGTACGAGCCCGCCACGCTGAGGGGGACGAGCGCGATGCCCTGCCCGGAGGCGATGAGTTCGAACTTCTCCTCCAGCGAGGACGTCCGTCGCGTCCTGACGTCGAGGATCGACTCACCGTCGAGATCGGCCGACGTGAGTGTGTGCCGGCCGGCCAGCGGATGCGTCACGGGCAGGCACGCGACCTTGGTCTCGTGACCGATGGGGACGGTGCGCAGCCCCGAATCGTCGAAGGGGCGCCGGAGGTGGCCGACGTGCGCGCGGCCGTCGCGGAGCGGCGCGTCCTGCTCCCACCAGCGCAGCGGGAAAACATCGATCTCGACCTGCGGGTGGCTCGCCGTGAACGCCCGGATCGCGTCCGACACGTGCAGGCCGGGTGAGAAGGCGATGACGAGCCGCTGCGCGCCCCGCTCGACCTCGTGTACGCGCCGCAGCGCCGCGGCCACCACCGTGGTGATCCTTCGCGCCTCGTCGTAGAGCTGCTGCCCCGCGGGGGTCAGCTCAACACTGCGCGTGGTCCGCGTGAACAGCCGGCATCCCAGCTCCTGCTCGAACGCGCGGATCTGCCGGCTGAGGACCGGCTGCGCGATGAACAGCGCCTGTGCCGCCCGGCCGAAGTGCCGGTGCTCGGCCACCGCGACGAAATAGCGGAGCTTGCGCAGATCCAGATCCAGATCCATGCCTCAACGGTATCAATGCGGTCGGAAGAGTATTGGACGCCCGGCGGGACCACTCGGAGACTCGAATGGTGAGTGATCGTCACCACCACTCCGGCGGACGGCGGTTGCGAAGGACGATGCGCGACAGCTCTGACCCACGATAGGAATCACATGACCGACACCCGTAAGACCGCCCTCATCGTCGGGGCCTCCCGGACCCTGGGCCTCGGCCTCGCCGCCGAGTACCTTCGCCGCGGCTGGGACGTCATCGGCACGGTCCGCGGCAGCCGGCGCACCGGTCTCCACGACCTGGCCGAAGCGTCCGGAGGGCGGCTGACCATCGAGTCGCTGGAGATGACCGAGCCGGAGCAGATCTCGGCCCTGCGCGACCGACTGGCACGGCGCACGCTCGACCTGCTCTTCGTCAACGCCGCCATCACGCGCGGCGACATCCCGATCGGCGAGGTCCCGACGGACATGTTCACCGAGGTCATGATCACCAACGCACTCAGCCCGATGCGCGTAGCCGAGTCCTTCCGCCCGCTGGTCGCGCCGACCGGGACCATCGGCATCATGTCCTCCGACCAGGGGAGCATCTCTCTGAACGATGACGGCGGCCAGGACCTGTACCGAGCCAGCAAGTCCGCGCTGAACCAGCTGATGCGGAGCTACGCCGCCCGCTATGCCGAGGACAAGCGGACGCTGCTGCTCATGGACCCGGGGTGGGTGCGTACCGAACTCGGTGGACCTGACGCCGATCTCAGCGTGGAGGAGAGCATTCCAGGGGTGGCGGAGACGATCGAGCGCCACCGAGGGGAGCCCGGCCTCCACTTTCTCGATTACCAGGGGCAGGCCGTGCCCTGGTAGACGCCGCGACCGGACCTCGCCCCGTCGCGCAGGCCACTGCGTCACCTCGCGTCACCTCGCGTCACGATCACCGACTTCGACCTGTAGCGGCAGCGCCGAGAATCTGAGTCAGGCGGGTTTCAGGGGGCGAAGACCGTGCTGGCCAGGATCACATGGGCGGCCGTGCCGCCGAGGATGCTCAGCAGCGCGTTGCGGCGCCACAGGTGCAGGCCGACGGTGACGGCGAGGGCGGCCGGCGGGGCCAGGGTGGGCGCGTGGGTGAGGGGGAGGTCGCGCAGGCAGTAGGCGAGGAGGATCACCATGACGCCGGCGGGCATGCGCGTGCTGAGGTACTGGACGGTGCTGCTGGCGCGCAGGGGCGTGAGGACGGCGAAGGGAAGGGCTCGCAGGCCCCAGGTGACGGCGGCGGCGACGAGGACGGCGGCGATGGCGTAGCGCGTGTCAGGCATGGGTCGGCTTCCTGCCGGTGGTGAGGTGGCGGGTCAGGAGGGAGGCGGTGAACAAGGCGAAGGCGGCCAGGAGCATCTGGCCCGGGAAGAGGAGCCGGGCGGCCAGAGCGCTGAGCAGGGCGAGCGCGGGGGTGGGCAGGTCGCCGCGCAGGTCCCGGACGGCGTCGAGGGCGAGGACCGCGAACATGGCGGTGAGGGCGAAGTCCAGGCCGGTGACACCGTCGGGGATGAGGGAGCCGAGCAGGGCTCCGGCCACTGCGCTGCCCGCCCAGTACAGGTGCAGGAAGAGCTGCAGCTACAGAATGCGCCGGCTGGGCCAGGCGCGGGCCTGCTTCCCGGTGGTCAGCGCGTACGCCTCGTCGCACAGGGCGAAGGTGGCGTACGTCTTGCCGAGGCGGCCGGATATGCGGTGCAGGGGGAAGGACAGCGCGTAGAAGACGTGCCGGACGTTCACCATGAACGCGGACAGCGCGACGGCCGTCAGTGGGGCCGCGGCCGTGACCATGCCGATGAGCAGGAACTCGAACGATCCGCCGAAGGCGAGCGTCGCGGACAGCCCCGCCCACCACCAGTCCAGGCCCGACTGGGTCACGAGTGCTCCGAAGGCGAGGCCGAGCGGGACGAATCCCAGGCCGGCGCCCGCAGAGTCGTTGAGCGCCGCACGCGCCGAGTTTCGCCGCATGTACGGGCGGCCCGACTACTTCATCCGCGTCGCCGTGGCCGATCACGCTGCTTACGAAGCCTCCCTCACCGGCAAGCTCAGCTGCTTGCCCGCCGTCCTCCGCCTCGAATCCCACCTGACCATGAAGGAGATCAAGACCAACCGGTAAGCGCGGCACGCGACAGCTCACGGTGATGCGCTCGGGAGTGCCTAAGCTTCGGCTGTGCACGACACCACTCATGGCATACGCATCAGACCGGGCAGCCTTGCCGACGCGCCGGCCATTTTGGACATGCTCGACTCCGCGGTGGTCTGGATGAACGATCGCGGCAATACCGAGCAGTGGGGTACGACACCGTATTCGCAAAGGCCGGGCGGGGTGATGCGGGTCGAGCGGTACACAACCGAGAACGCCCCTTACATCGCGGAGCTGGACGGGAGACCTGTCGGAGCTCTGGTGCTGGACTCCGGGCCAAGTCCGCAGATGCCGATCGCACCGGCCGAGGAACCCGAGCGGTACGTCCGGCTGCTGCTCTCCGACCGACGGTACGCCGGCCTGGGCATCGGGGCGGCCCTGCTGGCCCGTGCTGCCGAGGAGACCCGGCGGGCCGGCGTGAAGCTGCTTCGGGTTGACTGCTGGGCGGGCGGCGGGGGTGAACTGGTCGCGTTCTACGAGCGGAACGGTTTCATCTCCACCGACCGGTTCCTGTCCGGAGCCTGGCCGGGACAGGTGCTGGCCCGGCGGGTCGGCTGACGGCGCACAGGCGGGAAAACCTGCCGGGGTTCGGATGGCATGTCCGGGTGGCTACGGTCGCGGCCCGTGACACAGCAGTGCAGCGTTCAACTGGCTGGGAATGCCCTTGGTGTATGCCTGGCCGCAGCGGAAGGATCCCGGGTGTTGGCAGACCGTCCACGACCTGGGAGTTGCCCATGAGTTCACGTGTGACACGTATCGCCATCGCTGCCGGTGCCGGCCTGCTCGTCCTGGCCGCAGGGAGCGCCACCACCGCGCAGGCCCGGACGGAGCCTGTGTCCGGGGGCAGGACTTGCCTGGTCAACGTCGACACCAACAGCACCCGGTGCTTCGGCACCTTCCGTGAGGCCGTCGCCGCTTCCACGGAGGGACGGATCACCGACGCGCCCCTGTCCGGCAAGGACGCCGCGCGGGACCGGAAGCTGGTCGACAGACTCCGCGTGTCCTCCGCCGCGAGAGGGAACCTGAACGCCGAGCTCGCCATTCTCTACGAGCACTGGAACTTCGGCGGCACGTCGATCATTCTCAACGGCGGCGCATGCCAGAGCGGCAACGGCCGGGACTACGCGGGCGAGTTCACCGATTGGGCGGACAGCATCAGCTCGGTCATCCCCGTCGCCTGCTGGATCGAACTCTGGGCCGACCCCCACCAGACCGGTACGCACCAGGAGTACCGCGACTCCACGCCCTATGTGGGGGATGCCATGAACGACCGGGCAAGCTCGTACGCCCTCCTGTAAGCAGCACGTCCCACTCGGTACGGCGGCGGTGCCGCCGGTGGCAGAGCCACTCACGGCGCCACTGGCGGCGCCGCCTGTCCTGCTACTTCGTGCAGGCGTTGCCGGTCCTCGTGGAAGCCCATATCGTCGGCCACGGCCATACGCCGGATGGTGGGCCCCGCTGAGGCGTACCGGTTCGCCTCAGCGGGATGTTCGGCGGATCAGCGGGTGCAGTTGATAGCGGCGTTGGCCCCGTAGTAGCCGGGTGCGAGCCGGTAGGAGTCGGCGTAGAGCAGCACGCACTGCTCATTGAGGAATCCGCTGATCACGGCGGCAGCCGCACCGGCGACGATCTTCGCGTCGGGCGTTCGCATCACGACATGATGGTGCCGACCGCCCGCCTTGCTACGGTCGTCGCCGCCGAACTTGCCTGTGGGCCCTGGGCGGATGCCAGGACCGCACAGGTGCCAAGGTGGCTCAGACCCGAGGTAGGTCCGGGATGGTCTCCCGTTTGTGGCGCATGTCGGCGGCGTCGGTGTGGCGGCCCAGGGCGTCGAGGACATCGGCCAGGGTGGTCAGGGCACGCTTCAGCAGCGGGATGTAGGAGGGGTACTGCTCGGCCGCAGACCAATAGGTGTTCACTGCGGCCAGGGCCTCCTGCAGCGCCGACGGCAGGTCGAGCCGGGCGTGCAGCCGCATCTCGGCGTAGAAGAGTTGCCGGCGGGTGAACTCGGGCAGATGCGCTCCGGGGGCGGATTCGGCGAGCGGTCGCAGGAGCTCCAGGCTCTCCTCGCTGACGCCGAGCATCTCGTCGTACCGGCCCAGCGTTGCCAGTTGCTCGCCGAGCGTGCCCAGCGACATCGCCAGCTGCGCGCTGTATGTGGCCGGGCCGCCGAGGGCGACCAGTTGCCGGTACCGGCCGACGGCCTCTTCGAGTACCCCCGCGGCTTCGGCGGGTCGGCCGACGGCGGAGTGGCGCAAGCCCATGTTGAACAGACAGGCCGCGAGGAGGGGCATGTACGCGCGAGGGTCCTCCTGGGCGAGCCTGCGGCCGGTCTCCAGTGCCTCTCGCGCGGGCGCGACGGCCTCTGTGTGCCGAAGCGTCTCGGCGAGGCGGATGCCCAGGTTGCTCAGGCAGTCCACGAGCTCGGGCAGGTACGCGGGCTCGTCCTGGGCGAGGTGCCGGGAAATGCCGACGGCCTCCTCCTGCGGCGCGACCGCGTCCTGCAGCCGGCCCCCCGCCGACAGCAGGCCTGAGACGCGGGTGAGGACGGAGACCAGGTGCGGAAGGTGCCGGTCGGGCCTGTCGGCGGCGAGCCGGCGGTACAGGGCGAGCGCCTCCTCGAAGGTGACGAGCGCGTCGTCGCGCCGGGACAGGGTTTCCAGCTGTCCGCCGAGGTTGCACAGGGTTTCCGCGAGGCCGGGGCGGAAGGCGGCAGGGTTCGCCTTCTCCAGCCGGCGGTACAGCTCGACGCACTCCAGGTTGGGCGCCATGGACTCCTCGTGACGCCCGAGGCGTGCCAGGGTGAGGCCGAGTCCGTGGAGCGTCGCGGCCAGTCCGGGCAACTCGGTCTGCGGGGCGGCCGCCACGAGGGTCCGGCCGTAATCCAGGCACCCCTTGTACAGCTTCAGCGCCTCCTCCGGCCGGCCGTTCTCGGACAGGAGCGAAGCCAGCTGGCGTGCCGTCGCCGTGTAGTTCGGCAGGTGCCGGACCGCCTCGTTGCCGCGGTTGCCCTCCACGACCTGCTGGTACATGAAGAAGGCCAGCTCGGCGTATTCGATGGCCTGGTCCGGCCGGCCCAGCCGCTTCAGCAGGGAGGACAGTGCGCCCGTGGCACGGGCGAAGGGGGCCAGGTAGAGGTCCTGGTCGTCCTGGGTCAGCCTGCGGAGCACCCGCACCGCCTCGACGGCGGGTTCGGTCGCTTCCGCCGGCCGGCCTGCCTCCGCGAGCAGCTCGCTGAGGTGGCTCAGGCTCGCAGCGTGGTTGTGCAGGTCGATGTCGTCCGGCCGGCCGGCGGTCACGACCGCGCGGCTGTATGCCACCGCCTGGGCCTCGGCGTCGAGGGCCTCGCTCCTGCGTCCGGCGTGCGAGAGCCGGATGGCCAGGGTGTGCAGGGCCTTGCTCCGTTCGCGCGGCTGCTCGGTGACGGCGATCCGGTGCCGTGTGACGCGCTCGGTGAGGACCGCGTACCCGGCGTCGATGTCGACGTGCCGCGTGTTCCCGGTCACGGACCGGAACACGCGCTCGATCCCTTCGACCACGTCGAAGTCGAGTTCTTCGGCCCTTGCGAGTGAGGCCAGGGCGACGCTGCCCGCGTCGAGCGCGAGCCCCGCGTCCCGCTGCAGCGCCGGGAAGAGGTGTCCCTGCCCCACGTGCGGCCACCGGCCGGCCGCCTCCGCGAGGAAGGTCACCGCACGCGGTGTCCAGGGCGCTGCCGCCCCGTCCCTGCCCCGCGCCAGCAGCGCGGTCACCCCGAAGGCGGCCCAGGGGTCGGTGGCGTACCCGGTGACGGGGCTGCCGGGCAGGGTGAGCGCCAGGAAGTCCTCCGCCAGACGGTCGGGCAGCAGGGGTTCGAGGACGTGGGCGCCGGCCGGGTCGGTGGGCGGGTAGCAGACCGCATGGTCGCTGAGCAGCTCGTCGGGGGCCGTCTCCGGTATCAGCCTGCCCAGCACGGCGCGGCCGGCGGGGCGGGTCACCGCGCCGGTGAGGACGGCCGTGAAGACCGCCCGTCTCATGACGTGGTCGGCCGTGCGGTGCGGCAGCCCCGCGGCCGCGTTCTCGTGGAGCTGCCGCCAGTTCTCGTGCTCGCGGTCGAGCAGGTACGCGGTCAGGCCGGTCATGTCGCCGGGCGGCCGACGCCCGTGGGCTCGTGCGTCCACGGCGACCAGGGCGGCCATCTGCACGGCGAGCGTCAGCCCGAAGTCGTCGTGACCGAGCGGCCCCGGCGGAGCGATGGACTCGACGTCGGGGATCCCGGGGTAGCGGGCGGCGAAACAGGTCCGGGCGGCCACGAACATGCGGCCACGCTCATCGCCCTCCGCGGGCAGAGGGCGCAGCAGCTGGTCCGAGGTCTCGATGTTCTCGCGCAGCCGGTTCAGCTGCCCGCGCACGGCCGGCCAGCCGTGGGCGGAGCGGCCGATGAGCAGGATCCGCGCCGGGACCCCCTGTCGCAGCAGCCGGTTGTGGAACAGCCAGCTCAGGTGCGAGACGGGCCACCGGTCGGCGTAGTCGACGAGGACGAGGACGCCGGTGTGCCCGTCGAGCCGCAGGTCCTGGCTGCCCTCCGCGGGCGGGGCGGTGTCGGTGCCGTGCACCGCGGTGACGACCTTCCACCCGGCCGCCTCGGAGTCGGCGGCGAGCCGCGCCGCCAGCCGCGTCTTGCCCTGGCCGCCGGGACCGTGCAGCCAGCGCACGGCCATGCGGGCGTGCTGGTCGCGCCAGGAGATCAGCTCGCCCACCTCGGTGTCACGGCCGGTGAAGTCGACGACCTCGGCCCGTGCGTCGAGCATGCGGCTGGGCTGGGCGCGCAGCCACTCGCCGTCGAAGCCTAAGAGTCTGCGGTACGCGAACAGCAGGTAGACCGGGGTCCCCGCGCCGAAGACGTGGATGTCCGCGCCGATGGCCCCGTACGCGTGCCCGTTCTCCGCCCGGACCTCCTGACGCAGGACCGCAGGGCTGCCCGGACCCTCGGTCACCGCGCCTCCCCGGAGGGGTCGGGGGCGATGGGCACCTGGCTCTGGTTCACGGTGTAGTGGTTGACGTTGCCTCCTTGCGCGGCGTACGTCGTGCCGTGGTCGCGTGCGATGTTGGTCTGCTGCCAGGTCTGCCCTGTCTGCTGCGGCGCGATCTCCGCGAGCGCAGCCCGCAGTTCCGCCTCGGCCTCGGGATGGTCTCTCAGCAGCGTCTCCAGCTCCAACTGCCAAGATCCGACCAGAACTTGCCGTACCCGCTCCAGGCGTTCCCGGTCGTCGGCCCGGGCGATCTGCGCAGCGCCCCGGTCCAGCTGGGCTCGGATCACCGACCCGTCGTCGTCCGCACGCCCGAAGACGCGCGCGAACAAGTCCTTCGTCGCCTGCCAGGCGTCCGTCGCCATGCTGTTCACGAGCACCGTCGCGGCGCTGAGCACGAGGGCCGCGGAGGGGTCTGCCATGTCTTCCTCCTGTCGAAGCTTTTTACGACAGTAGGGAAGAGGTGTGCGACACCGGCTCGGTTCCGGTGGAGAGCCGTCGGCAACACCCCTCGGGGGTGAGGGTGCGGGAGGCCTGCCGACGCAACGGCATCTCCGCCTCCTCGGAGGCGGAGAGTCGATAAGTTGTAGGCCATATGGATGAATTGCGGCATCTGTTCGGGTGGAGTTGGGCAGTTCACAGGGGCGTTTGTCCGTCATTGCGATGCCTGGAGGCCGAGATGAGACACGCACGTTCCCTGGTGATGTCGGTCGTCGCGATTCTCGCGGCAGCGGCTACGACCGCCACCGCACAAGGTCAAGGTCAAGGCCAAGGTCAAGGAGACGGGGCGCCGGAGCGCGTGAAGTCGCGTGTCATGGCCGCGCATACCGTGCACGTCGGCCCCGGCATCAGCATCCCGCCGGGTGAAGCTCGCATTGCGCCGCCGGTGACGTGCCCGAGCGGGGAGGTGGCTTCCGGAGGCGGATTCGAGACCACCGGAACTTCCGTGTTCCCCACGTGGTCCCGTCTTCAGCCCGGCACCCGCAATGCCTGGCAGGTGAGGGGGTTCAACGCCGGTGGCGCCGCGGAGCGCATCAACGCCGTCGTCATCTGTACGACGGCACCACACAGCGACCACTCGGGCAGCGTGTCACTGAACCCGGGCGACTCCGGCCTCGCCAACGGTCCCTGCAACGACGGGCAAGTCGCCAGCGGAGGCGGGTTCTCGTCCACTTCGGACCTCGTCCGACTCTCCAGCTCCGTCAACCAGGCCAGTACCTGGAGTGCCGGTGCCACCAATCAGGCGGCCACCCCTCAGACCCTGACCGCGCTGGGGATCTGTCCCACGGTCCCGCACCACACCGCGTTCCGGAGGGGGCCGGTTGCGGCGGGGGCAACCGGGGAGCTCACCGTGCTCTGCCCCGCGGGGGAGGTGGTGACCGGTGGTGGCGGCAGCGGCCCGAACTCCACCTTCATGCGTGACTCGGCTCCGTCGGGCAACGGCTGGAGGATCCGGAGCACCAACACCAGTGACGGCAGCAAGACGCTCACCGTCGTCGCCGTGTGCACCGCTCTCTAGAGCCGGTCTTCGCGGCGCTTGATGCGGATGTGGACGGCGCCACTGCTCAGGCGGTGGCGCCGTCGCGAGCGAACTTCCCGAGAGCGCGAGCGAACTTCCCGAGAGGGAGCCCGGCGTCAGAGAACGCAGATCCCGGCGAGGCAGGCGCGGATGCCGAGGAGCGGGCAGCAGTCGGTGAGGCTGCCGCAGGGCCCCTGCACGAGGCTGCAGTCCTGGCAGGCGGTCCGGATCTCCTTGCGGATGATGACCTTCTCCCAGCGAGGTGTCCAGCCCGATGGGCAGGGACTTGAGGAGGTCCGCGAGCCCGGCCCGGTGAGCGGCCGCGACGACGGTATCGGCATCCGTGCCCCGATCGGGCCGCCCGAAGTCGATGTTGTCACCGGCGGAGAGTTTGTAGCGCTGGAAGTCCTGGAAGACCACGGCGGTCGCGGCGGACAGCCGGGCCGGGTCCGTGAGCGTTTCGCCGTCCCAGGTCAGGTGGCCGCTCGTCGGCGGGTGGAGGCCGGCGAGGATCTTGGCGAGCGTGGTCTTGCCGGAGCCGTTCTCCCCGGCCAGGGCGACGACCTGCCCGCTCCGTAGCCGCAGTGACACCTCCGTCAAGGCTGGAGCCACCCGTCCGGGGTAGGCGAAGGACACCTCCCGGGCCGCGAGCGTGCCGAAGGCGGAAGGCGCCCGTGCGGGCGCCGGAGCCGGCGCCGCCGTGAAGGTGGCGAGGTCGCCCACACGCAGAGCAGGTTGCCGCCGCCGATGCCGATCAGGGAGGTCACGGCGTCCAGCCGGGAGCGCAGCACCGACACCCCGCCGATGGAGGCCACCGCGGCTCCGGCGGTGAGGTGGCGGGTATGTGCCGCCCAGGCCAGATCCACCGCGAACCGCACCCCGGACCACACTTCGCGCGGGCCCACGACCCCGGCCGCGACGGCCACCCACAGGCCGGCGGCCCGGCCGGGCCCGGCGTCCGGGACGAGACAAGCCGCCAAACCGGTGCAGGCCCCTGCGAACAGTACGACGTTCCGGGAGAGTTGAATGCCCGAGACCGGGCGTGTGGGCGGCCATCATCGCGCAGAGGAACGCCACCCCGATCGCGGCCCGCGCGCCCACCGCGACATACGCCGTCAGAGCGACGATCCCCACCGGGGAGGGGAGGGGGAGCAGCGGGGCTTCCTTGCGGAGGATCGCGGGCCCTCGCTGCGACTGCCCCGGTCGAGTCAGGCCCAGGGAGATGGCCAGGGATGGACGCCTGGCCGGTTGCTTCGACGACTGCGGGTACCGCGAGGCGTGCGACAGCCGGGTCACCGAGCCAAACGAGGCTGCTGGCCCTGCTCCGCCGTGAGCGCATTCCGCCCGGGGCGCTAACCGGGGCGCCAATAGGTCATATTCCGGCCTATTAGCCGCCTAACGTGGAACGTGTCGCAGGGAAAACACCCTGTTTACGCGTAATTCGCCGATACATCCCAGAGGGAGGAAGCCCGACATGGCTCTCAAGGAAACGATGCAGCGATTCACCCCGATGCTCTACGTTCGGGGCAGCTACGAGGCCGTCGCGTTCTACCAGGACGTCTTCGGTGCCGAGGAGATCCAGGAGCGCACCATGCTCCTGTCGCAGGTGCCGGGCATGAGCGAGATCCCGGGTGCGGACAAGGTCGTCGTCTACTCCAAGCTGCAGTTCGCCGACGGCAGTGGCCTCAACGTCGCGGAGCTGTCGGACGAGGGTGTCTACGCCAAGGACGGCGGCGCGGTCGTCGGCAACAACATCCACGTGGGGCTGCAGCACACCGATCCGGCCGTGCAGAAGGCCGAGTTCGCGAAGCTGGCCGAGGGCGGCGCGGTGCTGGAGCCGCTGGAGGAGAAGTTCTGGGGCACGCAGTTCGGCATCGTCCGTGACCGGTTCGGCGTGATCTGGGAGTCCAACTGCTACCTGCAGCAGGGCTGATCACCTAGCCGTGCCAGTGCGCGCCCGTGCCCGTGCGCGCACGGCACCGCCCCCGTTTCCACGGCCTGTCAGCGGCCGCGGGAGCGGGGGCTTCCCGTATCCGGGGTACGGCTGCTGCTGACGTCGCGTATGTAGTCCTCCCACCGTGGCAGGCCGTGGCCGGCGGCCCGGGCGTGGATGTGGGCGGTGACGTCGCGGACGTAGGCGTACGGCATGGCGCGGTCGACGGCATAGGAGACGGCCAGGCGCTCGTGGAGGTGGGGCGGGAGGTGGGCCGCCGACTGGCCGAGGAACCAGTCGCGGGCGCCGGGGCTGATGCGCATGACGTCGGGCCAGACGGTGACGGCCCCGGCGTCGGCGCAGGCATCGACGAGGGCGTTCAGGGCGTCGGGGTGGTCGCCGGCGTGGGGGATGACGCGGGAGATGAGGACACCCGCGGGGACTCCGGCCGCGCGCAGGGCGGCGACGGTGGCCAGGCGGGCGCGCGGAGGTGCGGCGTGGGGTTCGAAGGCGCGCCGGACGCGTTCGTCGAGGGAGCCGAGCGAGGTCATGACGAGGACGTTCGCGGCGCGCGCGGCTGCGGCGTAGAGGGGGATGTCGCGGCGCAGGAGGGCGCTCTTGGTGGTCGTGGTGAAGTTGACGCGGTGGTCGGCGAGGGCGCGCAGGATGCCGGGCATGAGCTGGTAGTGTCCCTCGGCGCGCTGGTAGCAGTCGGTGGAGGTTCCGACCATGACCCAGTCCTCGCCGGTCTTCCCGCCGCGCAGTTCGCGGCGCAGCACCTCGGCGGCGTTGGTCTTCACCACCACCTGGGTGTTGAAGCCCGCTCCGGTGTCGAAGCCCAGGCGGGCGTGGCCGTCGCGGGCGAAACAGTACGTGCAGGCGTGGGTGCAGCCCCGGTACGGGTTGAGGGTCCAGGCCATGCCGCCCGGCCGCGCGCCCGCGACCTTGTTGAGCAGGGTCCGGGCCCGCTTCTCGTGGAAGGTGATGTCCCGGAAGCCGGGGGCCGGTGCGGGTGGCGGGGTGACGAGGGCCGTGTCGAAGAGCCCGGGCTGTTCACTCATCGCGCACCGGCTTCCTGCCCGGCGCTGCGTGCGGCACGCAGGACGCGTTCGCCCAGTACCCGCAGGTGTTCGCCGAGTTCGGGCGGGTCGAGGACGTCGAAGTCGAAGCCGAGGACGGCGACGCGGTAGGCGAGGTATTCGAGGGAGTCCGCCCCGGTGAGCAGGCGGCAGGTGTCCTCGTCGGCGGCTTCGACGACGCCGAGGGTGGCCGGGATCCGGTCGGCGACCTGCTCGGCGGGGGCGTGGACGAGCAGCAGGGCGCGGTGACCGGCGGTTCCGCTGAGGGTGCCGGCCACCCACGTCGCGGCGTCGACCCCTTCGGGCAGCTCGCGGGCCGGTACGCGGGCGCCGGTGCGCAAGGGGTCGGTGAGGCGGTCGAGGCGGAAGGTGCGCCAGTCGGCGCGGTCGCAGTCGTGCGCGACCAGGTACCAGCGGCGCCCGGCGGCCACCAGCCGGTGGGGTTCGACCAGGCGCCGCGTCTCGCTGCCGTTCGCGGCGCGGTAGGTGAAGCGGAGCTTCTCGTGCGCGACGCAGGCGGCCGCGATCAGTGCCAGGTGCTCGGCATCGGCGGTGGGGCCGCCCTGGGGGACGGCGACGGCGGCTTCCTGGAGCACGGTCACGCGGCGGCGCAGCCGGGAGGGGAGGACCTGTTCCAGCTTGGTGAGAGCGCGTACGGAGGTCTCCTCGATGCCGGTGACCGAGCCGGCCGCGGCGGCGCGCAGACCGATGGCGATGGCGACGGCTTCCTCGTCGTCCAGGAGGAGGGGTGGCATGGCGGTGCCGGCGGTCAGCCGGTAGCCGCCGGTGTTGCCCTGGGTGGCGTGGACGGGGTAGCCGAGTTCGCGCAGGCGGTCGATGTCGCGGCGGATGGTGCGAGGGCTCACGCCGAGGCGGTCGGCGAGCTCGTGGCCCGGCCATTCGCGCGGGGACTGCAGTAGCGAGAGCAGTCGCAGAAGGCGGGCGGGTGTATCACTCATGCCCGGGAGGATGACAGCCCAATAGGACATTTCCCGGCCTATTGCGCTTCGCCAGGCCCTCTGATCAGGCATTTCACCCGACCAGGTCCGGACGGGCCCGGCCGGGAAGCCAATAGGTCATGTCCTGGCCTATTGGCTTTCTACGGTCGTATCAGAGCTTCACAGACGCTCCCGCTGCATCGGCCGACGCTGACGCCTGCTCCCTTTTCTCGGCGCCGGGACACGGCTCTCCCCGCACCGCGCTCTCCACACCGTGCAGCCGCCACGCGCGATACCCCACCTGGAGTACCTCGATGAATCCCCCTGCCACCGCCTCCTCCGTCCCCTCCCATGCTCCGCCTGATCCGCGCCGTTGGCCGGCCCTGGCCGCGCTGCTGACGGCGACGCTGATGGACGTCATCGACGTGACGATCGTCAACGTCGCCATCCCCCACATCCAGGACGACCTCGGCGCGTCCTACACCGCCGTGCAGTGGACGGTCGCCGGGTACGCGCTGACCTTCGCGCTGCTGCTGATCACCGGCGGGCGGCTCGGTGACGTCTTCGGCCGCAAGCGGATGTTCCTGCTCGGCATCGCCGGGTTCACCGTGGCGTCCGCGCTGTGCGGGCTCGCGGCGAACGCGCCGATGCTGATCGCCGCGCGCGTCGCGCAGGGCGCGATGGCGGGTCTGATGGTTCCGCAGGTCCTGGCGACCGTGCACGTCACCTTCCCCAAGGGGGAGCGGGCGAAGGTCTTCGGCATCCACGGGGCGATCACCGCCACCGGCACCATCCTCGGCCCCGTCCTGGGCGGCATCCTCGTACAGGCCGACCTGTTCGACCTGTCCTGGCGGCCGATCTTCCTGATCAACCTGCCCGTCGGCCTGGCCGCCCTGCTGATCGCCTCCCGCGCGATGGGCGAGTCGAAGGCCGAGCAGCCGCCGCGCGTGGACCTCGTGGGCATGGGGCTGGCCGCGCTGGGCCTGCTGATGCTCATCTACCCGCTCACCGAGGGCCGTTCGCTGGACTGGCCCGTCTGGACCTTCCTCATGATGGCCGCCGGCGTCTGCGTGCTCGCCGTGTTCGTCGTGCACCAGAGGGCCAAGACCGCCTGTGACGACAGCCCGCTGATGCCCACCGGGCTGTTCAAGGCCCGCAGCTTCAGCGCCGGGATCGGCGTGCAGCTGCTGGTGACGCTCAGTCTGAGCGTGTTCTTCCTCGCCTGGATGATCTACCTTCAGATCGGCCTCGGCTACAGCGCCCTGCGCGCTGGCCTGGCCGGACTGCCGTTCTCCGTCGCCGTCATGGCCGGCGCCGGGCTGGCGATGGGCGCACTGGTGCCCAGGTTCGGCCGCATCGTTCTCCAGGCCGGCGCCTTGCTGATGGTCGCGGGACTGCTGCTGTTCTCATGGCAGGTCGGCGCGGCGGGACCGGCGATCGGTTACTGGCAGATGGCCTGGCCCATGGTGGTCCTCGGACTCGGCATGGGAATGATCGTCGCCCCGCTCACCGACACCGTCCTGACCGACGTCCCCGTCCGTGACGCGGGCTCCGCCTCCGGTGTCAGCGCCACGGCCGGCCAGCTCGGCAGCGCCTTCGGCGCGGCCCTGGTCGCGGTCGTCTTCTTCGGACTGCTCAGCAGCCACACGGCGAACGACGACGTCACCGCCAGGCTCCGCACCGACCTGGCCACCACGTCGCTCGGCACCGAGCAGGCCGACCGTGCGGTGACCGCATTCACGATGTGCCACCGCGAACGCGCCGCCCAGGCCGACCCCGGCCGCACCCCGGGCAGCTGCACCGCCCTGGCGCCTGCGCACGGCGACCCGCGTGCCGCGGACGCCCTGCGACGGGCCGGACAGCAGGCCAACGCGCGGACCTACACCGACACGATCGGCGAGAGCGTCCTGTACGTCACGGGACTGATCGCCGCAGCTCTCCTGCTGATGTTCGCCCTGCCCCGGAAGGTCCGTACGCCGGACCCCGCGGCGGACCAGCAGGACACCACCCCCACAACCGCTGTCAACACGGCCTGAACGCAGGAAGAGAGCCTTCTCATGAGCTTCATGTCCCCCGGATCCGTAGTCTGGTTCGAGATCGGCACCGCCGACATCGCCGCCGTGCGGGACTTCTACGGAAGCGTGCTCGGCTGGACCTTCGAGACCGACCAGGACTCCTCCACCGACGGACGCGTCTACACCCGCATCATGGCCCCGGGCGCCCCGTGGCCCATGGGCGCGATCGAGCAGGGCGGGAGCGGCGGCACCGGTGGCGAGGCCGTCAACCTCTCCGTGCTGTCCGCGGACGTCCACGATGACGTCGAGCGCCTGAAGAGGCTCGGCGCGACCGTCGTCGTCCCGCCCACCACGGTCGGCGAGGTCACCGTCTTCGCCCGGCTCCGCGACCCGCTCGGCAACGTCTTCGCCCTCTTCTCCCGCACGACCTCGGAGCAGCTGGAAGAGCGGGCGGCCGCGACGGAGGAGCACATCGAGCAGGCCGCCTACGCGCCCGTCCCGGGCGGCTTCGCCTGGTTCGAGATCGGCACCACCGACCCGCGGGCCACCCGCGAGTTCTACGAGGCCGCGTTCGGCTGGCGGTTCGAGAAGGACGACAGTGCGGGCGGCAAGCCGTACTACAACGTCTTCACCGGAAACGAGTGGCCCTCGGGCGGCATGTACGACCACAGCACCGGCCCGGGCGGCGCCGACTACACCATGCCCTCGTTCATGGTCACCGATGTGGCCGCGACGGTCGCCGGGGCCGTCGCTGCGGGGGCGACGGTCGAGCACGGTCCGGACGGCAACCCGGACGGGCTGGCCTTCGCCCGCCTGATCGACCTGAAGGGCAACCGCTTCGGCCTGTTCTCGATGCCCCGGCAGCCCTGACGCATGAGGAAGGGGCCCGGCGCGCCGGCGCCGGGCCCTGTCATGCAGCCAGGTCCTTCCGCAGGGCTCGTGCGGTGTGGGAGGTGCGGTGCTCGAGCAACTGGGCGGGGGTTCCGGTGAACAGGACCTGCCCGCCGTGGCGGCCGCCCTCCGGGCCCATGTCGATGACCCGGTCGGCGCGCTTGACGACATCGAGGTTGTGCTCGATGACGATGACCGTGTTGCCGTCGTCGACCAGCCGGTCCAGCAGCCGCTGGAGGGTTTCCACGTCCGCCATGTGCAGGCCGGTGGTGGGCTCGTCCAGCACGTAGATGCTGCTGCGGCTGCCGAGGTGCCCGGCGAGCTTCAGGCGCTGGCGTTCGCCCCCGGACAGGGTCGACAAGGGCTGCCCCAGTGTGAGGTAGCCGAGCCCGACCTCCACGAGCGTCTCCAGCGCCGCCCGCACGCCCTTCTCTCCCCGTCCGGTGAAGAACGCGCATGCCTCCTCGGCGGTCAGGGCGAGGACATCGGTGACCGTCCTGCCGCGCAGGGTGTGCGCGAGCGCCTCGGCGCTGTAGCGAAGGCCGCGGCAGGACTCGCACACCGTGGTGACCGGGTCGGCGAAGGCCATGTCCGCGGTGACGGTGCCCTTTCCGCCGCAGGCCGGGCAGGCGCCGGTGGAGTTGAAGCTGAACAGGCCCGCCGGAACGCCGTTGGCGTCGGCGAAGAGCTTGCGCACGGTGTCCATGATCCCGACCCAGGTTGCCGGGGTGGAGCGGGAGTTCGCGCCGATCGCGCTCTGGTCGATGAAGACCGCCTCGGGATGCCGGGCGGTGAACTCCTCCGATATGAGCGTGGACTTGCCGGACCCGGCCACGCCGGTGACCGCGACCAGGACACCGGTGGGGATGTCCACGGACACGTTCTTGAGGTTGTGCAGGCTCGCCCCCGTGACCGGCAGGTGCCCGGTGGGGGTGCGGACGTCCTCCTTCACCGGCAGCGCACGGCCCAAGTGGCGGCCCGTGAGGGTTCGTGCCCGGCGCAGGCCGGCGACGCTGCCCTCGAAGACGACGTGACCGCCATGGGTGCCGGCGCCGGGGCCCATGTCGACGACGTGGTCGGCCAGCGCGATGACGTCCCGGTCGTGCTCGACGATCAGCAGCGTGTTGCCCTGGTCCCGCAGCCGGGTCAGCAGCTTGCCCACGCGGTGGACGTCGCGCGGGTGCAGGCCGGTGGAGGGCTCGTCGAAGATGTAGGTCATGCCGGTGAGGCTGGAGCCCAGGTTGCGCACGATCTTCAGCCGCTGCCCCTCGCCGCCGGAGAGCGAACCGGTCTCCCGGCCCAGGTGCAGATAGCCCAGCCCGATCTCGTCGATGCGCCGCAGACCTTCGATCGCCGCCCTCGCGATCGGCGTACCCAGAGGATGGTCGACCTCGCCCAGGACGCGGATCAGGTCGGTGATCTCCATGGCCATGTGGTCGGCGATGGACAGCCCGCCCACCTTCGTCTTCAGGGCGGCCGCATTGAGCCGTGCGCCCCGGCAGCCGGGGCACTCGGCGTCGGTGGTGAACTTCTCCACCGCGTCCCGTGTCCGCTTCGAGAGTGTGGAAAGGTCCCGGTTGAGGTAGAGCCGGTTGAAGCGGTCGACGATGCCCTCGTAGGTGACGTTCTGGGTCCCCATCCGGGTCGCAAGCTCGATCTTCACCTCGCCGTCGGTGCTGCCGTGCAGCAGCGTTTGCCACTCCTTCTTCGTGTACGAGCGCAGCGGCTTGTCGTTGTCGAACAGTCCGGAGCGGGTGAACAGCGTCCACTGCACGCCCCCGACATTGAACAGAGGGAAGAGCAGGGCCCCGGTGTTCAGGGACTTGCTCCGGTCGAAGAAGCGGTCCAGGTCGAGCTGGACGGTACGGCCGAGCCCTTGGCAGGTGGGGCAGGCCCCGGAGGGGTCGTTGAAGGAGTACGCGGTGGACATGCCCGCGGACGGCGTGCCCGCGCGGGAGAACAGCAGCCGTATGAGCGAGGCGATGTCCGTCATCGTGCCGACCGTCGAGCGGCTCCCGCCGCCGACCGGCTTCTGGTCCACCACGATCGCGGGAGAAAGGTTGCCGATGCCGTCGGCCTCGGGCTTCTCGTATTTCGGCAGGCGGTTGCGGACGAAGGCCGGGAAGGTCTCGTTGAGCTGCCGCTGGGACTCGACGGCGATCGTGTCGAAGACCACCGAGGACTTTCCGGATCCGGACACCCCCGTGAACACCGTGATCATCCCCTTGGGGATGGTCAGGCAGACGTCCTTGAGGTTGTGCTCGCGGGCACGGGTGATGACGATGCCGTGATCGTCACGACGGGGCTTGGTGCTCATGCGGTGCTCCTGGCAGGTGGTGCGGGCCCGGACCAGGCGGTGACGGTCTGGGCGGCCCCGGTCCGGGAGGGGGCGGGGACAGGACTGAAGGGGTGGGGTCAGGACCGGGTGAGGGCCTGGTCGACGTCGAGCGCCAGTCGCAGCGTCTCGGTGGCCGCGCGTGGGGTGAGGAGGGTGTCCTCGGTGCCCTTGGCGACGCAGTCCAGAACGTGGTTGATCGCGGCGGTGTAGTTGTCGGCGGGGGAGAGGCCGACCTCGCGGGAGCCGGCCGGGGTGTACTCGGTCAGGCGCATGACCGGGCCGGTGCGCTCGAAGGGACGCTCGTGCAGTTCGAGGACCCCTTCGGTGAACGTGGCCTCGAAGCCGTGGGTGACGCCGTACGAGGCCGGGACCATCGACGAGGCGGTGTACTCCACGACCGCGTCGTCGTAGCGCAGCACGGTCTCGGCAGCGGCCCGCCCGTCGCCGGCGGTGACCCCGGTGGCGTGGATTTCCCGCGGCAGGCCGAGGGCGGCGACGGTGTAGTCCAGGTCGGAGAGCATCACCTCCAGCGCGAGCTTGCCCAGGCCCAGGTCGACCGGGCCCCAGATCGGGCCGGCCTTGCGGTACGAGCGCAGGGCGCGCAGCTCACCGAGGGAGCCGTCCCGGATCACCCGGTGCAGGTGCTGCACGGCCGGGTGCACCCGCATGAACATGTCGATGAACACGTGCTTGTCGCTCGCTTCGGCGGCGCGGGTGATCTCCTCGGCCTCGGCGACGGTGGGGGCGATGGGCAGCTCGCACAGCACGTGCTTGCCGGCCGCCAGCGCCCGCAGGATGTGCTCCTTGTGCAGGGCCGTCGGCAGGCAGACGTCCACCAGGTCGACGTCCGGGTCGTCGTAGATCGCGTCCACCTCCGTGGTCGTGGCGAAGCCGAAGTTCCGGGCGAACATCGCGAGCTTCTCGGGGCTGCGTCCGTAGACGACCACCTCGGTGCCGGGGCGGGCGGCGTAGACGCCGGCGTGGGCGACGGCGAATCCGGTTCCCAGCAGTCCGATCTTCATGGCGACACATCTCCTCAGCGATATGCGAGGGAATCATCTGGTTCGTTCCCTCCGGCAAATCCCACGCTAGGAGCCTTTTAGGACATGACTCGTCCGCATGTGGAGTCACAGTGGAGGCATGACGACCGACATGCCCGCCCGGATGCTCCGGCTGCTCTCGCTCCTCCAGGCCCGCCGCGAATGGGCCGGTACGGAGCTCGCCGACCGGCTCGGCGTCACCACCCGCACCCTGCGCCGCGACATCGACCGCCTGCGCGAGCTCGGCTATCCCGTCGAGGGCACCACCGGCCGCGCAGGCGGATACCGCCTCGCCGCCGGCACCGCCATGCCGCCACTGGTCCTGGACGACGACGAGGCCATCGCCGTTGCCGTCGCCCTGCGCACCGCCACCACGGACGTCACCGGCATCGAGGAAACCGCCCTACGCGCCCTCGCCAAACTCGAACAGGTCCTCCCCGCCCGCCTGCGCGCCCAGGTCACCGCACTCCAGCACGCCACCACCGCACCCGTCGCCTACGGAGGCGATGCACGCAACCGGGCCGACCCGGCGGTGCTGGCCCTGCTGGCCGCGGCCTGCCGCGACCACGAGATCGTCACCTTCGACTACGCCACCCGCCACGGCACCCCCTGCCCCCGCCGCGTCGAACCCCACAGTCTCGTCCCCGCGGCCGGTCGCTGGTACCTCGTCGCCTACGACACCCGCAAAGACGACTGGCGCACCTACCGCCTCGACCGCATCACCGACCCTGCCCCCACCGGCCACCGCGTCCCGCCCCGCGAACTGCCCGCACCCGACCCCGCCGCCTACGTGGCCGCGAAGATCGCCTCTGCGCCCGCCCGCTACCGCGCCGTCGCCACGGTCGCGGCCCCCGCGGACGCCGTCCTCGCCCGCACCCAGGGCCTGCCCGAGCGCGTCACGCCCATCGGTACCGACACCTGCACGGTCGACCTCTCCGGTGACTCCCTCCACCGCATCGCCCAACTCCTCGCGGCACTCGGCGGGATCACCACTGTCGAGGCCGACCCGGAAGTCCTCGCCCACTTGCGCGACACGGCGCGACGCACTCTACGGCTCACGGAGGGCAGAGGCGTGCCCGATACGCCTCCGGCCGGAGAACAGGGGTGAGTAAAGAAAGAAGCGGGGCGCGGGGCTCCGAGGGCTCGGCTGCCTCGGAGCCCCCGAATCTGTCAGCGGCGCTTCTTGGTCCTCTTCTGCTGCGGCGGGTTCCACTCGCCTCGGTGAATCTGGCAGCGGGAGTACCCGATCATCGCAGGCTTCTTGCACGGCTTGCCCGACTTCGTTCGAGTCGAACCGCACTTGACCTGTTTCCCCATGCACCCTCCCCACCCGGCTGGTGATGCGTCAGGTGAATCGTCGCCGACGGGGGGTGCATGCCGCGCTCGATGCTGCCGCTCGCGGCTCGTTCCAGTCCATTCAAGGCCGAATATCCGCTTTCCTTCACCAGCGCTGCGCCCTTGCGTCACGCATGCCTGCCTTGCCACAGGTGATTGCGTGACCAACGCTGGTGTCATCAGGTGCCAACGCCCGACTGAAATACCGCTGATCGACATTTCGGAGTCGGCCGGCGTGACCGACTCGTACATGACCGGATCGCACTGAGGAGACTATGACGTCGGGGCGGAGCATCCGCTCAATACGGGTGCCGGTTCGGCTTGTTCGTCCATGCGTCGTAGGCGTGCGCGCCGATTTCGGGATGCATTTGCTCGATCTTGATTCTCCGCTCGTCGAGCGGCTTCCCGAAGTCCTCGTACTGGAACGAATCGTCGAAACCGATGCGCCGGGTGTCGTCCAAGGCGCAGCTGAAGTAGACGGCGTCGATCCGGGACCAGTAGATGGCGCTCATGCACATCGGGCACGGAGCGCCGCTGATGTAGATGGAGCAGCCTTGGAGCATGCGGGCCCGCTCGGGTACGGGGTCCGGTGAGCCTTCAGGGCGGGGGACGTATTCCAGCGTGCTCTCGTTCTGATGCTCTTCGGCGATCGACGGCGCCTCGGGGTTGAGGTATTGCACGGCCTTGCGGATGGTTTCGACTTCGGCGTGGGCCGTGGGGTCTCCGGTCAGCAGGACCCGGTTCTGTCCGCGGGCGATGATCTCCCCGTCTCGGGTGATCACTGCGCCGAAGGGGCCGCCCCAGCCGTTCTCCACGGACTCGGTGGCGAGGCGCACCGCTTCGGTGATGAGCTCTTTGTGTTCCATCGCGGAGTCTCCCATCGGCGTCGGTTTCCCGCTGCGGAGGGGGCTCGCGGAGCAGGTAATAAAACGCCCGGTTTGCCCTGTAAATACCCTATCGACTAGGCTACTCCAGGTGAGTCCACGTGCAAGCCGTGACTCCACGGCCGAGAATGCCACCGTTGTGACCTCGCAGAAAGTGCGCGCAGGCCACGCCGACGAGTACCAGCGCTGGCAGAACCGGACGAACGAGGCGGCCCGCGAATTCGACGGGTTCGAGGGATCCGAGGTGTACCCGCCCGGCGCGGGCTCCGAAAACGAATGGGTAGCAGTATTCCGATTCTCCGGGATCGACTACCTCACCGCCTGGCTGGAATCGGACCGCCGGCAGCAACTGCTCGCCGAAGGCCGGAGACTCTTCGAAGAGGACCCGACACAAGAGGTGCTCCGCGGCGGCACCACGGCCGAACAGACCCCCGAGACCGTCACGGCCGTCATCTCCCACCAGGTGAAGCCCGGGCGCGAGGAGGGCTTCCTGCGGTGGCAGGAGAAGGTCCTCAAAGCGCAGGAGAAGTCCCCCGGATTCATGGGGTCCGAGTTGTTCAAACCGGTCGAGGGGGTCGAGGAACGCTGGGTCGCCGTCTTCCGGTTCGACTCCCGCGAGCACCTCGAGGAATGGCTCGAGTCCGATGCCCGCAGCAGGCTGCTCGAAGAGGGGCGCGCCTACTTCGCCTCCTACGACGTACGCAAGGTCGGGTCCGCATTCAGCGGCTGGTTCCGCTTCGGCAAGGGCGCGCAGGACGCTGCTCCGCCCAACTGGAAGCAGGCCATGTCCGTGATCCTCGCGCTCTATCCCACGGTCATGGTGCTGAACCTGACCGTGGGATACGAGCTGGACGATCTCAAGGTGCCCGGATACATAGGCCTGTTCATCGGCAACGTACTGAGCGTCAGCATACTGACCTGGGTACTGATGCCTCTGGTGAACAAGGCTCTGGGCTTCTGGCTCGCACCCAGCCGCGCGCGCAGCCTCCGCGTCCACGTGGCGGGTGCTGCGGCAGTGGTGCTCTGTTATCTCCTGATCATCGTGGTCTTCGGCCTGACAACCCACTGACCGACCCCACCGCCGGCCGCAACAGGCCCATCGAGGAGGCGAGGATGTCCGGGCGCTCACCCTCAGCACGCTTCGAAGGAACCCTGATCCGGCGGGGCGACCGCGCGTACGACAGAGCCAGGGACGCCGCGGTGTGGAACGGGCTCAAACCGGAGCGCTTCCCCGAGGCCATCGTGCAGGCGGCGTCCGAGCGGGACGTTCCGGAGGCCCTTTCCTACGCACGCTCCGGGGGCTTGCGCATCTCGACGCGTTCCGGTGGACACAACTGGTCCGGCTCCCAGCTCCGCGACGGGAGCCTGCTGATCGACCTCTCCGGGCTCCGGCGGTGCAGCATCGACCCGGGATCGGCGACGGCCGCTGTGGGGCCCGCCGCCACCGGGGAGGATCTGGTCAAGGCGCTGGCTCCGTACGACCTCGCCTTTCCCGTGGGCCACTGCCCTTCCGTCGCGGTGGGCGGATTCCTGCTCAGCGGCGGACTCGGTTGGAACTCTCGCGCCTGGGGACCGTCATGCGCCGACGTCCTGGAGATCCAGGCCGTCACCGCCGACGGCCGGACGGTCACCTGCAGCGAGACCGAGAACCCCGACCTCTTCTGGGCCGCCCGCGGCGCGGGGCCCGGCTTCTTCGCCGTCGTCACCCGCTTCCGGCTCCGCTTGCACCCCCACCCGGGGGCCGTCGTGACCACCAGCCTCACCTTCCCACTGGCCGCAACCGGTCCCGTGGCGGCCTGGGCGGAACAGGTCGCACGCGAACTCCCGGTGAACGTCGAGACGGCTCTCGTCCTCACGGCTTCCGGTGAACCGACCACCACAGCACCGCCCGGTCCGCGGATCCTGGTCGGCATGACCACATTCGCCACGACGCACGAGGAAGCACTTGCCGCTTTCTCGCCCGCCGGGTCCTGCCCCTTCGCCGACAGCATCGTCCTCCGGCAGGAGCCCGAGCCGACGTCGTTCGCCCGCCTGCACCAGGGCACCGGTGCGGCATGGCTTTCGGCGCACCGGTACGCGGCCGACACGCTGTGGTCGGAGGAGTCGTACGAGACGCAACTGAACCGTATGGCCGACGCGGTGGCCCACGCGCCCTCCGGTAATTCTCTCGTGCTCGCGCCGGTGCAGCCCGTATCCGAAGAGCCCGCCCTGCTACGGAACATGGCCTTCTCGCCGCTCGGCGAGTCCTACCTCGTGTGCTACGCGATCTGGAACGATCCCGCTGCGGACGCGACCAACGCGCAGTGGCTGCGGGACGCCATGGCTTCGGCCGATCCGTCGGGGCACGGCGGGCACTACATCGCCGAGACGGACCTGGAAGCCGACGCCTCCCGGGCCCGGCGCTCGTACGCACCCGCCGACTGGGACCGCCTGCAGGAGCTCAAAGCCGCATGGGACCCGGAGAACGTCTTCCACTCCTACCTGGCACCGTGAGCCGAGGGCCCCGGCGGACGCCTCGGATGTCTCGGACGTATCGAGGTGGTCTTTGCCGGCAGCGAGCACGGGCAGCCGGCTGCTGAATCCGGCCGGACCGCGACTGCCGCCGTAACTCCCCGATCGTCCGGTTCGTTATGCGATGGGCGAAGGCCGGAGATGACCACTCGGGCTGCAGACCACTGGGGGACGAGACAGTAATGACACGCATTCTGTTGCACAGCGCTGTCTCGCACGGCACGTCGAAGCGGCCGCCGGGAAGTGGGGAGATCCTGGAGCGGGGGACGGCGCTCGTCGAGCCCGAGCTGCGCCGGATCGTGGCACGGCTTCATCCGTCCGTGGCCAAGGTGTGCCGCTACCACATGGGGTGGGACGCAGAGGGCTCCGAGGGCCTCGTGCAGCGAGCCGGCAAGCGTGTGCGCGCGGCGCTGGCGGTGCTGTCGGTCCGCTCCGTCGGAGCGCCGGAGCGGTTCGCCGCCGTAGCCGGAACGGCCGTCGAGCTCGTGCACCAGCTCTCCCTGCTGCACGACGATGTCATGGACGGTGACACCGAGCGGCGCGGTCGGCCCGCTGCCTGGGCCGCGTTCGGTACGGGCCCGGCCGTGCTCGCCGGTGACGCCCTCGTCGTGCAGGCGGTAGCAGGGATCTTCCAGGCGCAGGCTCCCGGGGCTGCTGCGGCCACCAACGCTCTCATCGTGGCCGTGGAGAAGATGGTGGAGGGGCAGGCGGAGGACCTTTCGCTCGAAGGGTGGTCCGTGAGCGAGGTCTCGCCGGACCAGTACGTGCGCATGGCACGCGGCAAGACCGGCGCCCTCTTCGGCTGTGCCGCGGCCTTGGGCGCCGTGCTGGCCGACGCGCCGGCTCCCGTGACGCAGGCACTCCACTCCGCGGGGAGCGAGTTGGGGGTGGCCTTCCAGATCCTCGACGACATCCTCGGCCTGTGGGGTGAGAGCACGATCACCGGGAAGCCCGTCGGGACGGATCTGATGCGCGGCAAGAAGACGTTGCCCCTGCTGCTTGCGGTCGGCTCCGGCACCGCCGCCGGTCAGCGGCTCGCGGCCCTGCTGGACTCCGGTCCGCCGGCTCCGGCTGACGTCCCCGAAGCCATGCGGCTGCTGGAGGAGACAGAGAGCAGACGACGTGCCGAGGAGATGGCTGTCCGTCACGTGGCCTCGGCAACCGCCGCCCTCGGCGAGGCGGCAATCCCTGCCGACGTGCGGGAACAGTGGCGGCATTTCATCACCGACCTGTCCCGCCGTAGCAGCTGACAGTCACCACGACGACGATCGTTACGCAGGAGGAAGCACTCGCCGTGCCCCGAACCCCGCATGCTCTGCGCGTGCACGACGTACACAAGTCCTACCGGTCGCGCCGCGTGCTCCGAGGCGTCTCGTTCAGCCTGGAGCCGGGCACACTGGCAGGCGTCGTGGGTGAGAACGGCTCCGGGAAGAGCACGCTGCTGCGCATCCTGTGCGGCCAGATCGCTGCCGACTCCGGCGAGGTCGAGCACGGTGGCTCCCTGGGGTACTGCCCGCAGGAGACCGTGCTCAACGACTCCCTCACGGTCGACCAGCACCTGAGCTGGTTCCGGACCGCCTACGACCTGGAGGGGCTCGGCCGGGCCGGGGAACTGCTCGAAGAACTCGGTTTCGCCGAATACCGGCACACCCGTGTGGACGCCCTCAGCGGAGGTACCCGGCAGAAGCTCAATCTCACCCTGGCGCTCATGCACGACCCGGACGTGCTGTTGCTGGACGAGCCGTACCAGGGCTTCGACTGGGAGACGTACCTCCGCTTCTGGGACGTCGCGGCCCGGCTCCGCGAGCGGGGGCGCTGCGTCCTCGTCGTGTCGCACCTGGCCTGGGACACCGAGCGGCTCGACATCGTGCTCCGTCTGCGTCACGGAGTGGCAGCACCGGGGGAGTCCGACGTGAAGCGCGCGGTGACGACGCGAGGGGCGGACCGTTGACCTGGACTCGGAGAGGGCTCCGCACGGGCGCCTCGTTCGCTCTCCTGGAACACGCTCGCAACCATCTCGCCCTGGTGCTGATCGTCGTGTACATCCCCCTCTGGCTGACGCTGGAGCACTTGTTCGTCACCCCGGCGCCGGCGCGGTTCCTGCTGCGCGCGACGGGGCGTACCGTCACCGTCAACGGAAATCATCTGACGATGGTGTCCGGGGCCGTCAACACGGTGACGCTCATCGTCGGCTTCATGATGTTCATCACGACCTTCAAGTCCCTCGCCTTCGACCGCAGGCTCGCGTTCGCCGGCTACCCCCGGACCTTTCTGCTCCTGAGCAAGGTCATTGCCATGACCGTCGCCTCCGCCCTCATCGCGGGTTACACCACGGCCGTCATCTGCTGGTACTGGGATCCCGTCCGGCCGGGGCTCCTCGCGCTCGGTCTGTTCACCGCCGCGGTCGCTTACGGCGGTATCGGCGTCCTCCTCGGCGCCTTTCTGCGCAACGAGCTGGCGGCGCTGTTCGTCATCATCATGGCGAGCCTGCTCGACACCATGCTGCAGAACCCCATGAGCAATACGGGAGCCGACAAGGACGGGCTCCAACTGCTCCCCGGCTACGGTCCGACACAGGTCAGCGTTGCAGCAGGTTTCACCTCCACGGACACCCCGTACGGACACCTCCTGCTCGGCCCGCTGTGGTTCCTGCTCATGTGGGGACTCGGAACCGCCGCCTTCTTCGCTCGCACCCGCAACCACCTCCGAGTGCCCCGGAGCACACAGCCGACAAGGAGACCGACGTGAGCCGCCACGAGATGCACTTCGCCGGACTCTGGAGGGCACCGCTCCCGCCCGGCGTCATGTACGCGAAGCTTGCCGACATCGAGCACTACCCCGAGTGGTGGCCGGCCTTCCGTTCCGTGAAGCAGACCGGCGAACGGGAGTGCGAGATCGTCATCAGGTCGATCATGCCCTACGAGCTGACGGTACGGCTGACACCTCTCGTCCAGGATCCGGTCGAGCGTGTCCTGGACGCGGCACTCGAAGGGGGCATCGCGGGCAACGTGCGATGGCACGTGGGAGACGACGGCGGGCACGGCTGCGTGGCCTCCTTCACCGAGCGCGTCAGCGTCAGGAAGGCCGCGTTGCGGCGCTGGATGCCACTGGCACGCCCGTTCTTCCACCTCAACCACGCCGTGGCCATGCGATCGGGACAGCGCGGTGCCAGGCTGAACAGGTCCGCGTAGGCGTTGCACCGCGTGCGTTGTCAGGCTGGGTGTGCCAGGAGGTCGTCCAGTTCGGCTGTGAAGAACAGGGCGGGGTCGAAGCCCATGTTGGTGAAGTGGCCGGCGAGTTCCAGGGACAGGACGCCGTGCAGGCGGGTCCAGACGGCGAGGGCCCGGTGGAGGGCCGCGGGCGGGGCGGGGTGTCCGTCGGCCCACTCGCGGTGGTCTTCCAGGTGGGCGGTGAACGGAGTCGCGGGGCCGTCCGGGGCGAGCGCCGTGCACGCGTCGAGCAGGGTTTTCATGATCTCGTCGGCGATGCCCGTGATGTCCTCGGGTGCCCGGTAGCCGGGGACGGGGGTGCCGTAGACGAGGAGGTACCGCTGGGGGTCCTCCAGGGCCCAGGCTCGTAGGGCGTGGGCCAGTGCGGCGAGGCCGGCACCGGTGGCGGAGGCCGTGCGGAGGGTCTCGGCGAGGCTTCGGTACGCCTCCCGGACGAGTTCGGTGATCAGCTCGTCGCGGCCGGCGAAGTACCGGTAGAGCGCGGGCCCGCTCATGCCCATCTGTTTGGCGATCGCGTTGAGGGAGAGCGCGGAAGCCCCCGCCGTGGCGATCTGCTCCCAGGCGTACTTCTTGATCTCCGCGCGCACCTGGGTGCGATAGCGCTCCCGTGGGCCGCTCGCGTCCGTCGTCGCCATGGCCTGCCACCTTCCCCGTTTATGTGGCTACACCTTCAAGATGTGGTTAGAGGCTATCACGGACCTGTTGACCCCTCACTTCGCATCGCGTTATAACTTCTAACGAAGGTTCGAGCTTCTAGCCTGCCTGCTAACCGGCTGACAAGGGGAAAATCGTGTCCGGTATCCGCAGCACCCGCGTCCGCGCTGCCCTGTTCACCGTCCCGCTCGTCGCCATCGGCCTCCTCGGCATCGCTGCCGCGCCGGCCGGGGCCGCCGCCACCGCCACTCACCCCGTCAAGTCCCTCACCTGCCGCGGGGAAGGCGTCGACCCCGACGCCCTCGTCCGCTCCCGGACCGAGACCGTCATCCACGCACCGCTGCGCACCATCTGGAAGCTGCAGACCGACGTGGAGCGCTGGCCGTCCTGGCAAGGCGGCATCACGGCCATGAAGCGCCTCGACCATGGTCCGTTCCGCAAGGGTTCGGCGTTCCGGTGGACGACCCCGGTGCCTCCCAACCCCACGACTCCCGCCACCAGCCTGGAGATCACCTCAACCGTCGAACAGCTCAAGCGCGACTCCTGTATCCGCTGGACCGGTCCCGCGGTCGCCGAGGGTCTGCGCATCGACGGCGTCCACGTATGGAACTTCACCCGGGTCAAGGGCGGCGTCCGTGTGAGCACCGAAGAGACCCATACCGGTGCCGAGGTCGAAGCGGACGTCCCTGCCGCGACCGAAATCCTCCACCAGGGCCTCGAAGCATGGCTGCGCGACCTCAAGACCACCGCCGAAGCCACCACCCACAACCGGCCGCACTGAACGAACAGCCAGCCCCGGACCTATGCCGCCGTTCCCCTCGGCCTCATGCGAGAGGAGGGCGGCGGCGACGCCCGGACAAGCCCTAGCGCGGCACGGTGTCGTCCGCCTCGAACGGGCCGCCGTGGCCGGGCACGATCAGGTCGGCGGCGGCCAGCACGCGAAGCCGGGAGGCGCGCAGTACCTCGCGGTCCGGGGCGACGGGGTCGTCCGCCGGCCCTTCCGAGTGCCACCACAGGTCGCCGGCGAACGCCACCACGCCGGAGTCCGTGCCGGCCAGGAGCGTGATGTCCTCGGGGCTGTGTCCCGGAGTGCGGATCAGCCGGAGCGACGGGGTCAGTTCGTAGCCCTCCGCGTCCCGGTTCTTCCACTGGTCGCCCCGGTACTCCACCTTGTGGTCATGGACCCGGGCCCGGCCGAACAGGCCCACGTTCATGGTGTTGTCCGGGTGGTGGTGGCTGAGCACCACGTCGGTGATGTCGTCGGGCCCGAGCCCCAACTCCGCGAGCGGGCCGAGGATGTGGTCGCGGTGGGCCACCATGCCCGGGTCGAAGATGACATGCCGGCCGGCGTCGGAGACGTACGAGACGGTGGCGGCGACTCCGGGTCCGGTGGAGCCGACGTAGCCGGTGGTCAGGATCGTGTACACGGCGCTGCGGCCGAGCGGTGCGTCTGTCATGGCCTCAATGCTTCCGGGCCGGCCTGCCGTTCACGAGTGGCACATCTGCCGCTGATCGCAGGTTTCGTGCCACACTGCTCACGTGCCTCCTTTCGCTACCGTCGCCGCGTACGCCCCGCCCGGAGTCGGCATGCTGGCCGTCGGCATCGTCACCGAGGTGTTCGCCCCGCGCGGGGAGGGGCTGCCCGGCTTCGACTTCGCCCTGTGCACCGACCGGCCCGGGCCGGTCCCCACCGACGTCGGCGTACCGATCGCCATCGAGCACGGCCTGGACCGGCTGGCCGCAGCCGATCTGGTGATCGCCCTGCCATGGGCCGATTTCCGCACCCCGCCCGGTCCCGCCGTGCTCGACGCGCTGTCGGCCGCACACGAACGCGGTTCGCTGGTCGCCGCCCACTGCGTCGGCGCGTTCGCGCTCGCCGCCGCCGGGCTGCTCGACGGCCGACGCGCCACCACCCACTGGCGGTTCGCCGAACTGCTGGCCCGTCGCCACCCGGCCGTCACCGTCGAACCCGACGCCCTCTACATCGACGAAGGGCGGATCACCACGGGAGCGGGAGCCGCCGCGGGCTTCGATCTGTGTCTGCACCTGCTGAGGCGGGAGTACGGAGCCGCGATGGCCAACGCCATCGCCCGGGACATGGTGCTGCCCGCCCACCGCGACGGCGGGCAGGCGCAGTACCTGGCCGCTCCCGTCCCGGAGAACTGCCAGGACGAGCGGCTCGCCGAGGTGCTCGCCTGGGCCCGCGAGCACCTCCACGAACCGCTTCCCGTCGCGGAGCTGGCCCGTCGCGCCGTGATGAGCAAACGCTCCTTCGCCCGCCGCTTCGCCGCCGCCACCGGAACCACCCCGCACGCCTGGCTCCGCGGCCTGCGACTGAGCAGCGCCGAGGAACTCCTGGAGACCACGGACCTGCCGGTCGAGGAGATCGCCCGCCGCGTGGGATACGGGAGCGCGGCCGTCCTGCGCGAACAGTTCGTGCGCCGCCGGGGAGTGCCACCCCGCTCCTACCGCCGCTCCTTCACCAGCGCGCCGTAGCGGATCACGTGAAGCGGGACAAGAGCGATCGGTGTGCTCAATCGACGTGTGCGGTCAGGGCCGCGTCGACCGCAGCCTCCGCATGCAAGCGGGCGGTGGGGAAGAGCGGTACGGGGCTGTCGTCGGCGCCGATGAGGAGCTCGATCTCGGTGCACCCCAGGATGACGCCCTCGGCACCCGCGTCGACGAGCTCCTCGACGACCTTGCGGTAGGCCGCACGCGACTCGTCGCGGACGACGCCCATGCAGAGCTCCTCGTAGATCACCCGGTGAACGAGCGCACGTCCCTCGGAGTCCGGGACGCACACGTCGAGCCCGCCGGCCGCGAGGCGGCCCCGGTAGAAGTCCTGCTCCATGGTGAACGCGGTGCCCAGCAGCCCCACCCGGCGCAGCCCCGCGGCGCGGACGGCGGCTGCGGTGGCGTCCGCGAGGTGCAGGAGCGGGACCGAGGTCGCGGCCTCGACGGAGTCCGCGACCTTGTGCATGGTGTTGGTGCAGATGAGCAGCAGATCGGCGCCGGCCGCTTCCAACGACCGGGCGGCGTCGGCCAGGACCTCGCCGGCCTCCGCCCAGCGCCCCTGGACCTGCAGCTGCTCGATCTCCGCGAAGTCCACGGAGTGGAGCACGCAGCGGGCCGAATGGAGACCGCCGAGCCGCTCGCGCGTCCGCTCGTTGAGGATCCGGTAGTACTCCGCCGTCGACTCCCAGCTCATCCCGCCGATCAGCCCGATCGTCTTCATGCCCGTGTCCACGCCCATGCTCCTGCTCCTTGTACGGCACCGCGTTCACACGAACCATAAGGCAGCAGGCGGATGTGTCGCACTCTCATAAGAGTTGCTTTGAGTGCTTCAAGGTGTGGCTTGCCAGAAGTCGGTTGCAGACAGCGGACTTGCGAATGGGATTTCCTACGGGGTGCGGAACCGACCACCACTGCGCAGGTCTTCCTCGATCATGGCTGCCGGGCCCGCCGCCAGGCGCTGCCGGAGGCGGTCCTCGTTGGCGGGCCGCTCCGGCCCTGCGACGTAGTGGCGGGGGTGTTCCAGATGGAGGCAGGCGAGGGAGGCGCCGGTGTGCCAGAGGCGGATCAGCGGGGCGCGTGAGACGAGCTTCACCAGCAGGTCGTCGTCCTCGCAGCCCCAGCCCGCGTAGGCCGCACAGTATCCGCCGATCTCTGCGAACCGGTCTGCCGGCAGCAGGAGTTGCCCCCAGTGGAAGGGCGCCTGACGCTGCATGTACTTCGGGAGGCCGGGATCGTACGCGGCCCGTGGCGGCCAGACCATCGGGGTGGGCACCTGCAGAGCGCCCACTCCCAGTACTTCCCATTCGAGCCGTTCACCGGTGTCGGGGACGAGGGCCGGACCGGGCGCCGCCCTGACGTAGCATGACCGCCCGACCGTCGCCGTCACCCGCATGCCGACGGCTTCCGCGAGAACGGTGCCGGTACGGGCGAGGGCCTCGACACCACCGGGAAGCCGGTACATCCAGGGCTGGGCGAGAGCAGCGTCTCCCGCCAGGTCCAGGCACCGCCGCAGATAGTCCCGGCCGAGCGGGAGGACGTCGGCGTCCGTCAGGCACAGGAGGGGCGAGCGGGCAGCGGCGGCGGCGATGTTGCGCAGCACGCCCGCCGACCGGATGCCCGGGTCGGCGCGGATCACCCGTACCCCCGGGAGGACTGCGGCGAGGTCCCCGGCAAGGTCCCCCGCGGTCGCGATCACCACCTCGCAGGGTACGTCCTGCGCCAGCCAGGCCCCGGCGACGGTGGCGAGGCAGGCGCGGCCCCGGTGGTCCCCGTAGAGCGGGATGGCGATGGTCACTTCGGGCATGAGGGACCCTCCTGCAGGGTGCGGCGCCGACGGGCCGAGTGGCTGATCTCGATGCGGTTCTTCCAGAGGTGCAGGAGGTGGTGGCAGGCGGCGGGGCCCTGTGCGGCCACCAGGTCTGCGTGCTTGGCGAGGATGTACTGGTGCTCTTCGAGGAACAGCTCGCCGGGGGAGGCGAAGGTGAGCGATGCGGCGTGCCGCCGGTAGGAGAAGAGGACACGCGGGATGACGTCGCCCGGGTGCCCGGCGCGCTCCAGCCGGATGAGCAGTTCCACGTCGTCGAGGGTGGGCAGCCGCTCGTCGTAGCCGCCGATCGCGGTCAGCGCCGAGCGGCGCAGGAGGCGGGTGCGTTTGCCGCCGGTGTTGAGGAAGGGCATCAGGCCGGGGACGGTGCCGAGGGGTGCGTCGACCGTGTCCACGAGGTCGAAGTGCCTCACGTAGCAGGTGACATGGCCCAGATCGGGGGCGCGGCGCAGGGCGGCCACGGCGGTGGCGACACAGTCGGGCTGCAGCAGGTCGTCCCCGTCGAGCGGGAGGATGAACTCCCCGCGCGCCGCGGCGACGCCCGCGTTGTAGGCCGATCCGGGACCGCCGTTGGGCTTGTCGACCTTGACGACGCCGGTCAGTGCGTCGAAGGCGGCGCGGGTCGCGGGGTCGGTGGAGCCGTCGTTGACGACCACGACCTCGACCCGCGGGTGGGTCTGCGCGCGGACGGAGGCGAGGGTGTCGGGCAACCAGCGGCCCTTGTTGTAGACGGCGATCACGACGGAGACGGTGGGGAGCATGCCGCCGGCGGATCCGGTCCGCGGGGGGCGGCGCGCTTCGCGGTAGTGGCCGACGAGCCGTCGAGCGGCGTCGACGGGGTCACCGTAGGCCCGGGCGGCGGCGGGCGCGCGGCGTGCCGCCTCGCCCAGGAGCCGGTGGTCGTCGCCGGTGAGCCGGCCCAGCAGGCGGGCCAGCGCGCCCGGGTCGTCCGCGGGGGTGATGAAACCGGCCCCCTGGTCCGTGACCACCTCCGCCGTGCCACCGCCGGAGGTACACACCACCGGGCAGCCGTGGCTCATCGCCTCCAGCGCCTCGTACGGGCAGTTGTCCCAGCGGGCCGGGACCACGCAGAGGCGGCTGTTCCGCCAGAGGTGCGCCCGGTCGGGTACTTCCGCGGGGTCGAGGAAGGAGACGCGTCCGCGCAGCGGCCCGGTGACGAGCCGGGCGAGGTGCTGGTCGTAGGGGAGCCCGAGCCGCCGGTGGGCGCTCCGGGGGCCGAACAGGGTGAAGGTGACGTGCGGGTCGGCGCGGGCGAGGCGGGCGGCTGCGGCCAGGAAGACGTCGGCTCCGCCCAGGGGGCTCAGCGGGCCCGCGAACGTCACCTGCCGGGGGCCCGCGGACGTCACTTGGAGGTCGGCTTGGGGGATGGGGCAGGGGCTGTAGCGGCACCTGCTGTTGAGCGCCCGTGCGTATCCGGCGACGCGTCGCGAAGGGAGCAGCAGCAGGTCGGCGTGGCGCAGGCAGTAGTCCTCGGCGTATGCGGCCATCGCCCGGTCGGTGTCGCCCGGCTGCTCCCCGCTGAACGGAGCGGTCAGCGCGGCGGGTGCGTGCAGCCGTACGGTGAGCGCAGTGTCCGGGAACTCGCCGAGCAGGCGCTTGGCCCGGATCGTGGTCAGGCCCTCGCCGTCGCGGTCGGCGAACTCCACCGCGTCGAGGCCGGGCCCTGTGGTGGCGAGGGTCCGCAGGGCCCGGTAGACCCGGTCGGCGTGGGCGTGCGCCGGTGTCAGGTAGGTGTGGCTCTCGTCCGGTGCCGGCAGCGGAACGGCCTGGAGTCCGTGGCGCCCGGCGGTCGCGAAGTCCCCGGTGGCCGCCAGCAGACGGACGGAGTGGCCTTCGCGCACCAGCTGCCGGCCGGCGTTGAGGACGTAGCGGCTCACCTGGTCCCACGACGGGGAGAAGTCGCGTACGACCAGGGCCACCCGCAGGCTCGGTCGCACGCCGGCCCCCGCCTCCGCCCTCACCGCCGGCGGTAGCACTGGTCGCCCACCGCCATGATGTCGACGCCCCGCTTCTGGCAGTAGTGCGTCAGGTCGGACATGTGGTTGATGAATCCGTGACCGTTGAAGTTGAGCGAGGTGTTGCACAGCACCCCCGCCCCGTACTGCGCGGCGAAGGCCGAGAGCAGGGTGTGCAGGGCGGCGTTGTCGCCGGGCGAAACGGTCTGGACGCGGGCGGAGCCGTCGACGTGGGTGACGGCGCGCAGGTCCACGGAACGCACCTTGCGGAAGTAGAGCATGTACGGGTCCTCGAAGCCGCCGTGGAAGAGGGCGTCGGTGTCCTCCACGCGGCAGCAGGGCGCGATGGGCCGGTAGTCCTCCCGCTTCTTGATGGCGTTGAGCCGCTCCTTCGTGCTCTCCCGGAACGGTTCCGCGAGCAGCGAGCGATGGCCGAGCGCGCGTGGCCCGATCTCCCAGCGGCCCTGGACCCAGGCCACCACCGCGCCCTCGCCGATGGCCCGGGCCAGGGAGGCGTGGTCGAGCGCGGACCGGTGCCACACCGCCGGGTCGGGCTCGGTGTCGTGGACGAAGTCCAGGCCGCTGTAGACGTTCCAGTCGAGGTGCGGGTCACCGGTGAGCGCGGCCAGGGCGTCGGCGGCGGTGCCGATGGCCGAGCCGGAGTCGTTGGTGACGGGCGGCACGAACACGGAGGAGAAGTGACCGAGGTCGGCCCACAGGGCGTTCCAGTCGCAGTTCAGCCCGCAGCCCCCGGAAATGAGCAGCGGTGTGCCGGCGGGCAGGTGCGTGCGGGCGGCGTCCGCGAAGATCCCGAAGAGCCGGTTGCTCAGCAGGGCTGCCGCGGCTTTGGTCTGCGGTGACTCGACACCGGCGTCGTAGAGCGGGGTGTCCCGGAAGGCTTCCTTGGGCGGCGGATAGACGGACGGCAGGGCGAGGATCCGGTCGACCGCCCGTACGATCTCCCGGTCCGCGTCGCCGGGTTCCGCGTAGGCGGCCAAGGCCATCAGCTTTCCCGCATCCCCCAGGCGGGGCGCCGCGGCCCGCGGCTCGAAGGAAGGGTCGGCGACGGCGTAGAGGAAGGCGTAACGGCCGCCCGGCTCGTCGAGCACCGGAATGTGCCGCACGACGCGGCCGTCACGGTCGACGACGTAGAAGGCGCCGGTCGCACCCTCCCACACCAGGACGCTGCGCAGTTCGGCGTCGTCCGGAGGCGCCATGCCCAGCGCCATCATGATGTGCGAGCGCTCGTGCGACGAGGAGAAGTAGCGGACGTCCTTGCCGAAGAAGCGCAGCGGGCGCTGTTCGACGGCGTGATGGCCCGCGTACCCGGCGCCGATGGGGCGGTGACCCAGCGGCCTCTGGTGCTGCCAGCCGCCGAGGGCGACGACGTCGGGCAGGTCCCCGGCCAGCTCGGCAGCTTCCAGTAGACCCGTGGCGTCCATGGGGGCGTAGCGCCTCCCCGAATCCTTCTCTGCCTCCAGCGAGTACAGCAGTTTCCTGTCCCGCACGATGGCGATCGTGCCGTCGTGACCCGGCTTCACGGCGAATATCAGCATTTCCTGCTCCTCGGCGGTCGGACAAGAACTGCTCTTTGCGTTTCCCCGCGGGGTGCCGCCCCTGCGCCATGGCCGAAAAGCCCACGGCCGTGTTCTCCGGACCCGGGCCGGGACCTATCGTCCCGGGGATGACCCGGAATTCGACTGAGGTGAGTGTGGTAATTCCGCTCTACGGGCGGCACCCGGGGCGGTTGAGCATCAGTGCGGTGGTCGCGGCCTGGCTGGCCCAGGACGTGCCCTGCGAGGTGATCGTCGCGACCGCGGGAGAGCAGGCGCTCGGCGACGCCGGCGGCGCCCGGCTGCTGCGCGCCTCGCCCGGACTGCGAGCGCCGGGACTGCTGCGCAACGCGGCCGCGGCGGTGGCGGCCGGCCGGATGCTCTATCTCTCCGACGCCGATGTGGCGCCGCTGGGGCGCGACTACCTGAGCCGGGCGCTCGCAGCGGCCCGGGCCCGGGACGGCGCCTGGGCACAGCCGTGGATGTACCGGATCGACAGGCCCGCGGACGGCACCGGGGTGGTGGACCTGCGCCCCGGGCCTGCGGTGGGCGGCCGGCCGTATTGCACGGCGACCGTGGACTCCGGCGGGACCCTGCGGCCCTGCCCCGGTGAGGTCATCACCCGCCGGCGCATGCTGCACTGCGGTGCCGTCACCACCGAGGTCCCCGTGATGTACCCGCCGCCCGGCACGTCCCCGGACCCCGCCGACCGGCGGGACTGGCGGGCGCCCTTCCACTGGGGTGCGATGCTGCTCGAGCGCCTGCTGTTCGAAGAGGTCGGCGGCTACTGCCGGCGCTATTACGGCTGGGGCTGCGAGGACGACGACCTGTTCGTGAAGGTCGCCTCCCGCGTCCCGGTCTCCCTGGCCTGGGACGAGAGCGGCACCGGCATCACCTGTCTGCACTTCGAGCACCCCTACCCGTACAGCGGCACGCCCGAGCGGGAGGCCAACAGCGCCCTGTACTCGCGGCGGACGGCCGGGGGGCCTGCCGCGATGATCGAGCAGGACCTCGCCGACGCACGAACGGTGGTGGCCCGTGCCTGAGCCGTCCCTGGTGCCCGAACCGGCCCCGGTGCCCGAGCCGCACCCGGCGCCCGAGCCCGCCCCCGTACCCCCATCCGTATCCGTACCCGAACCGACCCTGGTCTTCCTCCTGGGCATCACCAAGCGCAGCGGCACCAACTTCCTCTTCGACCTGCTCAGAGAGCACCCGGACATCGAGATGCGCCCTCCCCTCTGGGAGGACTACGTCCTGGAACGCATCGGTCCGGTCGCCGACTTCGCCGCCGGGCTGACCGGTCTCTGGCGGGACTGGTGGGACATGGACCAGAGCGAGGCCGACCGCTTCGTACGGGCCATCGGCGCAGGCATCGAGTCCTATCTGACCGAGGACGCCACCACCCGCTTCGTCCTCCTCAAGACTCCGACCCCCGCCAACCTCCATCTCGCCCCGCTGCTGTTCCCCCGCTCCCCGTTGATCCTTCTCGTCCGCGACGGCAGGCAGGTCGTCGACTCGGCCCGCCTCAGCTTCGGCACCGGCGAAGAGGAGACCACGTGGCGCTGGGCGGACGGCGGGCGGCAGATCCTCGGCTTCCTCGCCGACGCCGGGCAGTCGCGCGAGCCCGGACCTGCCCGGTTGCTCGTGCGGTACGAGGACCTCGTCGCCGATACCGAAACCCAGCTGCGGCGGGTCTTCGGCGCGCTCGGGGCGGACCCGGAGACCTACGACTACGCCCGTGCCGCGAACCTGCCGGTACGGGGTTCGTCCGTCGTGCGCGGCGGTGCGCGGCAGGTCCACTGGGAACCGGTGGCCCGGCCGGAAGACTTCGATCCGCTGACCCACCACCCCGCGTGGGAACCGGAGCGGCTCGCGGCCTTCGCAGCGGTCGCGGGCGACGTGCTGGAGGCCTTCGGCTACCCGCCGCTGAACGAGCCCCCCGGCCGCGCGCGCGGCGCTCACCGGATCAGCTCGTAACACTCGACACCCGGCCGTCCCGGACCGCTGACGCGCCGCAGCCGGTGCCGGGGCAGCCGCCGCTCGCCCGGCGGCTGCTGCAACAGGTTGCGGTAACGGTCGAGTGCCTGCTCCAGGCGTGCGCGTTCGGCCGCCCGGGGCACATGCCGGCCCTCGTGCCGCAGATGGAAGGAGACCCACTCCAGCGCCGGAACGACGTAGGTGCCACGCGCCGCCATCAGGGCGCCGAAGGCCAGGTCCTCCGCGCCCCAGTGGGTGCCGTACTCCTCGGGGAAGCCGCCCGCCGCCACGGCGTCGGCGCGCTTCACACAGAGACTGTGACTGCTGACCATTCCGGGCAGGTCCCAGAAGCCGATGGCCCGGCCGTGCCCGAAGTCCTTGAAGTACCGGCTCTCCCGGACCGGTTCGAAGGACGTGCGGTCGCAGTGCGGCACGTCCGGATCGGCGGTGACCAGCAGGTAGCGGTCGCCGCCCCGGTTGCTGAGCCAGCGCCAGTCGCGCTCGATACGCGGTGGGGGCGAGCCGTCCGGGGCGAAGAAGACCTCGGGCCCGGTGTTGTCCCGGAAGCCGGTGAACAGACAGCCCTCCGTGTGCTGCTGGCGCAGCGCCAGCAGGGCGGTCATGGCCGGGGGCACCCGTATGTCGTCGTCCAGGAAGACCACTGTGGAGCCCGCGGCCGCGGTCAGCCCGACGTTGCGCGCCGGGCCCGCCCCCAGGTTGACCGGACTGCGGACCACGGTCACCGGAACCGTGAGGCCCGCGTCCAGCACCACCCGGTGCACCGGCGGCTCGGAGCCGTCGTCCACCACGATCACCTCGAAGCCGCGCCAGAGCTGGGCCTCCAGGCCGGCCAGCGTCCCGGCGAGCGGGCGCCCGCCGTTGTACGTGGCGACGACCACCGAGACCGGCTCCGAGATCCCCTCGGGGACCCGGTCGATGGGACCCGCCAGACCGAAGCCGGTACGGGCGCGGAAGGACCGTTCGACCCCGGAGTAGTCGTTGTCGTGCGCCCGCAGGCCCTCCAGCACGGTGACCGGTGCGGCCCGCCCGGTCACGACCGCCGGACCAGGTAGGGCGGCATGGCCAGCAGATCGATGTCCGGGCTCTCCACCATGAGTTCCACCGCCTGGCCGGGGGTGAGGACCATCGGCCTGCCCTTGGTGTTGAGCGAGGTGTTGATCACCCCGGGAAGCCCCGTCTCCTCGCCGACCGCGGCCAGCAGCGCTCCGAACCCGGTGTCCGCCGCGGGCACGACCTGTGCACGCGTCGTTCGGTCCACGTGGACCCCCGCGGGGGCGTGCTCGATGCGCTCGCGGCCGACCAGGTGCATGTTGAGCATGTAGTCGCTCAGGCCCTGGACCGGGGGCTCCATGTCCAGCTCGCGGAAGCCCTCGGCGGTGAGGGAGAGCGCCGCCGGCCGCCAGGCCTCACGGCCCTTGACCCGGTTGAGCCGGTCCAGCGTCGTACGGTGGCGGGGCGAGGCGAGCAGGCTGCGGGCGCCCAGCGCGCGCGGCCCGAACTCGTTCGGCCCGTCGAACCAGGCGACCACCTCGCCCTGCGCGATCGCGGCTGACACCTCGGCCGTCAGCTGCTCCTGGTCCAAGGCGACCGCGGTACAGCCGGCGCGCTGCAAGGCCTGCTCGACGGCCCCGGCCGGCACCGGCGGCCCGAAGAAGACCGGCTGTCCCGCCTCGGCCGGCAGCGGCGGCGGCATGGTGCCGCCGTACAGGCCTTCCGCGAGCAGCGCGGCACCGAAGACCGTGCCCCCGTCATTGGGCGCGACCGTACCGGAGACTCTGGCGTATCCGCTCTCCAGCGCGATCCTGCGGTTCATGTGCGCGTTGAGTGCGACCCCGCCCGACAGCAGCAGAGTGTCCTCACCGGAGAGCCGCCGCGCCCGGGCGGCCAGAGCGAGCCCGGCCTCCTCCACGGTCAGCTGGACGTCGGCGGCGAAGGGGGCGTAGTCGAAGGCGTTGGCCGAGGATGCGGTGTACGGGAAGACGTTCTCCTCGAAGGCGGCGAGCCACTGCTTGCCCAGCTTGCCCCAGCTGGGAGCGGTGGCCAGATCGCCCCGCAGCCGCCGGTCGAGCGAGAACCCGCCGGTCGCAGCGTCGAAGGTCATGAACCGCATGTCGCTGGTACGGCCGTAGGAACTGAGCCCCATCAGCTTGCCCGCACCCCAGAAACCGAGCTTCGAGTACGCCGCCGCCGCTCCGTAGAACATGCCCAGCGACCAGCACTTGCCGTAACGCTCCAGGAGCCGGAAGCGGCCGTCGTCCACGTGGAAGAGGGAGGTCGAGCCGTCGCCGCCCCAGCCGTCGGCGACCAGGATGTCGGCCCTTCCGTACGGGTTGAGGAAGTAGGCACCCGCGGCGTGGCACAGGTGGTGGTCGAAGAAGGTGATGTCGCGGGTACCCAGCTCGGACGCCAGGCCCGGCAGGATCGTCTCGGTCAGCGCGTCCGTGACATGGACTCCGCAGGGTATGCCGGGGGCTTCGGTGGCCGGCGTGCCGGGAGGGGCGTCCGCCCAGGCGTAGCCGATCGCCTGGATCTCGCGGGGATGCACCCCGAAGGCGTCCAGCAGCACCCGAACGGCATCCTGAGGACCTTCGCCCGGTGCGTGCCGGCGGCGGCTGACGCGCTCCTGCTCCAGCGCACCCACCACCGTGCCGTCGACGGCGAGGCAGACCGCGCCGTCGTGACAGCCGGGCACATCGGGTCGGCCGACGAGACCGAGGACGATCATTCATACCTCCTGGTGGAATTCACCCGTCGCACCAGAGTGATGCGGCACACTGGCACCGGCCCCGCACACATGTGTTGAATGGCTCCTTATCCCCCTCTCTTCGGCCGATTCGGCGGGCTTGCGGAAGGGGTGGAAGAGGCCGGGCAGCGGTGTCGGATATGGGGCTTCGGGGGGCTTGCGCCCGAAGCGTGGTGCGATGGATTTCGGCTGCCGCAGCGGTTTCCCCGGGCGGATCGGGAAGGCCGTCCGGGCATGGACACGTCCTGACAACCATGGCCGTGCAGGCCCGCATGCGCGGGTTCGCCGAGGACGTCATCGACATGGCTCAGGTCCGCGAGTTCACCACTGCCCTCGCCCCCTGGCGGCGCGAGCCGGCCGTCCGTGGGTTCATCCACCGGACTCGTAAGGACCTCGGAATCGCTGCCTGGTTACTCACCGGGGCGGGGGCTGGGTGGGCAGCCGTCAGCTCCGCCTGCAGCCGCCGCTTCCATCCAGGCGGGGTGTGCCACAGCGCAGTACGGACGGATGAGCTTGCGGATGGGACCGTTGGCCGTGTAGAGGTCGGTGGGTGGACCCTGTCGTGCCCCTGCAGTACATCCCCCCGCCTGGCGCGCCGCTGCGCGGCGGAGAACCGTTCACCGGCGCGGAAGGAGCAACCGTCCTCGACTTCTGGCGGTACGCCTTTCCGGATCTGAAGACCAACACCACCCGGGGCCTGCTTGCGGAGTTCCTCGTACACCGCGCTGTCGGTGCACAGCAGAGGAACCAGGAGTGGGAGAGCTTCGACGTGCTGACCGCCGACGGGCTGAGAATCGAGGTCAAGAGCAGCGCCTACCTCCAGGCATGGGGCCAGCGCGAAGTCACTAGGATCGTCTTCGATCGGCTGCGAACCCGCACCTGGAATCCGCAGACCGGTGACGCGGCCGAGCCCAGCTTCAACGCCGACGTGTACGTCTTTGCCGTGCACACTGCCATCAGCCACGAAGAATACGACCCCTTGGACGTCGGCCAGTGGCAGTTCTACGTCGTCCCCGGCCCCGTAATCGAAGCCAAAGGCACGAAGAGCCTGGCCCTGAATTCCGTCCGAGCCCTGGCCGGGGATCCCGTCCCCTACTCGGGCCTGGCTGCCCGGATCCGCGCCGTCGACCCCCGTGCCAGGTCAACAGTCCCTCGCAGGGGCTCCTTGGGGCCGTAGGCAGGGCTGACCGGCTCACTGCCGGGACACTGAGCTGCGACGAGGGCGGCTGCGGCCACGGCCTCCGCCCCCTCGGAGCTGGTGCTCATGCGGCCATGTGTGCCGTGTGGGGGAGTGTTGTGCCGCCTGTAGGCGTGAAAGCTGAGGGGGAGGCTTCGGGTGCGCCCCGCGCGCCCTCCCGTACGTGCGCAGAGGAATGATTCAGTAGCGCTCTGTGACGATAGTGTGCGGTGTGCCGACGCCTCATCGAAGGCTTGTTCTGGCGTCCGCCCGCACTGAATGAGCGGAGGCCGTCATCAGCAGCGCGACCCGGATCAGCAGGCGGCTCGGTATTGCCGGTGCGGTTCTGACGGCGGTGGCCATCGCCGCCTCGCCGGCAGGCGTAGGCCACGCCCTGGCGGAACACGGCTGTTTCGACCGCGCGAGAGAGCCGTACACCTCGGTGGTCGACAGTCACCTTCACTTCCGTCCGTTCGGTGGCCGGCCGGTTCCGTTCGAGGAGCTCAACGGCTATCTGAGCAAGAGCGGCGTCCGCTACGCGAGCGTCTATGGCATCGGGCAGATGCTGCCGACGGACTCCGGCTGCACCTACTACCTCAACTGCCCCGGCACCCCCGTGGTGCCGAGCATGAAGAATGACTTCGCCAACGCCGTGAACTACCTGGAGGCGAAGCCCAAGGATCCCGATCTCGCGCTCTCCATGACCTTCATGGACCTCAACCACCCCGAGACCATCCCGCCCGGGATCGCGCTCTACGACAAGGAGTTCCCGGGGATGTTCCGGTGGGCGGGGGAGGTGAACCTCGTCAAGCAGGCGCTGTTCCCCAATCACCACACGTCCGCGACGAGCGAGAACATCAAGAACTGGGCGCCGTTCATGAAGGTGCTGCGGGACCGGGGGATCCCGATCACCATCCACTCGGATCTCGGCAGCGACAAGGAACCTGTGAAGTACCTCCACCTGATGGAGGAGACGCTCAGGCGCTACCCGCAGAACAAGATCGTGTGGGCGCACATGGGGCTGTCCAAGGAGCTGTCCACCATGGACCCCGACGAGCACATCTCCATCATGACGAGGCTCCTGGACGCCCACCCCAAGCTGGATCTGGACCTCAGCTGGCGCGTCCTGGAGGACCAGTACTTCAGCAAGCCCGGCGTCCGGCAGAAGTACGCCGCGTTCCTCGACCGGTATCCGACCCGGGCCATTCCCGGTACCGACTTCGTCGCGTCCCGGGACAAGGACTACAAGGTCTACGAGCAGGAGCTCGAGGTCACCAGCCGCATCAACAAGGCCTTGGGCGACAAGGCGTTCCGCCACATCGCCCTCGGGCAGAACTACTTCCGGCTGCTCGGCCTGAAGAAGGAGGCTCCGGAGGTGTGCGGGGCGGGGTGACGCCCCCATGGTGTCCGCCGGGTGAGTGGATCGGCGTGCCGTGCCGGAAGACGGGGTGCTCGCATCCCGTCTTCCGGCACGATCAGCCGTGGGTCGGCCGTCCGTCAGCAGTGGTCGACGGGTTCGGCCGCGGTGAGTTCGTACGACGCCCTGGCGTCCAGCAGCAGCGGTACCAGGGACCGCAGCGGCTGGCGCAGCGGGACCAGCGCTCCGCCTGCGGGTGACGGGACGGTTTTGATGCCGTGCAGGGCGAGTTCGTCCTGAGTGTCCGCGTACTGCTCGGCGGTGAGCCGGTAGGCGCAGGGCGGGTCGGGGAGGGTCTGGCCGGGGGGTGGGGGTTCGTTGTCGGCGCCGCCGAGGTGGACCGGGCCCCGGTCGGCGAAGCCTTTGGCGCGTGCTGCGGCCGTGGCCGAGGTGATCTGCCTGCGTCGTTCGTCCGCGAAGGCGAACGTTCCGTCGAGAGCGGCGAGGTGGGACCGCACGCGGCGCCGGTTGTTCAGGGCCGGGTCCGCTTTTTCCGCTTCCGTCATCGGGTTGACGCGGCTCTCGATGAGCAGGCCGATCGCGTGCTTGATGCCGGAGGTGTTGCGCAGGATGCGCTCCTGTCCGTCGCCGGCGACCTGTTTGACGGGGTCGCCGGTGGCGGGGTCGGTCCAGATGCCGTAGGTGCCGGTGCTGTGCCCGGCGTCGTGGGCGGTGGGGCGCACATAGGCCCCCGAGAGGGTCTGTGCCTCCCGGTGCACGCGGGGATCGGTGTTGAGGTTGCGGGGCCAGAGGTCGAACAGGTCCTTGTCGTAGTACGGCGGGGTGGCGCCGTACTCGTGCAGGTCGTAGACGATGTCGGGCCGGTGGTCCCGGATGACGGCGGCCAGGGCGCGGCTCTCGGCGGTCTTGAGAGCGAGGTGGTCGCGGTTGATGTCGACTCCGTCGGCGTTGGTGCGCTTGTCGGCGGCGCGGCCGTCGGGGTTGGCGGTGGGGACGACCAGAACAGTGGTGCGTGCGAGGAAGCGCAGCGTGGCCGGGTCCGTGGCGTGGGTGAGGTCGCGGATGCGGGTGAGGCAGGCTTCCCGGCCGGCGGGTTCGTCGCCGTGCTGGCTGCAGACGAGCAGGAGGGTTTCGGCCGTGTGGTGGGCCGGACCGATGCGGACCAGCTGGAGCGGTCGGCCCTGGCGGGTGGTGCCGATGCGGCGGACGGCGACGCGGTCGCTCGACCGGTCGAGGGCGGCCAGGAGGCGCTGTTCCTCGGCCTGGCCGGTCCAGTGAGCTCCGTTGCTGCGTTCGAAGCCGGTTTCGAGGCCGGTACGCGGCGGGGTGCGAGCGGCTTGCGCGGGCGTCTGGACGAGAGTCAGGGCGAGCGCGGCGGTGGCGAAGCCGATGGCGAGGGTGCGGATACGGGCCGTCCTCGGTGGGCGCCTTCGGGGCCGGGAACGGCTTGCCGGCCGAAGGGGGCGGCGTACGGCCGCCGTCACGAGCGATCTGTACGTCATGCGGGTGCTCCGCGCGCGTCTCCCCATGGGGCGCAAAGTACTCCGGTCCACTCCTGCGCAACAGAGCGCCGAGCCTGTCGTCCCGCCCCCGTGAGCTCCTGTGCCCTGGCCGCAGGGGCGGCCAGGGCACAGGGCCGACGTCAGGAGCTCGTGAGGATGACGAGCTGCTGGGTCGCGCGGGTCATCGCGACGTAGCGGTCGACGGCTCCTTCGATGCCCTCGCCGAACGTCTCCGGGTCGATGAGGACGACCAGGTCGAACTCGAGCCCCTTCGACAGCGACGGCGTCAGCGACCGGACGCGGGAGGTCGCCCGGAACGTGGGGTCGCCGATGACGCAGGCGATTCCGTCGGCATGCGCAGCGAGCCAGGCATCGAGGACCTCGTCCAGATCCGTAACGGATCCGTGGACGACGGGGATGCCGCTGCTGCGGATGGAGGTCGGCACGTTGGCGTCCGGGAGCGCAGCGCGGATGGCCGGCTCGGCCTCCGTCATGACCTCTTCCGGCGTGCGGTAGTTGATGCTCAGGGAGGTCACGTTGATCCGGTCGAGCCCGACCCGCTCGAGCCGCTCCTGCCACGACTCCGTGAACCCGTGCCTTGCCTGGGCGCGGTCACCGACGATGGTGAAGCTCCGGGACGGGCAGCGGAGCAGCAGCATCTGCCACTCGGCGTCGGTCAGTTCCTGGGCCTCGTCCACGACGATGTGCGCGAACGGGCCGGCGAGCAGGTCCGGTGTGGTGCCGGGCAGCGCGCTCTCGTCGATCAGGGTGTCCTGCAGGTCCTGTCCGTGCAGCATCCCCATCGCGCCTTCGCTCTCGTCGATGACGACGTTCTGCAGCAGGCTGTCGATGGCGGCGGACCTGCGCGCACGTTCGGCGGCGACAGAGGCGTCGTGCCGGCGCTTGCGTACGGACGCCCTCGGGTCGCCGAGCCGCTGCCGTGCCGCATCCAGGAGGGGCAGGTCGGACACCGTCCAGGCCTGGGCGTCCTCGCGCTGCAGTTGGCGAACGTCGTCGGGGCCGAGCCAGGGAGCGCACTTGCGCAGGTAGGCGGGCACCGACCACAGATCTCCGACGAGGTCGCTCGCCTCGATCATCGGCCACGCACGGTCGAGGGTCCCGGTCAGCTCGCGGTCCTGCAGCAGCGACCTCCGGAGCAGCTCGGGCGGGGCGTCGCTGTCGTCCTCGTCCATCAGTATGGTGATCAGCTCCTCCCGTATCTGCTCGCGCGCCTCGTTGTGCGGAGTGCCGGGTTCCACCGCTTCGAACGCCGCCGCCCAGTCGGCGGCGCTCAGCCGGAGGTCGGACCCCCAGGGGGTGGTGATCGTCATTCCCTTGGTGGGCGGCTCCTCGTAGAACCTGACGGCCGCCTCGATCGCCTTCACCATGTCCGCGGACGACTTGAGAAGGGCCACGCCCGGGTCGGTCTCGACCGCTGCTCCGGCTCCTTCGGTGACGAGGTCGCGCAGGGTGCAGGTCTGCACGCCCTCCTCGCCGAGGCTGGGCAGGACATCGGCGACGTAGGCCAGGTAGGGCTGGTGCGGACCGACGAACAGCACGCCACCCCGGCGGTGACCGAGGCGGGGGTCGGAGTAGAGGAGGTGGGCGGCGCGGTGCAGGGCGACGACGGTCTTGCCCGTACCCGGACCGCCGTCGACGACCAGAGCGCCGCGGGATCCCGCCCGGATGATGGCGTCCTGGTCGGCCTGGATGGTGGAGAGCACGTCGCGCATCCGGGCCGAGCGGTTGCTGCCCAGGCTGGCGATGAACGCGGACTGGTCGTCGAGCGCGGCGTGCCCCTCGAGCCCGTCGGCGGTGAACACCTCGTCCCAGTAGTCGCCGATCCGGCCGCGGGTCCAGCGGTACCTGCGGCGGCTCGCCAGACCCATCGGGTTGGCGTGGGTCGCCGCGAAGAACGGCTCGGCCGCGGGGGAACGCCAGTCGAGCAGCAGCCGGCGCCCCGTGCTGTCGGTGAGGCCGAGGCGTCCGATGTACACGGGCTCGGGGCTGTCCGCGGGGACGATGTGTCCCAGGCACAGGTCCAGGCCGAAGCGGCGCAGGGTGCGCAGGCGACTGGTCAGGCGGTGGATCTCCGCGTCCCGGTCCATCGCCTCCCGGCCGATGCCGCCGGGCGCCTTGCGCGCGACTTCGAGGCGGTCGGTCAGCTCGGCGATCGCCTGCTCGAGGCTCGCGGAGATGGCCGCGAAGTGCTGCTCGTCGCCTGCGATCAGAGCCGGGTCGGCCTTGGGGGAGAGGTGGTCGGGAAGGGCGAACGCGCTGGTGGTCAGCGAGTTCATGTCATCAGCCACACGCACTTAGTGGATCTCCGATTTCGGCAGGTTCTGAGCTGGGTCCGTGATTGTGCCCCACTGCCGGGGCCTTGCCGCAAGGCCCCCTGTGCGCTATAAGTTAAGAGTGGCAAGGAGTGGGTACACCTCCTTGCCTTCGTCGTCCGCTCCGGACGGCCAATCCCTCCGCGCATCGGCGGCGATGCCGGGGTCGGTTTCCGAGACTGACTCGGTGTCGGCATCCACCGAGTCCGGGTGCACGGACAAGTAATCGCACGCCGTCATGGCGTCATGGCGTCCCAGCTCCGGCCGATGGCACTGTCGAGGTTTCCGAATATCAGGCGCCAGCTGTCGCGCCTTCTCGCCCGCACCCTTGGCGCAGCGCCTCCTTCACGGGTCGGGTGAAACGGCTGCTCGGCTCGCCTCGGAGCCGGCCTTCCGGAAGCCTGCGGCCGTAGGCCAGCAGCAGGAGGTCCTGGGCGATGCCGTACACGGGCGAGCCGGAGCCGTACGACCAGTCGAGATCCTCGGCGCACAGCCGCACTCCGTCGAGGTCGGCGCCGAAGAACTTCAGGCTGCTGGGCCGGATCTCGTCGAGCAGGATGTGCAGCCGGTCCTCGGGGATGCGCCGGTCGAGGCCGAGGGCGACGGTGATGTCCAGCCCGTGAACCACGTCGTGGCCGAGCGCCGCCGCGAACCCGCCGACCGGGGGCGTCCAGGGATGGTCGGCGTTGTCCCGTAGGAAGGCGGCGAGCGCGGTGGTGGAATGGGCGGCCGCATCCCTGCGCGCGACCCGGTCGGTCATACGGTGAAGGTTCCCGCGCGCCTTGACCAACTCGCCGAGTGTCACGGGCAGGGAGAGCCGGAACCCCATCGACATGTGCGCCGCGACCTCGCGAACGCGCCACCCTGCGCACAGGCTCTGCTCGTTCCACTGGTCGGTTCGCAGAGTGTCGAGCAGGCCGGCCAGTTCTCGGCGTTCCGCCGCGATCGCGGCCCTGACCTCGGTGCTCTTCCTTTTGCGGGCTGTCGCGTTCTCCATGTGATCAAGCCTGCGGCCGTCGGATCGATAGCGCCAGTAGATAGTTCTGCTGCCACCTAGAATCATTGCTTATGGAGCTTCGCCAGCTGCGCTACTTCGTCTGCGTCGTCGAGGAGGGCGGTTTCACCCGAGCCGCCGCCCGGCTGCACCTGGCCCAGCCGGGCCTGAGCGCACAGATCCGCCAGCTGGAGAAGGAGCTGGGGCAGCCCCTGCTCGACCGCTCCGGCCGGTCGGTGACTCTGACCGAGGTGGGCCGGGCGGTCCTGCCGTACGCCCGCGCCGCACTGGCCGCTGCGGAGTCGGTGCAGCAGACGGTGGATGCGTACACGGGGCTGCTGCGCGGCCGGGTCACGCTCGGGCTGGTCTCCGGAGCCACCGGCCATGTCTTCGATATCGCCGCTTTACTCGCGGACTTCCACGACGTGCACCCCTCGGTGGAGGTGGCACTCACCGAGGACACCACGGAGCGGATGCAGGCCGCGCTCCTGGCCGGCGAGCTCGACATCGCCGTTCTCGGGACGGCAGAGGAGGTGCCTCCGCCCGGAGCGGTCTTCCAGACGGTGATCGACGTCCCGCTGGTTGCCGCTGTTGCGCCCGGCGATCCGCTTCTCGACGGCTTCGACGGCGCGAGTGTCCCGCTTGCCGGTCTCCGCGACCGGCCGCTGATCTGCCTGCCGCGCGGCACCGGGGTGCGCGCGGCGCTCGAACGCGGTTGTGTGCAGGCGGGATTCCGGCCCCGGGTCACCTTCGAGGCGGCAGCGCCCCATGTGCTTGCACAGCTCGCCGCGCGGGGCTTGGGCATCGCCGTGCTCCCTGCCGGCGAGGACGAATCCTCCCTCAACGGACAGCTCCGCACCCTGCGGATCGTCCGGCCCGAGATGCGTGCCCGCATCGCGCTCGCCTGGCAGGCCAACGGTCCTTCGAGCCCCGCGGCCCGGGTACTCCTCGACCGCCTGCGCGAAGCCGTCCCCAAGCCACCCGAGACCTAGACGGCGAGTTTGTCGGTTGAGCGCTCATCTGCAGGCGGCGAGGAGTACCAGCGTCCCGCAGGTGAGTGCGTAGGTGGCGAGCCCGGCCCAGGCGCCATGGTGGCTCGCTCGCTCCGCCTGGGCGACGCTGCCTCCCCGGCTGGTCCAGCGCCAGGCGAGGACGGTGCCCGCCACGGCGAGGAGGAGGCAGGCGAGGGTGATGAGGTGGAGCCAGTCGATGAGGGTCAGCCCGTTGAAGCTGGTGATCACGTCGTCGGCCTGCTGCATGTTGAGCACCACGACGAACAGCCCGCCGCCCAGGACGCCGAGCCGGCTGTGGACGCCTTCCAGCCTCTCCGAGGTCGCCGGTTCTTCGTGGCGGGAGGAGACGAGGAAAGTGGAGACGGCGATGAGCAGGGCGAGGTAGAGGGGAGTGGTGAGCTTCCAGAAGGTAGTGAGGCTGGAGCGTTCCAGGTCGATCTGGATGCGTACACGGTTGTAGGTGCTGCCGTGCTTGAGGCTGCGGTCGCCGTAGGTGGTGGTGTAGTGCTTGTCGGCGGTGACCAGCCGGAACCCGGAGATCCGCCAGCCCCGCGGGCGGATCTCCGGATTGAGCTGTGAATCGGCGTTGTTCACGGTGAAGCGGAAATGGCCGGTGTCCTGCGGTGCGGTGAGGAGCACCTCGATGCGGTGGCGGTCGAAGGGGAAGTCGCGGACGTCCCAGTCCTGCCGGAAACTGGACTGCACCCGCACCTGGTCCAGCACTTGGCCGTCCTGGTCGATCAGGTTGGGCTCGGAGGTGTCGGGGTCGTCGGCATTGGAGAAGGACACCTGCGGCAGGGGATCGGCACGGCGGTCGGGGCAGATGGTCCACAGCCACAGCCGCGCGGAGAACCTTCCTTTGGCCGGGTCGATGTCGTACAGGTCGCTGATGTAGGTGCTCAGTTCACACCGGACGACGCCGGCTCGGTTGGGTATACCGGTGGCCGCAGCCGGGGTGGTGGGCAGCCAGAACGCACAGGCGGCGAAGACTGTGAGCAGCAGGACCGATGCGGGGGACGGCCGGACAAGGTGCTTTCGGGCGAGGGTCATCGCAGCCATATGGCCCTATTGTTGCCCGGCCCGGGATCGCTGGGGTGACCTCACCGGGCGAAGGCGCCGGTGTGAGGGACACACCTTCTGAACTGTTCGACGAACGCACGGAAGGAGTCGGCCCAGAGGGTGGCCGCGGGGCCGGGGGCGCGTGAGGCGTTCGCACAGGGTGGCGGCGAGTTCCTCGGCCCCGGCCGGGTGGGGAGACCCAGGTCACATCAGCCCATGTCACAGGGGGCCGAGCTACCTCGTCTCAGGGGTGTAACCACGAACGACCACCGAGGAGCACACCATGGACGCGCGACTGAACTTCCTCACCGACCCGGCCACCGGCAAGGCCATCAAGCACTTCATGGCGGTGGGCAAGATCCTCAAGGACTCGCCGCTGCCGACCGCAACGCAGGAACTGGTGTCGCTGCGCGTGAGCCAGATCAACGGCTGCGCCGTCTGCATCGACATGCACACCAAGGAGGCCGCCGCTGCCAGCGAGTCCTCGGTGCGGCTGAACCTGGTGGCGGCGTGGCGGGAGGCGACGGTCTTCACCGAGGCCGAGCGTGCCGCGCTGGAGCTGGCGGAGGAGGGGACCCGGGTCGCGGACGCGGCCGGCGGGGTGAGTGACGAGGTGTGGGCGCACGCCGCCAAGCACTACGACGAGGAGCAGCTCAACGCCCTGGTCATCCTGATCTCCTTCATGAACATGGCGAACCGGTTCAATGTCATCACCCGGCAGCCGGCCGGCGACTACAAGGCCGGGCAGTTCCACTGAGAGCGGCATCAGCAACCGGCTCGGGGCCCGGCTGCGGGCTCCGGGCCCTCGGGCCAGGGGCGTTACTCTGGCCCGCCGGTGGTCCGGATGATCATCAGAGGACGCCTGCGCCGAAGCACACGGCCAGGTGAGAGGGCTTCAGGGGGAGAGGATTCGGCGTGAGCAAGGTTGAGGAGTTCGAGGAGCTGCGGCCGCTGCTGTTTTCGATCGCCTATCGGATTCTGGGCAGCGTGAGCGAGGCCGAGGACGCGGTGCAGGAGACATGGCTGCGCTTCGACGGCTCGTCGACCCGGCCCACGTCGACCAAGGCGTTTCTGTCGGCGGCGGTGACACGGATCTCGATCGATGTGCTGCGTTCCGCGCGGGTGCGGCGGGAGGAGTACGTCGGGCCGTGGTTTCCCGAGCCGCTGCTGAGCGATCCGTATCAGGATCCGGCGCGGTCGGTGGAGTTGGCCGACTCGGTGTCGATGGCGGCGCTGCTGTTGCTGGAGCGGCTCAGCCCGCTGGAGCGGGCGGTCTTCCTGCTGCGGGAGGTGTTCGCCTTCGGGTTCGACGAGGTCGCCGTGGCGGTGGGCCGTTCGGAGGCGGCATGCCGGCAGCTGCTGGTGCGGGCGCGGCGGCACATGGAGGACGGGCGGCCGCGCTTCGCAGCGGACCGTGAGGAGCGCCAGGAGCTGGCGACGCGGTTCTTCGACGCGCTGAAGAACGGTGATGTGGGCGGGCTGCAGAATCTGCTGGCCGCCGACGTGCAGATGGTCGGGGACGGCGGCGGCAAGGCCCCGCAGCTGGCCAGGGCCATCGTGGGTGCGGAGAACGTGGCCCGGTTGCTGGGCACGGTCTACCCCTGGCTGGTCCGGATCGACGTGTCGTTGGAGCCGCACGAGGTCAACGGCCAGCCCGGCGCGATCTTCCGGGACCGGGACGGCAAGGTGCTCCACACCATGGTCCTCGACGTGCTCGACGGGCAGATCCAGACGATCCGCTCGGTGATCAACCCCGACAAGCTCGGCCACATCGGGCCGGTCGCCGACGCCTGGGCCGTCGACCGCGAGGTGAAGCAGGTCCGCCGGCAGTCGAACTGACCCCGGGAGTGGCGGCGGGCGTCCGGGTGAACGGCGTGAAGGCGATGCCGTGGGCGCTGAAGGGGTGCGTACGACCAAAGGTCTTGCATGCGGCCGGGCCCCGCACCGATACGTGCGGGGCCCGGCGGTGGCAGCCAAGGCGCCAGTCAAGGCGGCTGACGGGACGGCTGACGGGGCATCGCGCTCAGGCGAGGTCGAACCGGTCGAGGTTCATCACCTTGTCCCACGCCGCCACGAAATCACGCGCGAACTTCTCTCCCGCGTCCTCGGACGCGTAGACCTCCGAGACGGCCCGGAGCTGGGAATGCGAACCGAAGATGAGGTCGACGGCGGTGGCCGTCCACTTGACCTCGCCCGTGGCACGATCCCGGCCCTCGAATACGTTCTCGGCCGAGGTCGACGCCTTCCACTCCGTGCCCATGTCGAGCAGGTTGACGAAGAAGTCATTGGTCAACGTCTCCGGCCGGTGGGTGAAGGCGCCGTGCGGAGACTGCTTGTAGCCGGTGTTCAGGGCCCGCATGCCGCCGATCAGAACCGTCATCTCGGGGGCGGTCAGGTTCAGCAGGTTTGCGCGGTCCAGCAGGAGGGTTTCCGGCGACAGTTTCTCTCCCGCCCGGAGGTAGTTGCGGAACCCGTCCGCCTTGGGTTCGAGCACGGAGAACGACTCCACGTCGGTCTGCTCCTGCGAGGCGTCCGTGCGCCCCGGTGCGAACGGGACCGTGAGGTCGTGCCCGGCGTTCTTCACGGCCCGCTCGACGGCCGCGCACCCGCCCAGGACGATGAGGTCGGCGAGGGAAACCTTCTTCCCGCCGGCCTGTGAGCGGTTGAAGTCCTGGCGGAGCTGCTCGAGGGTCTGCAGCGCCTCGGTCACCTCGGGCAGGTCGTTGAGCTCCCAGTCCTTTTGCGGCGCGAGTCGGATGCGTGCCCCGTTGGCCCCGCCGCGCTTGTCGGTGCCGCGGAAGCTCGCCGCCGACGCCCAGGCGGTGGTGACCAGCTGGGGGACGGACAGGCCCGAGGCGAGGATCCTGCGCTTGAGGTCCGCGATGTCCTCGTCCGCGACCAGCTCGTGATCGACGTCGGGGACGGGGTCCTGCCACAGCTGCGGCTCGGGAATCCACGGGCCGAGGTAGCGCGGGAGGGGCCCCATGTCGCGGTGCAGCAGTTTGTACCACGCCTTGGCGAACGCATCCGCCAGCTTGTCCGGGTTCTCGTGGAAGCTCTTCGCGATCGGCGCGTAGACCGGATCCAGCTTCAGCGCGAGGTCCGTCGTCAGCATCATGGGAGCGTGCCTCTTCGACGGGTCGTGAGCGTCGGGCACGGTGTCCTTGGCCGAGGGATCCGTGGGGGTCCACTGGTTCGCGCCGGCCGGGCTCGTCGTCAGCTCCCAGTCGTACCTGAAGAGGTTGTCCAGGTACCCGTTGTCCCACGTCGTCGGCTCGGAGGTCCATGCGCCCTCGAGCCCGCTGGTGAGTGCGTCGGCGCCCTTGCCGCTGCCGCAGGTGTTCCTCCAGCCGAGGCCCTGCTGCTCGATGGGGCCGGCCTCGGGTTCCGGGCCGATGTACGAGGGATCGACGGCACCGTGGCACTTGCCGAACGTGTGGCCGCCGACGATGAGCGCAACCGTCTCCTCGTCGTTCATCGCCATGCGCCCGAACGTCTCGCGGATGTCCCGGGCGGCGGCGATCGGATCGGGGTTTCCGTTGGGCCCCTCCGGATTGACGTAGATCAGTCCCATCTGCACGGCACCGAAAGGACCGGTCAGTTCCCTGTCGCCGCGGTAGCGCTCGTCTCCGAGCCAGGTGTCCTCGGGTCCCCAGAAGATTTCCTCGGGTTCCCAGATGTCCTCCCGCCCGAAGCCGAATCCGAATGTCTTGAGGCCCATCGATTCGATGGCGCAGTTACCGGCGAAGATCAGAAGATCGGCCCAGGAGATTTTCCGGCCGTACTTCTGCTTGACCGGCCAGAGCAGGCGGCGCGCCTTGTCGAGGCTCGCATTGTCCGGCCAGCTGTTGAGCGGGGCGAAGCGCTGAGCGCCGGAGCCGCCGCCGCCCCGGCCGTCGGCGATGCGGTACGTTCCCGCGGCGTGCCAGCTCATCCGGATGAAGAGCGGCCCGTAGTGGCCGTAGTCGGCAGGCCACCAGTCCTGTGACGTCGTCATCACCTCGAAGACGTCCTGCTTCAGCTCGTCCACGTTCAGAGTTGCGAACTCTTCCGCGTAGCTGAATTCCGCACCCAGCGGATTGGACCGAGGTGAGTGCTGGTGGAGAACCTGAAGGTCCAGCTGGTTCGGCCACCAGTCCCGGTTCGTCCGGGGATGGGACGGCGTTGGGGTGGGGGAGGGGATTACCGGGTTCTCGCTCTCGCTGCCGGACACGTCCGTCCTTCTTCCTGTCTCGGTGTTTCCGCCGGAATCCGATGGTCGCGCACCGCAGGCCGCACCGCTGCGAGAACACGCGAGCACCCCCGAGTGACAAGAGTGGCAAGCAGGGCGGCCGTCCGCTCCGCCCGGCACAGGCTCGTGCCGGGCGGGCAGGACGCGGCGCGCTCCGCAGGACGTGTCAGGTGACAGGACGTGTCAGGTGAGCTGCGCGGCGGACGTCGTGGCGCAGTTCTTGAGTGCGTCCCAGATGCCCTCGCCGAGAGACTCGAAGAGCTTCTCCGGGTTGTCCTTGAGCCAGGAGACGATGCCGTCCCACTTGTCGATCGTGAACTGCTGGTCGAAGTGGAACTGGACCAGGTGCACGTCGAGCAGATAGGCGTCGCAGCTCGCCGTCAAGTGCAGATTGACACCGTTTCCGTCGACAGTGAGGTCGAAGCCGCCCTCAGCGTGGATGCCGACCAGGTTTCCGGCCGGGATCGGGATGCCACCGAGCACCACACCCCGGGGAATCTTGACATCGAAGCCCAGCTTGACGTTGGCCGAGGCGTGCAGCCCCGTGCTGCTGAGGCTGCAGCTCATGTCGCCGTGGAGGATGTCGAGCAGGTCCGCGGCGATCGTGAAGGCGAAGCCCTCGTTGCCGAGCTGCGCCTCGATCGAGGCCGACAGGCCGAGGAGGTCGAGGTTGCCGGAGAGGGAGAAGATCACCGGCGGAAGCTTGCCGGTCCGGATGCCCCGGGTGTCGAGGAGGTACTGGGGGCCCTTGTTTTTGCTCGCGTCCGAGAAGGTGAGGACGTTGCCCAACTTCATCGGCTGGGCGATGGCGCTGTACGCGTAGAGGCCCTCGTCGCTGACGTTGACTTCGAAGCGCCAGTTGTTGCCGAAGAAGTCGATGTCGCCCTTGGCGTAGAAGCCCTGCTTCCACTCCTCGCCGGTCTCCCGGTTGGTCCAGCCGTTGGGATCGATGACCACGCAGATCGCCAGCTTGTGGAGCACGATCTGCTGCAGGAAGGAGAGCCAGTCCGGTGGGGCGACGAGGACGGCGAGCATCTCCCAGACCGAGATGCCGGTGTCCTTGTGGACGGTCCCCAGATCGAAGTGGAAGACGGTGACGAAGGGCTCCGGATTGAACCCGCCTTCGATGTCCAGGTCGAGGGTGGCCTCTCCGATGATCACCGACCCGCCCGCGCCCAGGGTGAGCCCGGTTTCCGCCCCGTAGCCGATCTGCATGTAGAAGTAGTGGACGTCGAACCCTTCGACGCCGAAAGCGTTCTTCCACGTGGGGCGATCGTCACCGGAGGGCGGCGCGGAGAGCCCGGCGAGGCGGCTCGCGGTGTCGCGCACGAGGCTGTACGCGGTCCCGCCCGTCCGGTGGGGCGTGGCGTCATGGACGAGGCGGCCGTCGGCTCCAAGGATCGGATCCGCGGTGAGCAGGGTGTGCCCGGGTTCCCGGAGCGCGTAGGCCAACTGGTGCGGGGCGGGCCGTCCGGCGGCTTCCTCAGCCCCGGAGCCGGCGGCGGGCTTGAGCACCAGGAAGAGGTGGAACTCCGTGCCCTTGAGGGACCCTCCGGCCACGAACTGCAGCAGGGTCGCGGGCGCGGAGCCGACGGCCGGGACGGTGAAGTTCCACGAGGTCTGGAGGGACACTTCCCGCTGTGCCGGGCGGAACGCGAGGGTCAGGCCGCCGAAGCCGTCCCGGGTCTTCTGCTCCGCGATGGACGCAGTGAACTCGGACTCCTGGACCGGCGTGGTGAGCCGGGCCGTCAGGTGTATGCCACTGGCGTCCTGGAACAGCTCTTTCAGGGGCGCCAGCGGGCCCGTCAGGCCCAGTTCGGTGAAGAACGTGAGGCCCTTGCCGAGTGTGGACGGCAGGGTTTCGGGCGGGCTGGCGCCGGCATCGACGGTGACACCGTCGGCGGAGCTGACGGCGAGCCCGGATTTGGCGAAGGTGATGCCGTCGAGGAAGCCGAGCACCGGGGCCCAGTCCGACACCTTTCCCGGGGACCAGACCCAGTCCTTCTGCCAGAACGCGGCGGCGAACAGCGTGCCGCCCTCCGCCTTCTTGGCCGCCTTGCCGAAGAACGTCAGCTGCGCCTCGGCGAACGTCGCCGTGGTGCTGACCGTCAGCTCGTAGCTCTTGCCCGAGGCCGGCTGCCCCGACAGCGCGTTCCCCAGGCGTACGGTCACGGCCGGCTGGAGCAGGGAGACCCGAGGCAGGCCGTCGGGCAGCGCCACGTCGGCCTGGCAGGCCAGGGACTTCAGGAGTGCGGTCAGGTCGACGTCGGGGAAGTTCCCGTCGAGCTCGAAGGCACCGGGGATGGTCCATGCGGCGGAGAACTTCACGGAGTCGTCGCCGTTGCCGCCCTGGGCGGGGCCGAGCTCGGCATTGGCCGACAAGGTGCCGGTGGTCCGCGAGCCGCCGTTCGGGGCGTCGGCTGTCCCCTCCAGTTGCTGCACCGTGCTGCCGCCGGCGCCCTCACCGCCCTCGCGCGCCAGCTTCAGCCCGGCCTCGGTGAGGCTGATGCGGGCGGCGCCGATGTCGATGTGCCAGTCGGAGGAGACGGACGCTTCGACCTCGTACGTGCCTTTCTTGGGTGTCGCCGTGCCGGAGAATTTTTTCAGCGTCAGCTCGGGCACGCCGGTGAGGTCGGCGCGCGGCAGGAAGTGATGGAGCACGCCCCGCAGTTCGGCGGGTGTGCTCTCGTCGAGAGCGAGCTCGAACGTGCCGGGCGGTATCTTCGCTGTGGTGTGGAGGCTGAAGTCGCCCGCGACGGTGAAGTCGCCGCGCCCGGTGACCTCCGCCGTGCGGGATGGCTGGAGCGGATTCGTGACGGTCAGGGTGGCGCCGACGCCGGTCAGGGCCAGGTCGTCGCCCATGATCGGCCATGTGGTGCCGGGCGTGGTCTCGACGGTGGCCTTGACCTGGGTCAGGGCCGCTGCCAGCCCGCCCTTGCCGAACGCTGCGGGGTCGATGGTGGCGGTGATCTCGGTGAGGCGGACGGAGTCGCCGAGTGCGAAGCCCTCCTGGTCGACGAGCTGGTGGACCGCCGCGCCAGTGCCGTTCCAGGCGGCGAGGTCGACCGGGGTGAGCCGCTCGGGGAACCGGTCGGCGGTGAGGGCGAGGACGCCGCCGCCGGACGGAAGCGGAGCACTGATCGTCGCCCCGACCGCCTTGCCCATGACCAGGTCCGCGGCCAGCCGTAAGCCGTAGGTGACCGGTGAGCCGTTCCCGCCGTCACTACGCGACCCGGCCCAAAGGTAGAAGGACGCGGAGAACGCCCCGTCCGGCTGCGGCGTCGAGCGCAGTGCGATGTCGGTGCGGACCTCGCCGCCCTGCTCATTGACGGGGCGGCGCACGACCGGCCCGGTCAGCGACAGGGTCCCGGGCCTGGGCCTGAGCAGCGCGGCGAGTGCGCCGAGCTGCTCCGGGTCGGTCACTTGAGGGGCATGGAAGGTGAGGCCGGGGTCCAGCGCGGGGTACCCGTCGCGGGGAGGCCGTCCCACCGACGTGAGCAGCAGGGCGGGTGGTGCGGGGAAGGCGAGGGCGGCCAGGTCGCTGCCGGCGGTGGCGGGGAAGGAGGTGGCGAAGGTCCAGTCCGTGAGCAGGGCGAGCGGGACGTAGAGGGTGGGGTCCTGGTCGACGGGGTCGAGGCCGAAGGTGATGCCGCGGACCAGCATGCCGGTGAGGCCCAGACCGTCCACGGTGAGCGTGCCGTGCACGACCACGGAGTCGTTGTCGTCCTCGCGGTGCAGGTCGGTGATGGCGAGCGTGCCGTCGAGCCAGGTGCCTATCAGTCCGGCGGCGGGACCGGTGCCGAGGTCGGCGGCCGGGAGCGTGAGGGTGGTGCCCTGGGTGTGCCGGCCGATCAGGGCCCGGAGTTCTTCGATCGTCATGAAAGGTCAGCCTTCGAGCTTGGAGTGGATGACCGCGCGGGCGTTGTCGGTGAGCTCCTTGGCGATGTCGGCACGGTGCGCGTCGACCGCGTCCTGCACCCCCTTGATGATCTTCTGCTTGACCTCGTCCTTGTTCAGCACCTGCTGGATGATCTTCTCCAGGGGGCTGGGTTCCTTGAGATGGATCGTGACCTGCAGGTTCTGCGTGGGGACGGCGAGGGCGAGCGCGTCCAGGCCGATGGTCAGCTCGTCGGCGTCGCGGCCGGTGAAGGACAGGGCGGCCGTCGCCGAGGGCTGGTCGATGGTGACGGTGATGTCGCCCTGGATCGTGTCGTCATCGCGCGCCGAGGTGTGTTCCGGCGCAGCGGCAGCGGCCGTGCCATCCGGGAAGGACACGACACCCGTGCCGGTGAGGGTGAGCGGGGGCGGGGGAACCTTCGCGTCGCCGGGGAGCCGGCCGAGCCTCAGGGTCGCCCCGATGCCCCCGTCGGTGAGGGCGGCGTCCTCGACGGGGATCAGGACGTTGGAGATGCCCTTGATCGTGCCTCCCTTGAAGCCGAGGTCGGCCGTCGCGACGCCGATCTTGTACGAGCCGAGGTCCATGTCCCCGAGGCCGTACGGTTCGAGCCTGGGGTCGGTCGCCCCGAGGACGACGGTCGGGGGATAGAAGCCGGAGCCCGTGTCGTTCACGGAGGCCCGCAGCCGGTCGAAGAGGTAGACCTCCAGCGGGCCGTACTTCGCCGGGAAGCCCGTGTCGTCCGACGGCAGGGTGCCCGTCGGCACCGCGCCGAGCACCCCGTCGAGGGCCTTGGCCAGCTGGGTGGTGACCGTGGCGGAGAACTGGTTACGGAAGGAGAGGTCGGCCAGCGTGGCGACCAGCTTCGCGGTGAGGGCCTGGCCGGCCTCGGCGCTGTTGAAGGCGTCGGCCGCCGCCTGCTTCCAGATCTGAAGGGTGGCCTCGTCGATCGTGCTGCCTTCGATGGTGAGGGACTTCTCGTCGAGGTGGAACTCCGGCTGAGACGCGACGGAGATCGACTCGACGGTCAGCTGCGGGACGCGGTCCGCTCCGGTGCCCGTGGCCTCGGCCCGGAGCGTGACGTCGAAGGCGAGGTCCTGGGCCGTGACGGTGAACCGGCCATGGCCCTCGATCTCCTGGCGCGGCCACTCCACGCCCTCCAGGCCCTTGACCACGACCTTCGTGGGCGGCTTCAGGCCGTCCCCGCCCCCGTTCCCGGGATCGTCGATCACCACGACGTGCTGCACGAGGCTGTACGTGCCCTGGACGGTGATCTGCTTCTGCCATCCGTGCGTGTCGTACGCCGCGGTGGTGACCCGGACCGTGCCCCGGTAGCCGCTGGCGGTGGGAGTGAGGTTCTGCAGCTCCCCGACCGAGGCGTTCGGCAGCCCGTCGACGGTGACGGTGGTCAGGGACAGCGAGGGGTAGGGGTGGTCGGCGTCGCGCTGGCTGTTGAAGGGGTCGAGGTTGTCCGGGAGATCGGGCACGCCGCGGTCCTTCGCGTCGTCGAAGGCGGCGCCCACGAAGATCCACCACGCGGAACCGATCGTGTCCCCGATCGTCTTCCCTTCGTCGCCGTCGACCTGCCCGATGTCCCACGTGTCGACGGTCAAGGGATTCAGCGTGTGGCCGTCGGGCGTGCGGACGTCCTTGAGGACGGTAGGCAGCCAGTACGGGCTGTCCGGGTCGTTGATGCGCTTGTACATGGTGGCGTAGATGAAGTCGAGCAGCTTGGTGGCCACGGGACTCTCCTTCACGTTCCAGGGTCTTGGTGTGCTCGGTCGGGGCGGGCTGCCGTGCCGCTGCTCAGACCCCGCGGTCCACGACGTGCAGGGCCAGGTCCTCCAGGGCGTAGCGGTACCGCCCGGCCGCGAACGGGCGCAGCAGCTCGACCGCCTCCAGCGCCTGGGCGCGGGCATCGGTGTACGCGCGCGAGAACCCCGTGCCGCTGCGGACCTCGGCGAGCGTGCGCTCCAGGGCGCCGGGGCCGGTGGCTTCGCCGCGCATGATGCGGCTGACCGCATGCTCCGGGCCCCACTCCTGCATGGCGTAGATCAGGGGCAGTGAGGCGCGGCGCCGCAACAGGTCCATGCCGCGCGGCTTGCCGGAGCCGGCCTCGTCCTGGGCGAGGTCGAACAGGTCGTCCATGACCTGCAGGGCGCGGCCGAGCCGGCGGCCGTAGAACCCGGCCCGGCGGGCGTCGCCGCTGCGCCCGTCGGCCAGCGTCACCCCGGCCTCGGCCGCGAGCCCGAACAGGGCTGCGGTCTTGCGGTCGGCGGTGCGCCAGTAGGTCTCGGCCAGCAGCCCCGGGTCCTGGGAGAGGTCCGTGCGCAGTTCGTCGAGTTCCCCGCAGCCGATCTGGAAGGCGGTGTCGAGGACGAGCTCGATCAGGCCCATGTCGCTGTCGCGGTCGATCGTCCGCACGAAGCCGCGGATGGCCTGGACGAACTGCAGGTCGCCGACGAGCACCGCGGTCTCCGTGCCGCGCGCGGCGTTGACCGAGGGCAGGCCGCGGCGCAGGGCGGCGCCGTCCACGATGTCGTCGTGGATCAGCGTCGCCACGTGCAGCATCTCCAGGGAGACGGCGCCCTGGAGCACCTTGTCCGGAAGCGGCGCGGGGCCGTGCACCATGCGGGCGGCAAGCAGCAGGACCGCCGGGCGCAGCCGCTTGCCGTGCCGGTACAGGGCCCGTTCACCGTCGGTGAGGTACTCCTGCTGCGGGGCCAGGGCCTGGTCGAGGAACGCCTCGAAGCGGGGCAGGTCATCGGCGAGCAGGTGCGTCCACACCCCGCCGAGGACGTCCTCGGCGGGGGCGGTCGTGTCGAGGATGAGCACGGGTCAGGACCGTCCGTCCTGCGGGTGGGCGTAGCCGGCGATGCCGGTGAACGCGGCGTGCCGGACGGTCTCGGCGATGGCGTCCTGCAGCAGCGTGTGCACGAACCGCATGGCGGAGAGGCGCTCGCGGGCCACATCGGCGGCGGTCCCCTGCCACTCCTCGTCGTCGATGCTCAGAGCGAGGTCCGGCAACTCGACCGTCACGTCCGCCGGTGCGCCGTCCGGCGTGAGGCGGGTGGTGATGCGGACGTCCTCCAGCCGTGCCGTGCACTCCCCGGTGTGGAGGGTGTCCGTCGCCTGCGGCCCCTGCTGCGCCTCGTCGTGGTAGGCGGCGGCGCCGAATCCCTGGATGACCGCGCGGTCCTCGTCGGACAGCGCGATCCAGTTCTCCGGCTCCTCCGGCCGGTCCTCCTGCTCTGCCCGGGGCGCTTGAACCTCTCCGTCGGCGAACGCGACGAGTCCGTTGTAGCGCGCCATTTCCTCGGGGGAGACCGCCGGAGCCTCCCCGGAGTGCCGGTCGATGGCGGTGTAGACGTTGTCCTGGGTCATCAGGATGATGTGCGAGCCGTCGTTGCCGGTCTGCTGGACCGACTTGGAGAAGCTCTCGGCGGCCGTGGCCGCAGCCTGGAGGCGCTCGGCCTTGGCGGGGTCCTTCCGCTTGATCCGGGCGGCTTCGGTGGTGAGCGCGGTTTGCACCGTGGTCCGCTGCTGCCAGGCGTGCCCGTTGTACGTGACGCCTTCTTGCGGGTCGTGCCAGTCGTTGACCGGCGGCTGGTCACCGGCGGACGGCCGGGCGTCGACGGGCGCTTCCGGGTCCGTGCTGTCGTAGGTGTGCTGCGACATGCGCTGGGTGACGCCCTTTTCGGCCCATTTCTTCCGGAGGTTGGAGGAGACCGAGGAGTTGCCGTTGAAGATGTCGTAGTAGCTCTCGTTGTGCGTGCCGTACTGGACGAGGACCTGGCGGCCGTTCTCGGTCTTCATCAGTTTGGTGCGGTGGGAATCGGCGCGCTTCGTCCACTTGCGGATGGTCGTGTCGTCCGGGTGGTCGGGCGCGACGGCCCGGGCTCCGGCGGGCAGGGTGGGCTGTCGCGCTTCCGCCGAGAGCGGGCGCAGGTTTCCGGCGGTGTCGATCTCGTGGATCTCGTCGGGCCCGGCGTCGAGGGCGTAGCGTCCCGTGAGGACGACGGCCGGAATGCGGTGGGTGATGCGGCGGATGCCGCCGCGGGCCTCCTCGGCGAGGGCTTCCGGCTGCCCCTCGGCGCGCAGTTGCAGCGCACCGAGCCGGAAGCTCAGCGAGCCGGTGGCGTAGTCGAGGGCGCCGGGCATCTCCACGCTGCGGGCGAGGGGGTAGCCGGGGGTGTCGGCCAGGTGGAGCGTCTCGGCCTCGGGGCCGGTCCGGCGGTCGCCGGACTGCGGGGGCTGGGGCGTACTCAACGGGTCTCCTGCGGTGGTCGGACGGACATGAGAGGGGGCGGGCGGCGGAGACGGGCCCGCCGGAGGGTGCGGGGACGGCTCAGGAGACGACGAATGTGCCGCTGACCATGAGCATCCCGTCGTGGGAGCCCAGTTCCGGCGACGTCAGCTTCACGGACACGGTCTGGCCCTGCACGGTGATGTCGGTGCCCAGCGGCGTTTTGAGCGGGATGTCGGCGCTCTTCTTGCCCTCCAGCGCGCCCTTCAGGACGGCGGGGGCCGCGAGAGCGAGCGCATTGGCGGGTGCGGCGACCAGCTTGGCGGCGTCGGACTTCGGGTACAGCGACACGGAGTTGAGGCCGATCTTCTCCAGCGTCGCGGAGAGGGCCGTGTCCGTCAGGCCGGTGGCCTTGAAGGTGACGCTGGGTTCGGCCGGGTCGAGGACGACCTCGAAGTCGATCAGTGCATCCACGGTTTTCGGGACCTCCTGGAGTGAGGGGACGACGATGCGGGACGGTCTCAGGACTCCTGGGAGGCCTTGAACAGGGCGCAACCCTTGCCGGGAGCGACGGGGAACAGGTCGACCCCCACGGACCAGGGGATGTCGAAGTCGGCCGAGATCGTGGTCGGGTCGTTCTCGTCGACCTTCACGTTCTCGGCCTTCCGGAACGTGGCTTTCCACCAGACCGAGGCGACCCCGGTCACGGTCTTGTCGTCATCGGCCAGCTTCGTGTTCTGCCACTGGTCGAGGGCGCCCTGCAGCAGGCGGGCCATCAGGTCCCGGCCGACGAGCAGGAAGACCTGCTTGTCCGACGGCCAGTCGGTGGCCGCGCCGGCGGGGGAGCCGGCGGCGGGGGCGTGGCCGGTTCCTGCGGTCGCCGTGAGGACCAGGTGGGTCCCGGTGACGTCCAGGAGCGCCGGAGTGAGGGAGACCTGCTGTCCGAAGAGGTCCTGGACGGGCAGCTTCAGCCCGCTGACCAGGCTCTTCGCCTGGTCGAGGACGTTCGGCACGATCACCTTCTCGACCATGATCCGCGTGTAGGGGTCCGGGATCTCGGACAGCCGCACACCGAGCGGGACGATGGTGATGGCGCCGGTGTCGACCTTGGCCTGGACCGCGACTTTGACCTCGCTGACGCCTTGGGGGAGGGCGTCGCCGGCGATGGTGCCGTTCACTTGCAGCTGCGGGGCGTGGATCTGCAGGACTCCCGAGTCGGGCAGGTCGGTGATGCCCTGCGCCTTGATCATCTGATTCCAGAGCTCGGTGTCCGGTTTCTCGAGGACGAGCTCGGGCGGCTCCAGGAAGTCCCAGGAGAAGGTGTACTCGATGCCTTCGATGGTCTCGGGGCCGTAGGCACCCTGGAACACGGCCCGGTGCAGGCTGTGCAGGGACTTGAGGCCCGAGTTGAGCGCGTCGGCGTGGATTCCGAGTGCGAGGTCATATGGCGTTTCGGTCACGGGAGCCGATTTAAGGGGCTGAACGGCCGGGGAAACAATCGGTTCCCGGCCATTTGGGAATCGGAATCTGCATCAACCTTGCCTCACTTGTGCAAGGTTGAATTATGGAAGTGCGCGCGGCGAAGGAAGGTGCGGCGAAGGAACGCACGGCGTGACGCGACGGATTGTTATCGAGTATCGGGCAACCCTGAAGGAACGCCCGTCCAGAAATCCGTTCGATATTCGCCCGGATTCGGTGTGCGGGAAAACGGCCCTCTGTCGCCGGTGCCGGGCCCCGGGGAGAGGGAAAGGTGAACCAGGGCCCGGCACCGGCTCCGCGGCCGCCCCTACCGCTTGGTGACGGTCACATCGCCCTGGAGCGCGAGGGCGTCGCCGAAGCGCGAGAGGGTCAGGTCCGCCGGCGTCGCGTCGAGGTGGACGGGCTCGACGTCGATGGGGATGGCCGGGAACGCACCCACCGGGAACTCGACGCCGCGCAGCGCGCTCCCGACGATGCCGCCGAAGGTCGACGACAGGGCGTCGACGACCCACGAGAAGATCATGCTGACGATGTCGCCGCGCGTGGGCACGAGCTTCAAGTCGAAGGAACTCACCTCCGTGGCAGTGGCCTTGAGTGTCGTCCCCGACATGGCCAGGGTGAGCGTGACGGTGGGGTCGGGCTCCAGGTGCAGGTCGTAGAACGCATCGGTCGACCCGCCCCAGAACCAGTTGATCCCGGCGCTGCCGCTGCCGGAGACGGCCATGTGGACGCGCACGGTCGGCACGTCGTCCCACACCACCTCGCACCGGACGTTGTGGATGGAGATGTCGGCCTTGTAGTACGCGCTGCTGCCCGCGAAGTCCTTGTGGTCACCGGCAGGGAAGGTCTTGCCCTCCAGGTACGAGGTCGCCACCTGCGCGATCCGCTCGACCGCGTCCCGCCCGAGCAGGGCGAAGAAGGGGCTCTGCGGCCAGTCGTCGGGGAAGGGGGGCTTCGGTGTGCCGTGCTCCGCCAGGTTCAGGGCGGCCACGGCCCGCTGCGGCCGGAGGACGGGGACGGGCGCCGACAGCGACAGGCCCGGGATCTGAGGTGTGGGCAGCGTGATGCCCGACAGTACCTTCCGGGACTCTTCCAGGACGTTGGGGAGCACCACCTTGTCCAGGAAGATCTTGTCGACCCTGCTGGGCGCGTCGGCGGTGGCGCCGAGGGGGTTGAGGCTGAAGAGGCCCTTGTCCGAGGTCGTGGCCTGGACCTGGACGGTCACCGCGATGTCTTCCTCCACAGGGTTCCCGTCCCCGGAGTCGACCTTCACGTGGACGAGGTTCAGCCGCACCTGGAACGTGCTCCCGTCCAGCGAGGCGCGCAGGGCGGCGACGTGCTCGGCCAGCTCGGCCTCGGTGACCTGGCCGGCGGCCCACCCCGACGTGAGACGGTCCCGTAACTCGGCCTCGGAGTGCGCCTGCGGGGTCAGGTCGAAGACCGGTGCCTCCTTGACGTCCCAGGAGACCGTGAACGTGACGCCTTCCACGTCGAAGGGCTGCGAGCCGGTGAAGTACTGCGGATAGAGCTGCCCGTAGACCTCCTTGGACGTCGAGTTCACGACGTCGGCATTGACGCCCACCATGAGGTCGCAATTCATGCGTGCTCCTTTTTCCATTTTTTACCGGCGGTCGCGTCGGCCCATGGAAAAGAGCCCGGGAGGCAGCCTCGACGGGCGACTCCGGGCACGACGAAGCGACCAGGGCGACGGCATAAATCATGGGACGGGTCCACGGCCCGTTCAAGACCGCCGGAGAAATCCCGACACACCACCGGCGCTTTGTTCCTCACGGAAACATCCGGCCGGTGCGCGTTGGCCTCCTGCTTTCCCTCCGGTGCGCGGTCCTGGACGGGCGATGATGTTTGGCGCGATCCCGGCACACTTCCTGACCAGTTGCCGCCCGCCTGCTCAGAGCCCCGCGACTTTGGAACTCGCCGACAGCTCGTAGACCAGGGTGACCGTGCGGCGGCCGCCGGGCGGGAGGGCGACGTCCCAGCGGGCGATGCCTTCGGCGTCGACCGCGGCGGGCGCCGGGGAGCAGGCTTCCTTGCGCAGGCGTACCTCCACCGCCGAGACCTCGGAGACCGGGATCCTCTCCCGCAGGACGACCACCCGTTCGTCCTGCTCCGCGGGGGCGGAGAACCGGGACAGGTACAGCCGGACCGTGCGGGTGACCACGGTCCGCTGCATGATTCCGGCGGAGTCACGGGACTCCTCGGCCTCCCGGACCACCCGGTGGTCGTCGCAGCTGCCGAAGGCGAGCTCGACGGAGGCGCCGGGGGCGGTGAAGTCCAGCGTGCCGCGGCCGCTGAATCCGTTGCCGCGGACCAGGTCCACGGGCCCGGCGAGCAGCGCATGGCCGGACCGGTTGTCGAACCGCACCACCTGGGTGACCAGCGGAGAAAGCTCGGGTGAGCAGGCGTACTCGCTGCTCGCGGCCGTGGTGAAGACGGAGAGCGGCACCCGGTGGGCGCGGCCGTCTGCGGGTACGGAGACCGGAGCGGGGGAGCGCAGCACCCGCGTCTCGCCGCCGTCGTCCACCCCGGGCAGGCCGAGCACCGGGACCGGGCCGAGGTCCCCGATCTCCTCCTCGCGCAGTTCGACGTCGACCGTGCGGCGCTCCGCGGCGGAGCGGTCCTTGAGCGTCAGCCGGTCCTCGCCCAGCCACGGTGGGTCGGTGGCCAGCGCCGACCGCGCCGTCGACAACGTCAGCCGTACGTCCGACCAGTCCTCGCCGGTGCGCTGCCAGACCATCGCGTCGGTCTCCAGCGTCAGGGAGCCCCCGTCGAGCACGGCCCGGTAGGCGGGCCGCCACAGCGCACACGCGGTGAGGTGGCTCAATCGCAGCCCGACCGGCCCGGCGGCCGCGGCCTCCACGGTCAGCTCGACATGACCGACCAGCTCGGCCGGCTCCTCCTCGGAGAGGCCCATGGCCTGCCAGACCTCCCTGAGTTCGGAGGCGATGGCGGCCAGCCGGGCCTCTACGGCGCGGAGTTGCTCGCCGTACGAGTCGCGCTCGTCGTCCACCCGGTCCAGTTCGCGGGCCCAGCGGGGCCCTTCGGACTCGCCGGAGCCGGCGCCTTCGCCGATCTCCCGCAGCACATCGGCGGCGAGGCGGCCGAGCAGGTCGAGGCGGGCGTGCAGCCGGTCGCGTCGCTGCCCCAGAGAGAGCTGCTCCTCTTCGAGGAGGTGCACGCGCCGGCGCAGGGCTGAGTCGTCGGCGGACGGCAGCGGCTCGCGCGGCGTCCAGGTGCGGACGATCCGCACGTCCAGCACGGTCGTGGGGTGATCGGCGGTCAGTTCGGCGTGGAGGGTGCGGTCGACGGCCAGGGCACTGACCGGCCCGAGACGCAGCCGCTGGACCCCGGCCTCCAGGTCGAGCACGGCGGTGCGCTCGATGTGGGCGCGATCCTCCATGCAGGTGACGGCGGTGACGGGGAGGGCGATCGGCTTCGGCGACGTGGACATGGTGGGTGTCAGCTCCTGCGGTTGCCGCCGACCAGGGCCTTGCCGGCCGGGATGCGGATCTCGTAACGGCCGTCGAGGGCGGCGGTGTCGCCGGCGGGCAGCTCCACCCGCCAGACGCGGGTGCCCGGGGCGTGGTGTTCGGGGCCCGTGCCGGGCTCGGGTGCCGTCCAGTCGGCCCGCTCCTCGATGCGGACGTCCGGTTCGGAGGTGACCGGCACCCGCTCGCGGACCTCGACGGTGACGGGCCTCGCGAGCCGGTTGGCCAGTTCCACGTGGACGCGGTGGTCGAGCACGGTGGTGTTGTTGCGCAGGCCCGAGGTCGACTCGTGCAGGTTCGTACGACGGGTGACCCGGATTCCCTCGGCCGGCCCGAGCCCCACCCGGCGGACGCCGCCGGGGGCGAGCGTGGGCAGTGCGGCGGTCAGCAGGAACTCGTCGTCGACCGTGACCTCCACCGGGCCGGCCAGCAGAGCCTGGCCGGTGGCGTTGGAGAGCACCGACGTCGCGTACACGGTCTGCTCCACGGACGGCACACAGAGGTACTCGGTGCGCAGACCGACCGGGATCTCGGCGACGGTGATGGTGTGCCAGGTGCCGTCCGACGGGACGTCGGCGCGGGCGGTGGCGTCGAAGCGGTGGTCGAAGGAGCCCGCCGACTCGCGGGGCCGCACGGCGTGCCCGGGCAGTGGCAGCGCGGCCACCGCTTCGGCGCGGCGGCGGTACTCGGCCGCCACCGCGTCGAAGGGAGCGTCAGGAAACAGCCTGCCCCGGCGACCTCCCTGCTCGTCCGGGCCGCACAGGACGAGGGCGGCGTAGTCGAGCTCGGTACTGCTCGGCTGCGGCGGACCGGGCGCCGGAGGCGGTGGTGGTGGCGCAGCCCGGCCGGGAGCCGCCGGCGCCATGGGGGCGGCGGCCCTCGCGAAGGGGCTGCCGCCGGGATGCGGCATGCCTCCGGGTTGCGAGGGGGCGGGCTGCGACCGCTCGGGCATCTCGCCCTCGAAGTCCTCCGGGTAGTGGCCGCCTGCGCCGCCGGGCGCCGGGGGCGGTGCGCCGTAGCCCTGCGGTGCCGCTGCCGCCATTGCTGCCGGCGGTGGCGGAACGGGACCGGGCGCGGAGCCGCCCGTGGCACCACCGGGCGCGGAACCGGCCCACACGGCACCGGTCGTATCAGGGCGAGGGCCTGCCGCCTCGTACCCGGCGAACAGGTCGGAGAGCCCGGCCGGGGGCTCGCGCCAGCCCGAAGGCGCGGGCGCGGGCTGACGGCGTCCGATCCGGATCGAGCGGAGCCTCGGCAGGTCGGTGCGGCGCCGCAGGTCGGCGGTGGCCAGGGCGATGCGCACGCCGGTCCAGTCCTCGCCGGTGCGCTGCGCGACCGAGGCACGCAGCACCAGATCGCCGGTGCCGTCGCCCTGACGGTAGGCGAGGCGGTAGGCCGGCACCCAGACGGCGCCCGGCACCCCGTACTCCAGCTCCAGGTCCAGCCCCGTCTCCGCGTCAGCGGTGCCGTCGAGCGTAAGGACCGCGGAGACCGTGGCCTCCACGTGCGCTGACGGTGCGTCGGTGGAGGCGCGGTCGAGCCTGTCCGTGGCGACGCCGAGTTCGTGTTCGGCGCGGCGCAGCGCCTCCTCCAGCTCGACGAGGCGGGCGTGCAGCCCCGTCAGCCGCTCCTCGACGAAGTCGGCCAGCCCCAGCCACGCGTCGACCGGGGTACGGCGGTGCGATTCCTCGCGCCTGCGGGCCGGTGGGACCGGGCGCAGGCCCCTGACCTCCTCGATCAGGCTCAGTTGCCGGTCCCGGCGGCCCTGCGCGGCCGCGCACTCGTCGTACAGCCGCTCGACCTCGCGCTGCAACCCCTCGGGCGTGCCGGTGCCGAGCGGCTCGGCCTCGACCTCCACCCGCGCCTCGGTGACACGCACCCCCGGCGCGCCCAGGATCCGGGCCCGCAGCGAACCCGGGTCCAGCGAGCGGGGCAGCCCCGTCACCCGCACCCGGCCGTCCGGCGGCACGCTGCCCCGGGCCAGTCGGCGGCAGACCGCGCCCTGCGCGTACACCACGACCGAATCGAGGGTCGACCCCCACCTCTGTGCCGTCTCAGCCGTCATGTGCTGCGCCCCCCGCCGCGTCCGTGTTGGGCGCAGCCTACGCCCGAGCGGTCCGTGCTTCCGCGCCGGTCCCGATGTCGGTGACCCTTCGTACGGGCGGGGGCATGAGCACCTCCGGCGAAGTCCGCGAGTTCGCCTCGGGCCGGGGCCCCTTACGTCTCCAGCCGTGCCGCCAGTTCCCCGGGCAGCGCATCCCGGTTCTGCGCGGTCACGTGGACCAGTTCGATGCCGGCGCGCTGCTTGAGGGCGTCGGTGAACGGGTCGTGGCGCGCGTGCACGGTGGCGACGACGTCGATGTCGGCCGTGAGCAGTTCCCCCACGGCCTTCCGGAACGCGGAGCTTGCCAGCTCCATCCCGCCCAGCTCGTCGATGAGCGCGAGATCCCCCGGCGCCGGGCCCGGTGACAGCGGGGCGAGGGCCGACAGGGCCAGTTCGTCCATGACGCGCAGGTCGACACCGTACCGGCCGACGCGCGGCGGCCCGGGGAAGGCGACGTGCGCGAGCACGGCCCGCCTGCCGTCCAGCGTCTCCAGCGCGAAACCCACGCGGGCGGTGCCCTCCCGGATCTCCTCCGTCGTGAAACCGACGGGCGTACGGGTGCGCAGCAGGGAGGCCAGCCGTCGCACGGCGGTCGTCTTGCCCACGCCCGGCCGTCCTTCGAGCAGGATCCTGGTCGGCATCGCGTCCTCCGAGGGTGCGTGCAGGGCGTCGTCCCTGTGATCCTCGCGCGGGCGAGGCCGCAGGAGTGAGACGGCGCTCCGGCAAGCGCGGCCCCCCGTGGGCAGGGGCCGTGCCCACCTCCCCCCTTATTGCACATATATTGCAGTTGCGAGCAAGAAGCAGAGGGAGACGTGCTGTGGGTGCACCGGTGGTGCTGGGGATCGAGTCGTCGTGCGATGAGACGGGCGCGGGCATCGTGCGGGACGGGAAACTGCTCGCGCACGTGGTGGCGTCGAGCATGGACGAGCACGCGCGGTTCGGCGGGGTGGTGCCCGAGATCGCCGCCCGGGCGCACCTGCACTCCTTCAACCCGGTCGTGCGCCAGGCCCTGGACCAGGCCGGGATGCGGCTCACCCAGATCGACGCGGTCGCCGTCACCACCGGCCCCGGCCTGTCCGGCGCGCTCCAGGTGGGCCTGTCCGGCGCCAAGACCCTCGCCTACGCGGCCGGGGTTCCGCTGTACGGCGTCCACCACCTGGCCGGGCACGTCGCCGCCGACACCCTCGAGCACGGCCCGCTGCCCGAACCGTGCGTGGTGCTGATCGTCTCCGGCGGCCACACCTCCCTGCTGCTCGTACGGGACCTGGTCCGCGAGCCGATCCTGCACCTGGGCGACACCCTGGACGATGCGGCGGGGGAGTGCTTCGACAAGGTGGCCCGCATCCTGGGCCTGCCGTACCCGGGCGGACCCGCCATCGACCGGGCGGCACGGGAGGGCGACCGGCGGGCCGTGGCCTTCCCGCGCCCGCTGACCCGGCCCGGCGACGACCCGTACGCGTTCTCCTTCTCCGGCCTCAAGACGGCGGCGGCCCGCTGGGTCGAGGGCCACCGGCTGCGCGGGGAGGAGGTCCCGGTCGCCGACGGGGCCGCCGCCCTTCAGGAGGCCGTGGCCGACGTGCTGACCCGCAAGGCGCTCGCCGCCTGCCGCGCGTACGACGTCAGGACGCTGATCGTCGTCGGGGGAGTGGCCGCCAACTCCCGGGTCCGCGCCCTGGCGGAGAAGCGCTGCGCCTCGGCCGGGATCGAACTGCGCGTCCCGCCCATGACCCTGTGCACCGACAACGGCGCGATGATCGCCGCCGTCGGCGACCTCCTCGTCCGCTCCGGCGCCGAACCGGCGCCCCTAGACGTGTCGATCGACCCGTCGGCACCGCTCGAGTACGCGGCTCTGACCCCGCTCGCCCGCCCGGCCGTTCGAACAGCGTGATGCCCGCCCGCGTCCGGCGCGTCTCCGGCGCCGACCTGCACGGGTACACGGACGCACTGCGCGCCGTGTACGCCGACGCCTTCGGCGGGCCGCCCTGGGCGGAGGGACCGGAGCATGCCGACGCCTACGCGCGGCGGCTCGCCGACGACGTACGGCGGCCGGGCTTCACCGCCGCCCTGGCGCTGGACGGGGACACCGTCCTCGGCTGGGCGACGGCCTGGACGACCCCGCACCCCTTCCCCGCCGACCGCTGCTACCCGCGCATATCGGCGGCCCTGGGCGGGCGGCGCACCGGCGACTGGCTGTGCGGGGCCCGCGAAGGAACCGGATGCGCGGCCTTCCTCGGCCCCCGGCACCCGGCCCGCACGGCCGTCCCCCGTCCCATCCGAGACCTCTGAGACCTCTGAGACCCGAGCCCGAGACCCGATCAACGGAGCAGCACACCTTGCGTACCGCCGACATCCGCCGCAGATTCCTGGACTTCTTCGCCGAACGCGGTCACACCATCGTCCCCAGCGCACCGCTGCCGACGCCGGACCCGACCCTGCTGTTCGTCAACGCCGGCATGGTCCCCTTCAAGCCCTACCTGACCGGGGAGCAGGCGGCGCCCTGGCCGCGCGCCACCAGCGTGCAGAAGTGCATCCGCACCCTCGACATCGAGGAGGTCGGCAAGACCACCCGGCACGGCTCCTTCTTCCAGATGAACGGCAACTTCTCCCTCGGGGACTACTTCAAGGAGGAGGCCATCGGCTTCGCCTGGGAGCTGTCGACGAAGGCGCAGGCCGACGGCGGCTACGGGCTCGATCCCGACCGCATCTGGGTCACCGTCCACCACTCCGACACCGACGCCCGCGGCATCTGGCGCGAGGTCGCCGGACTGCCCGACGAGCGGATCGTCGCCCGCGGCGACGAGGACAACTTCTGGTCCATGGGCGTCCCCGGCCCGTGCGGGCCCTGCTCCGAGCTGTACTACGACCGCGGCCCGGCGCTCGGTCGCGAGGGCGGCCCGGCGGTCGACGAGGACCGCTACATGGAGTTCTGGAACCTGGTCTTCATGCAGTACGAGCGCGGCGAGGGCGCGGGCAAGTCCGGCTACCCGATCCTCGGCGAATTGCCCCGCCGCAACATCGACACCGGCATGGGCCTGGAGCGGATGGCCACCCTCCTCCAGGGCAAGGACAACCTGTACGAGATCGACGAGACCCGCCCGGTCCTCGACCGCGCCGCCGAGCTCGCCGGGGTCCGCTACGGCTCCGACGCGCAGGCCGACGTCCGCCTGCGGGTGGTCGCCGACCACGTCCGCACCGCCCTGATGCTGCTCGCCGACGGTACCGCCCCCGGCAACGAGGGCCGCGGCTACGTGCTGCGCCGCATCCTGCGCCGCTCGGTCCGCTCCATGCGCCAGCTCGGCTTCCACGACCCGGCCCTGCCCGAGCTGATGACCGTGGCCCGCGACTGCATGGCCCCCAGCTACCCCGAGGTCACCGAGGCCTTCGCCCGGATCGCGGACCAGGCGTACGGCGAGGAGGACGCCTTCCGCGCCACCCTCAAGCAGGGCACCACCGTGCTCGACACCGCCGTCGCCAGGGTCAAGGCGGACGGCGGCCGCTCGCTGCCCGGCAAGCAGGCCTTCCTGCTGCACGACACCTACGGGTTCCCGATCGACCTCACCCTGGAGATGGCCTCCGAACAGGGCGTCGAGGTCGACCGGGAGGGCTTCACCGCGCTGATGAACGAGCAGCGCGAACGGGCCCGCGCCGACGCCCGCGCCCGCAAGTCCGGCGGGGCCACCGACACCGGCGCGCTGCGCACCGTCCTGGACGCCCACGGCCCGACCGAATGGCGCGCCTGGGAGACCCTGACCACCGAGTCGAAGGTGCTCGCCGTCCTCGGCGCGAACGGCCCGGTGCCGGCCGCCCGCGAGGGCGAGATCGTCTCGGTCGTCCTGGACCGCTCCCCGTTCTACGCCGAATCCGGAGGCCAGGACAGCGACGCCGGCCGTATCTCCGGCAGTTCGGCCGAGGCCGAGGTCCTCGACGTCCAGCGCCCGCTGCCCGGCCTGGTCGTGCACCAGGTGCGCATCACCGCCGGAGAGCTCGCCGCCGGTGACCCGGTGGTCGCGGCCGTCGACCCCGAGTGGCGCCTCGGGGCACGCCAGGCCCACTCCGGCACCCACGTCCTGCACGCCGCGCTCCGCGAGATCCTCGGCCCCACCGCCCTGCAGTCCGGCTCGTACAACCGGCCCGGCTACCTGCGCCTGGACTTCCCCTGGCGCGGAGCCCTCTCGCAGACGGTCCGCAGCGAGGTCGAGGAGGCCGCCAACCGCGCCCTGCGCCGCGACCTTCCGGTCGGCGTGCGCTGGATGACCCTGCCGGAGGCCAAGGAGCTCGGCGCGCTCGCCCTGTTCGACGAGACGTACGGGGAGCAGGTCCGGGTCGTCGAGATCGGCGGGGCCTGGTCCCGGGAGCTCTGCGGCGGCACCCACGTCGACCACGCCTCCCAGGTCGGCACGGTCGCCCTGACCGCGGAGTCCTCGGTCGGCGCCGGCATGCGCCGCCTGGAGGCCGCGGTCGGCGTCGAGGGCTTCGGCTACCTCGCCCGGGAGCGTGACCTGGTCTCCCGCATCGCCGAGCAGCTGAACGCGCCCCGCGCCGAGCTCCCCGAGAAGATCGCCGGCCTCCTGGACCGGCTCAAGGCCGCGGACCGGGAGAACGCCCGCCTCAAGGCAGGGGCCACCGCGGCCCAGGCCGCCGAACTGGCCGGCCGGGCCGTGGACGCGGGCGGCACGCTCGTCGTCACCACGACCGTCGACGGCACCACGGACGAGGCCCGCGCCCTGGCCCTCGCCGTCCGCGACCGCCTCCCGCAGGGACGGCCCGGCGCGGCCGCCGTCGCCACGGCGTCCGGCGGACTGGTCCTGGCCCTCACGACCCCGGCCCGTGAAGCCGGACTGAACGCCGCCGCGCTGGTCAAGCAGCTTCTGGGCGGCCGGGGCGGGGGCTCGCCGGAGATCGCCCAGGGCGGCGGCATCCCCGCCGAGCGCCTGAACGACGTCCTGGCGGAACTTCCCCGCCTCGTCGGCGGTCGCTGATCCGCCGACGGCTGAGCCGAGGGGAGCGCGCGCCGACCGGCCACGTGCTCCCCACGGCACCGGCACCGCGCAGCACGGGGCGGGCGCGCTTCTTGGCGAGATTTCCCCCATGCATGGCGACTTGGCCTCTCACCGTGTGCGGAGCATCAGGCCACGCTTGTCAGCCATGAGCGCTGCCGACAGACACCTTGACGACGCCATAACGGACTTCTCCCACCGGCTCGTGGACGTGGACGGGGTCGTGAAGACCGTATACGTCGCGGGTTCCGGGCCGGCCGTCGTGCTGATGCCCGAGATGCCCGGCATCAGCCCCGACGTCCTTCGGCTGGCACGGTGGGTGCGGGATACGGGTTTCACCGTATACGTCCCCTCCCTCTTCGGAGTTGACGGTGCCTACCCCACGGCCGAGGCCGGCGAGAAGATCGTCCGTCGCGCGTGCGTCAGTGCCGAGTTCCACGCGTTCGCCGGGCGCGGCACCAGCCCCGTCACCGCGTGGCTGCGCGGCCTGGCGCGCCAGGCTCACGCCGAATGCGGCGGTCCGGGCGTCGGCGTGATCGGCCTGTGCTTCACCGGCAACTTCGCCCTCACCATGGCGATGGAACCGGCCGTCATCGCACCGGTGGTCAACCACCCGTCACTTCCGTTCGACGACCCCGCCGGGCTGGAGATCAGCGACGAGGACGCGCGCGCGGTCCGCGACCGCATCGCACGCGATGGACTGAAGGTCCTCGCCTACCGCTTCGACGACGACCGCTGGTGCACGGGCCGGCGCTTCGCCGCCTACCGGGCACTCCTCGGCGACGCCTTCGACGGCCGCGTCCTTCCCGGAAGCTCCGCCAACACCGAGCCGCCCCCGTTCTTCCGCGACGTGGTCGGAACCCCTCACAGCGTCGTCACCGCCCACCTCGTCGACGAGGACGGACATCCCACGCTGCAGGCCAGGGACGAGATCCTCGCCTTTCTGACGGAGCGTTTGAGCCCGCCCGGCGGTTCCGAGACGACAGCGGGTTGAGCGGCGCGACCTTCCCCGGCGCGCGTCCTGTCGCGCTGCGGTATTGAGAGGCGCAGTAGGAGAGGTGTGCGGCAGACTGCCCGGATGTTCGAGATGCACCCTGTCCTAGAGGTCTTCCCCGCCGAGGATTTCACCCTGTGGCCGGTCGCCGAGTTCGATGGCTACGGCTTCCTGCCGCTCAGCGGAGCACTCGCTCCGGCCGAGGTCGGAGCGGCGGTGATGCGCATCGCCGCCTGCAACGACACCGACCCGGAGGGGGACGGCCACCCGCCGAGGCCCGGTGACCCCGTCGGCGCCCTCCTGCACGGGCTCCTCACCGTGGACAGGGTGTTCGCCGCCGGCGGCCTGCGGGTCACCGACACCGCGACCGGTCTCACCGTGCTGCCCGGCTGCTGCTGCGGACTGGAGGACTGGCGCGACTGGCTGCAGGTCGTCGACGGCGGCAGCCCGCCCGACCTCGGCCATGACCCCAGCCCCCTTGCCGAGCGCCGCGGCGACCTGGTCCGGCTGACCGCCGACATCGAAGAGGCCGACAGCCCGGTCATTGAGCTGCCCGTCACCGAATGGCGTCGCATGCTCGTCGACGTGGAACGCGACCTCGCCGACTTCCTTCAGCTGGCTGCCGGATGGGCCGAGCGGCATCTGCCGGGTCATGCCGGCGCGGTTGCTGCCGCTCTTGCCCGAGCACTGGACATGCCGGCACTGGCCGTATCGCAACCGGTCGTGTCGCCGGAACGGTAGGGGCCTCTTCAGCGGCCAAGCGCTGCGGCGCCCAGCAGCGTTGCGTCTCCTGGGGCTAGCGCGGAGCCATTTGATCGATCATCGATCATTACTCGTCGGTAGGTGTTGACTGCATCAACTTGCCGCTCCTAGCGTGGTCTGACGGAAACGAGGTTCCGTCACACGGAATCCGCGGTTCTCGCGGGGTACCCCTGCCGGGCCCCGGCGGCCGGCCCAACCCGCATGCCCGGCCGCGCGTCACCACCGCCGGGGGCGCCGCGGCAGAACGCGGCACCCCCGTCCCCCACCCCGGGATCGTGAAAGAGGATCACCCGTGTCCCAGCTTGACCAACTGCCCGACAAGGACCCGTCGGAGGTCGCCGAGTGGTGCGAGTCCCTGGACTCCGCCGCCCGGTTCGGGGGAGCAGACCGGGCGGCGTACCTGCTGCGCCGTACGCTCGAACACGCCGAGCGGTCCGGGCTGGGCCTCCCTCCGCTCCTGGAGACCCCTTACCTCAACACCATTCCGACCTCCGCCGAGCCCGACTACCCGGGCGACGAGGAGCTGGAGGCCCGGATCACCGCCTGGAACCGCTGGAACGCGGCCGCCATGGTCACCCGTGGCAACCAGCGCGCGGGCCTGGGCGGCCACATGGCGACGTTCGCCTCGGCGGCCTGGCTCTACGAGACGGGATTCCAGCACTTCTTCCGCGGCAAAGGAAGCCTGGGGGCACCCCCAGCGGTAGCTGGGGGAGGCTCCGGCGACCAGCTCTACATCCAGGGCCACGCCTCCCCGGGCATCTACGCACGTGCCTTCCTGGAAGGCCGCCTGACGGAGGGGCAGCTGGACCGCTTCCGGCAGGAGGCCGGGGGCGACGGGCTGCCCTCCTACCCGCACCCGCGCCGGCTGCCCTGGCTGTGGGAGTTCCCGACCGTCTCCATGGGCCTGGGCCCGCTCTCCGCGATCTACCAGGCGCGGTTCAACCGCTATCTGCAGCACCGCGGCATCAAGGACACCTCGCAGTCGCGCGTCTGGGCCTTCCTCGGCGACGGCGAGATGGACGAGCCGGAGTCGACCGCCGCCCTCGCCCTCGCGGGCCGGGAGCGGCTGGACAACCTGACCTTCGTCATCAACTGCAACCTCCAGCGCCTGGACGGCCCGGTCCGCCCCAACTTCAAGATCGTGCAAGAGCTGGAGGCCCAGTTCCGCGCCGCCGGGTGGAACGTCGTCAAGGCGCTGTGGGGCACGGCCTGGGACGGGCTGTTCGCGCAGGACGCCGAGGGTGCGCTGGTGCGCCGGCTGCACGAGGTGCCGGACGCGCAGTTCCAGACGTACGCCACCGCGGACCCGTCCTATCTCCGCGAGCACTTCTTCGGCGCCGAGGGCCCCGGCTCCCCGCTGCACACCATCGGCGCGGGCCTCGGCGACGCCCGGCTCCTGGAGCTCTTCCGGACCTCCCGCGCCGGCCACGAGCCGCGCAAGGTCCACGCCGCCTACCGCGCCGCCGTCGAGCACGAGGGCGCGCCGACCGTCGTCCTCGTGCAGACCGTCAAGGGCTACACGCTCGGCCCGGGCTTCGAGTCGCGCAACGCCAACCACCAGATGAAGAAGCTCACGGGCAAGGAGTTCCGGGCGATGCGGGACCTGCTCGGCCTCCCGATCCCCGACAGCGCACTGGCCGGCGAGATGGTCCCGTACGCCCACCCCGGCGAGAACTCCCCGGAGGTGCGCTACCTGCGCGAGCGCCGCGCGGCGCTCGGCGGCCCGGCCCCGGCCCGCAAGGTCGTCGCCAGGCCTCTGCCGGAGCCGTCCGCCAAGCCCTTCGAGGCCCTGCACAAGGGCTCGGGCCGCCAGGAGATCGCCACGACCATGGCGTTCGTCCGGCTGGTCAAGGAGCTGATGCGGGACGAGGAGACCGGCCGGCGCTGGGTGCCGATCGTCCCCGACGAGGCCCGCACCTTCGGCATGGAGTCGCTCTTCCCCTCGGCCGGCCTGTATTCCCCGGCCGGCCAGACCTACGACCCCGTCGACCGCGACCAGCTCCTGTACTACAAGGAGGCCAAGGACGGTCAGATCTTCAACGAGGGCATCACCGAGGCGGGCTCGCTGGCCGACTTCACGGCGGCCGCCACGTCGTACGCCACGCACGGCGAGCCGATGATCCCGTTCTACATCTTCTACTCCATGTTCGGCTGGCAGCGGACGGCCGACCAGTTCTGGGCGCTGGCCGACCAGCTCGGCCGGGGCTTCGTCATCGGCGCCACCGCGGGCCGCACCACCATGACGGGCGAGGGCCTCCAGCACGCCGACGGTCACTCGCACCTGATCGCCTCCACCAACCCGGCGGCTGTTTCCTACGACCCGGCGTTCGCGTACGAGATCGCGGTCATCGTCCGGGAGGGCCTGCGGCGGATGTACGGCCCCGACGCCGAGGACGTCTTCTACTACCTCACGGTCTACAACGAGACCAAGGTCCAGCCGCCCATGCCCGAGGGCGCGGAGGAGGGCATCCTCAAGGGCCTCTACCGCTTCAAGGAGGCCGCCGATGCCCCGGACGGCGCCCCGCGCCTCCAGCTGCTGTCCTCCGGCACGGCCGTCCACTGGGCCCTGGACGCCCAGCGGCTGCTGGCCGGTGACTGGGGCGTGGCCGCCGACGTGTGGTCCGCGCCCTCCTGGACCGAGCTGCGCCGCGACGCCCTGTCCTGTGACGCGGCGCAGCTCAAGGGCGAGGACCGGGTCCCGTACGTGACCCGGGCGCTGCACGGTGCGCCGGGTCCGGTCGTCGCCGTCAGCGACTGGATGCGGGCGGTCCCCGATCAGATCGCTCCCTGGGTCGAGCAGGACTGGACGTCCATCGGCACGGACGGCTTCGGCCTCTCCGACACGCGGGAGGCGGTGCGGCGCCACTTCGGCGTCGACGCCGAGTCGGTGACGGTGGCGGCGCTCGCGGCGCTGGCCCGGAGGGGCGATATCAAGCCGGAGACGGTACGGGAGGCCGCACGGCGGTACGGCCTGGAGGACTGATCCTCACCCCACGCGAGACGCGGTGAAGGCCCGGCGGAAGCCGGGCCTTCACGTGCGATCAGCGGGAATTGTTCCCGCCGTGCGACCGGAGGTAAGTGCCGTGCGCAGGAAGGGAGATCTGCTTCTCGAGCTCCGCGGAAAACCGGCTCCGGGATCTGTTTAACCCGGTGGGGGAATTATGGCCTCCGTCACTGTGGACCTCGTCCCGAACTGGTGAGGTGATCCTTACCCGCCCGGGTACGACATCGCTTCTCACCAGGTGAGTTGAGGGGGCACGGCTCAATACGCATAGCGGAACTCCTGTGGAGCCGACTGCCGTAGCCCCGCCGCCGGAAAGACCACCGCGGTCTCTTGCGCACACCCCCCATCGATGTCGAACGGTCGCCCGAAGAGCGGGTTTTGTCCACCACACACCGGAGCAGCAGTGTTGAAGAAACGAACCATCGCCGTGGTCGGCGGCGGTGCCGCCTGCACGGCATTCCTCGCCGCGTACGCCCGGCGGCTTTCGGGCGACGTGGCCGGCGCGGCGGCGGATGTCATCGTCTTCGAACCAGGGAAAAGTTTCGGCCCCGGCATCGCCTATGCCGAGGATGCCGACACCGCCTTGCTCAACCGGCCCTATTCCGCCATGTCCGTGGACTACGGAGACCCCGGACAGTTCCGCCGCTGGCTCTACCGGCAGACCTCCGCCGGCGAGGGCGGCGAGGGCGGCGAGCCGCAGGCGCGGCGGACGCCGCGTTCGCACTTCGTCTCCCGCTCGCTGTTCGGCCAGTATCTGGAGAACGTCTTCTGCCAGTCCCGGGAGGACCTGCGGCTGCTCGGGGCGCAGGTGACGCTCGTGCCGTCCGCTGTCGTCGACCTGGCCGTGGAGGCCGGTGGGGCCGGGGGGAGTGACGGGCACGTCCTGACCACCGCCGACGGGGAGCGTTTCGTCGCCGACGAGGTGGTCATTGCGATCGGCGCCATCGCCCCGTCCGATGTCTACGGGCTCGCCGGGACCGCCGGATTCGTCGCCCAGCCGTACCCTCTCGTCGGCTCGCTGAACGAGGTCGACCCGAGTGCGGAGGTGCTCGTACTGGGGGCAGGGCTGACGGCGATCGACGTGGCCGTCGTCCTGGCGGAGGCCGGGCAGGAGCGCCGGATCACCCTCGCCTCGCGGTCCGGCAGGATCCCGGACGTACGCACCGACCTCGGTACCGGCGAACTGCCGGAACTGCTTGCCGGGGCGCGCCGGCTGCTCGCTCGTGGCGATGTCAGCATGCGCAGCATCCATGGACTCGTCGACTCCACCTTGCGGTTGAGCGGAACGAGCATGCGCGAGGCACTGCTCCCGTACACCGATTCCTGGTCCGCGCCCGAGCTGATGCGCCACCGGCTGGAGAACCCGCTGCCCGGCGGCCTCGCGCAACGCTGCGTCGGCGCTCTCACCCCGTTCTACTCGGAGCTGTGGCGGGCCCTTCCGGAGGCGAGCCGGCGCCTGTTCCTGCGGGACCACTACCGGACGTACAACTGCCTGCGCAATCCGATGCCGGTGACCAACGCACACCGGCTGCTCGGTCTCCACGAGGAGGGCCGGCTCGGCTTCGCCAGGGGCATCACCCACGTCACGGCGGCTGCGGGCGGCGGCTTCACCGCGACCTACGCCGACGGGCGCACCGGGCACTACGACGCGGTCGTCAACGCGGTGGGGCGTACGAACAACACGGCCGCCGCGTCCGCTTCCTCGCTGACGTCCCGGATGGTGCGCAACGGCACCTTCGTCTCCCATCCCCTGGGCGGCATCCGGGTCGATCCCGAGACCAACCAGGTGCGGGGTTCCGCGGGAGCGGCGTTCCCCCGCCTCTATGTGCTCGGCGACCTGGCGTCGGGGGAGCACTTCCACGTGAGTTCCATGGAGCTGGTCGCGCGGCAGGCCGGCAAGGTGGCGGCGCAGCTCGTGCCGGCCTCGGACCGCCTCCTGGTGGGGGCCGTCGCGTGAAGCAGGCCGGACTGCCGCGGGGGCTGGCCGTCTGCCTGATGTCACTGGTGTTCGTGCCTCAGCTGGCGCTCGCCGCCTACGTTCCCGCGCTGCCCGCCATCGGCAGGTCGTTCGGGGTCGGGCCGGGCAGCACCAGCAGCTCGCTCGTCGGCTACATGGCCGCGTACGCCGTGTGCATGATCCTCACCGGCAACCTGGCGGACCGCTACGGCTCCAGGCGCATCCAGCTGACCGGGCTCGTCGTGTTCACCGGTGCATCGCTGCTCTGCCTGCTGGCCCCCGGGTACGGGGTCTTCGTGGCCGGCCGGGTGCTGCAGGCGCTCGGTGCCGGTACGGGCACGGTGATCTCCCGGCTGTGGGTGCAGCGGGCGCTGCCCAAGGAGCAGCGACTGCCCATGCTCACCGCGCTGTCCACCGTGATCGCGGTGACCCCGGCCGCGTCGCCGCCGCTGGCGGGCCTGGTCGTGGAACACACCTCCTGGCGTGCGCTGTTCGCCTTCATGGCCGTGCTCGGCGCGGTCACGGTCGGTGCGGTCGCCAAGCTCCTGCCGGCGGACGGCGGCGCCGCAGCCGAGGCCGCGGGCACCTCGGCCGGTTCCGTGCGGCCGCCGGGGGGCCTCGCCGGGCTGGCCAGGGCGTACCGGACGGTCCTCGCCAACCGTGACTTCACGGTGTTCGCCGGTGCCATCAGCCTCGCCTGGTGCACCTACTTCACCTTCACCACCTACTCCAGCGATCTCCTCCAGTTGCAGTTGGGCGCCTCGCCCACCGTCTACGGAGCGCTGTACACGCTGGTGATCACGGGCTACGTGGCCGGCAGCACCACGGCGAAGCGGCTGGGCAGGACGCGCTCGCTGGAGTTCATCGCGCGTACCGCCGCCGCGGTGGCGGCGGGCACCGTCCTGCTGATGCCGGTCACGGTGCACCTGTGGCCGGACAGCACGCTGAGCATCGTCCTGCCGATGGCCGTGTGCATGCTCGGCGTGGGCGCGCTCTTCCCCACCTGTCAGGCCGGGATGATGCGGTACGAGGGCGAGTACGCCGGAGCCGCTTCGGGGCTGTTCTTCTTCCTGCAGATGGCGTCGGGGGCGTGCTACACCGCCCTGACCGGCATCCCGGGATCCCCCGACGCCCCGATGCTCGCTCTGGCGATCGCCCTGCCTGCCCTGGCGCTGTTCCTGCTCTGCGTGTTCGCCCTGCGGAGCCGGACGCGGGCCGGGCAGGAGGCTCCGGCCGTCCGGACCGCAGGCGCTGTGAAATCTGGCAGATCATGACCAGGTGAAGGATTGAGGATGGATCGGGTGGCTTGTTCGAGCTTGCCCGAACCGTGACCGAGTCTCCGGAAGCCGACCGGTCGCCGCCTCATGCGAGGTGGTGGCCGGTCTTCTTCGGGTGGAGGGTCTGGCATGCCGTGACCACGGCCTCCCCGAATATGGCGAATTTTCGCCTTGTGTCCGACTGCTGGGGGCGCCTATCGGCACGCCCTAAGGTTAGGCTAACCTTCGCGGCGTGAATGTCGGTAAAGAGACCTCCGCGGCCGGACGCCCCCGCGGTCATGAACTGTCGGCCACGGGTGTCACTGTGGCCTACGAGGGCGCCGACGTCGTGCACGACGCGTCCTTGACGCTGCGCCCCGGCGAGGTGACCGTCCTGGTCGGCCCGAACGGCAGCGGGAAGTCGACGCTGCTGCGCACCATCGCGCGGCTGCAGCGACCCCGCACCGCCACGCTCGTCATCGACGCCGACACCGACGGCCTCGCGCTGTCCCCGCGCGAGTTCTCGCGCCGCGTGGCCCTGCTGACCCAAGGGCGCCCCGCCCCCAGCGGGCTGACCGTACGGGACGTCGTCGAATTCGGCCGCTACCCGTACCGGGGCCGCTGGGGCAGGACGGACCCGGACGGCCGGGACGCCGTGGACCGCGCGCTCGCCATGACGGGCGTCGCGGAACTCGCCGAGCGCGGCGCCGAACACCTCTCCGGAGGACAGCTCCAGCGCGTCTGGCTGGCAGGCTGCCTCGCCCAGGAGACCGGCGTGCTGCTCCTCGACGAGCCCACCACCTACCTCGACCTGCGCTACCAGATCGAACTCCTCGACCTCATGCGCGACCTGGCCGACGACCACGGGATAGCCGTCGGCGCCGTCCTGCACGACCTCGACCAGGCCGCGGCCGTCGCCGACCGGATCGTGCTGCTCCGCGCAGGGCGGGTCATCGCCGACGGCGAACCCGAAGACGTCCTGACCCCCGAGCGCCTGACCGACACCTACGGCATCCGCATCGAGGTCGACACCGACCCCCTCACAGGCCGCCTCCGCACCCGCGCGATCGGCCGGCACCACACCAGAAGCGAAAGGCTCAGCACCACCTCATGAGACGCCTCCTCATCACCGCAGCGGCCGCCACCGTCGCAGCCCTCACCCTCACCGCCTGCGGAACGACCGAGCCCGCCGCCGACGACGAGAAGAAGAACACCGCCGAGCGCATCACCCTCACCGACGCCACCGGCGCGAAGGTGGAGCTCGAGGGCCCGGCCAAGAAGGTCGTCGGAACCGAGTGGAACGTCGTCGAGAACCTGGTCTCGCTGGGCGTCGACCCCGCCGGCATCGCCGACGTCAAGGGTTACAAGACCTGGAACACCGCCGTTCCGCTCAAGAACGACCCCAAGGACATCGGCACGCGTGGCGAGCCCAGCACGGACACCATCGCCGCCCTGAAGCCGGACCTCATCGTCGCCACCAACGACCTGCCGGCCGCTGCCCTGAAGCAGCTGCGCAAGGTCGCCCCGGTCCTGGAGCTGCGGGCCGCCGCCGCGTCCGACCCGATCGGGCAGATGACCAAGAACCTGGACCTCATAGCCCAGGCCACCGGCACCACCAAGAAGGCCGACGAGCTCAAGAAGCAGTTCCGGACGAAGCTCGACGAGGGGAAGAAGGCCCTCGCCGACGCCGGTCGCGCCGGGGCGGAGTACGCCTTCGCCGACGGTTACGTCGTCTCCAACCAGGTCACGATCCGGCCGTACACCAGCGGCTCGCTCATCGGGGCGGTCAACGAGAAGCTCGGCCTGAAGAACGCCTGGTCGGTCAAGGGCGACGAGAGCTACGGCCTCGGCTCCACCGACGTCGAGGGCCTCACCAAGCTCGGCGAGGACGTGCAGTTCGCCTACATCGGCAGCGACGGCGACAAGAACAGCACGCCGTTCACCGGCGCCCTGGCCAAGGACTCCGCCTGGACCTCCCTGCCGTTCGTGGAGAAGGGCAACGTCCACCGGCTGCCCGACGGCATCTGGATGTTCGGCGGCCCCGAGTCGATGAACAAGTACGTCGACGCCGTCGTCGAGGCGCTGAAGAAGAAGTAGCACCATGGCCGTCACCGCATCCTCTTCCGCCACCCGTCCGTCGGCGGCCGCCTCCCGGACGGGCGCGGCCGCGGTGACGGCCGCTCTGGTCCTCCTCGTCGCGGCCCTCGCGCTCGTCGACATCACCCAAGGCACCGCCGCCGTCGGCGCGCCCGAAGTCTGGAAGGCGCTCACCGGCCGGGCCGACCCCGCCGATGCCTCCGTCGTCGTCTCCTCCCGGCTGCCCAGAATGACCGCCGGACTGCTCGTCGGGGCCGTGCTCGGCATGGCGGGCGCCGCCCTGCAGGCGGTCAGCCGCAACGTCCTCGCCTCGCCCGACACCCTCGCCGTCAACGCCGGCTCCTACCTGGCCCTCGGCCTGGCAGCGGCCACCGGCGTCTCGCTCCCGCTGTTCGCCTCGTCCGCCGTCGCCTTCGCCGGCGGCCTCGTCGCAGCGGCCGTCGTGCTCAGCCTGTCCGGCCTGGGCGCGGGCAGCGTCCGGCTCGTCCTCGCCGGCAGCTCCCTCACCCTGGGGCTCACCGCCGTCACCGAGGGACTGCTCCTGCTGTTCCCCCACCAGACGGAGGGCCTCTTCCAGTGGAACCAGGGCAGCATCTCCCAGAACGGGTTCGACGGCGTCCTGCAGATGGCACCGGTCGCCCTCGCCGGTCTCGTCGGGCTGCTCCTCGTCGCCCGCCGGGTCGACGCCCTGGCCCTCGGTGACGACGCCGCCCGCGGCGTCGGCGTCCCCGTCCGCGCCACCCGGATCACCGTGGTCGTGCTCGCGGCGCTGCTCTCCACGGCGGCCGTCACGCTCGCCGGACCCATCGGCTTCGTCGGCCTGTGCGCCCCCGCCCTCATCCGTCCCCTCGCCCGCAGGGCCCGCGCGTTCACCCGGGCGCGCGCGAGCCTTCCGGTCACCGGCCTGGCCGGTGCCGTGCTCGTCCTCGGCTCGGACGTGCTCCTGCGCACCATCGTGCCGGCGGACGTCGCGGTCGCCGTGCCGACGGGCGTCGCCACCAACCTCGTCGGCGCCGTGTTCCTCATCGTGATGGCCACCCGGGTCCGGGACACCGCGGGAGCCACCGCCTCCGAACGGCTGCGCCTCAGGAGCAGGGCCGTCTTCCTCACCACCACGGCCGCCCTGGTGGTCGTACTCGTCGGCGTGACCGTCGCCGCCGTGCTGCTGGGCGACAGCAAGCTGTTGCTCGGCGACGTGGTGAACTGGGCCCAGGGCAATGCAGGCCGCACCGTCGGCTTCATCCTCGACACCCGCGTGCCCCGGGTCCTCGCGGCGCTCCTCGCAGGCGCGGCCCTCGCCCTGTCCGGGACGCTCGTCCAGGCCGTCACCCGCAACCCGCTCGCGGAGCCCGGCACCCTGGGCGTCTCCAACGCGGCCGCGCTCGGCGCCGTCCTCCTCGTGACGACGGTGCCGTCGGCCGGCTCGTGGAGCCTCGCCGGCGCCGCCTTCGCGGGCTCCGCGATCGGTGCCGTCGTCGTCTTCGGGCTCGCCGCGCGAGGCGGGTTCCGGCAGAACCGGCTCGTCCTCGTCGGCTTCGGCATGGCCACCGGGACCTCCGCACTGATCAGCATGCTCATCGTCCTCACCGACCCGTTCAACGCGACGAAGGCGCTCACCTGGCTCTCGGGCTCCACCTACGGGCGGACCCTGCCGGACGTCGCGCCGCTCGCGGCCGTGCTCACCGTGGGCGTGATCGTCGCGGTGCTGCGCCGCACCGAACTCGACCTCGTCTCGCTCGACGAGGACACCCCCAGGCTCCTGGGACTCGATCCGGCACGGGGCCGCCTGGGCTTCCTCGCGCTGAGCGTCCTGCTCAGCGCCACCGCCGTGGCCGCCGCGGGCACGATCGGCTTCGTCGGCCTCGTGGCACCGCACGCGGCCCGGGCCCTGGTGGGCCGCCGGCACGCCCGGGTCGTACCGGTCGCGGTACTCCTGGGCGCTCTGCTCGTCTGCACCGCAGACATGCTGGGCCGCACCGTCATCGCACCGGCCCAACTGGGCGCCGGCCTGATGACCGCGGTGATCGGCACGCCGTACTTCCTCCACCTGCTCATGCGGGGCCGCCGCTAGGACACGTACGCCACGACCAACCGAATGGCGCCGGGGAACCCGAAGAGGGTTCCCCGGCGCCTGCTTGTCCGGAAGAACGCAGGGCGCCCGGCCTAGACCGGGAGGGCGCGGACCCAGGTGTGGTCTTCGGTGAGGTAGCCGTCGACCACGAGCCCTGCCTGCGCCAAGGCGTGCTCGAACTCCTCGTCGGTCAGGGGACAGGACAGGAACGTCTGGGTCCACCGTGCGTCCGGGAAGACGCACTCGACGTGGACGGACCGTACGCCCGGGCGCACAGGCTCGGAGGACACCACCCGGATCAACCCGCCTTCGATCTCCCGCTCCTGCGGCAGGTTCTCGTGCCGGTCCGCGGCCTCCCGCTGGATCAGCACGCAGCCGTCGTCCGCGACATGCCGCCGACAGGCCCGCAGCAGTCCGTCACGTACCCCGGGGCCGGCCAGGTGGACGAGGAACGAGGCCAGCAGCACGACGTCGAAGCGCTCGCCGAGATCCAGGGTCTCGATCGGACTGCAGACGGTGCGAGCACCGTGGATGTGCTCCAGCATCTCGGGTGATTCGTCGACGGCGGTCACCGTGAAACCTCTGCGGAGCAGAGGACGCGTGATGCGGCCCGGCCCGCAGCCAAGCTCCAGGACGCCGGCCCCGGCCGGGGCGGCACGTTCGACGACGCCGGGCTCGTCGCCCACCGGAAGCCGCAGGTACAGCTCGACGGGGCACCCGTCCGGAGTGATGGACCCCGGGCCGCTCCCCGTATATCCCTCGCGCGCTGTGTGAGTCATGAACCCATCGGAACACGAGGGAAAAGGCGGCGGAAGACCACGTCGACATCGACGATCCCGAACTCGACCGGGCTTCACGCTCCCCGGCTGTCGGATCCCCCTAGCCCGATGCCTTCTTGAGGTGGCTGCGCAGCTGGACGGCGTGGAACACCTCGAACACGCCCATGACCAAGAGGAAGATCCCCGTCACGAGAGTGAGCGCGGCGATCGACCCGAAGGGCAGGTCGATCATCAGGACGCCGGCGGCGACGTTGAGGAGGCCGACGAACACTTGCCAGCCCCGGGCCGGCAGGTCCTTCGTCGACAGCGCCACCCCCGCCAGCACCACGCCGCGCAGCAACCAGCCGAAACCGATCCACAGGGCGAGCAGCAGGATCGACTGCGCGGGGCCCCGGAAGGACACCAGCCCGAGCAGTACGCACAGGCCGCCGCTGACGAAGCCCAGGGCGCGCAGTGCGCCGGGAATGTGGGCGGCGAAGGCTCCGACGAGCTGCAGAATGCCGATCGCCAGCAGATACAGGCCGAAGAGGACGCCGACGACCATGAGCGAGGCTTCGGGCCACGCGAGCACGATGGCTCCCAGAGCCATCGCGGCGATGCCCGCGCCCAGCAGCACTTGCCAGCCGGCGTACGCCAAGAGACTGAGGCCACCGTGGAGGCCATGGGGTTCGTGGAGCCCGTGGAATTCGCGAGATGAGGAAGTCATGGCATCGCATCCCTCTTGATCTTCCTCCGTCCAGGTTCGCACACGGTCCCCGTGGCGACAACGCGAGGAGACGGCGGCCCGGCCCGCAGGCGTACGGCGTACGAGCGGCGCGGGTCACGGTCCTGGAAGGCGACCGGGGCCCGGCCCACCGGTCAGAGACCTTCGCAAGCCGGCCAGGCCGGCCGGCCGTCCTCAGCGGGCCAGCCCGGCGGCGACCTCGGCGTTCGGGAGCCGGGCCAGGAGCGCACCGGGGAGGATCAGCTTGCTCCGGCGCACGCCGCTGCCGACGAGGACGTACGGAGCGGAGGCGACGGCTTCGTCGACGAGCAGGGGCCAGTCCTCCGGCAGCCCGACGGGGGTGATCCCGCCGTACTCCATGCCGGTCTCCGCAACGGCCGTGTCCATCGGGGCGAAGGACGCTTTGCGGGCGCCGAGGCGCTTGCGTACCGCCGAGTTGACGTCGACGCGGGTGTTCGCGAGGGCGACGCACGCCGCGTGGGTCACCGCCTGGCCGCGTTTGGCGGCGACGACGACACAGTTCGCCGAGAGCTCCAGCGGGACGTCGTACGCCGCACTGAAGGCCGCCGTGTCGGCCACCTCCGGGTCGGTGTCGACGACCAGCACGGACTCGACGAGCCCGGCGTCGCCGCACTTCTCGAGTGCTGTGGCCACGGGCTTCGCGAGGAGGTCGGGTCGGCTGACGGCCTGCCAGCACTCGTCGAAGCGGCCGAAGGGAGCGGTCGGCGAAGAACGGATCACGAGGTCATGGTAGGCCGTGAGCCGGACTACTCCTGATCGCGCTGCGCCATCAGCGTGCTCAGGAGGCCCGGGAAGGCCTCGTCGAATTCGTCGCTGCGCAGTGCGTTCATGCGGGAAGTGCCGACGTAGTACTGGCGGATGAGGCCGGCCTCGCGCAGCACGTGGAAATGGTGGGTGGCAGTGGACTTGCTGACCGGCAGGTCGATCGCGCCGCAGGTGAGGTCCTGGTGGGCCGCGTGCAACTCGCGGACGATGCGGCGCCGTACGGGGTCGGCGAGGGCTTCGAGCACCTGCTGAAGGCTGATCGTCCGGATGTCGGGGTGGGGTGGGACGCGCTCCTGCTTGCTTCCCTGCCCGCTTCGACGCGCAACTGCCATTGTGTGCCGACCTCCTGTCCGCGTCCTGCTGTTCGTGTCCTGGTGTCCTGGTGTCCTGCAGGTCGTGTCTTACGACATGCGTCAAAGTATGACACCCATCAAAGTTTGACAGGCGTCGTACTTTCGGTTTGAGTGAGGCATGACGGCGCGTATCCGCGTCGCCGTCATCGATCCGAGGGGGATGCGTGATGGCCAGAACAGTGCGGTTCCACGAGCACGGCGGGCCCGAGGTGCTGCGGCTGGAGGACGTGGAGGTCGGTGACCCCGGTCCCGGCGAGCTGCTGATCCGCGTCGACGCGATCGGCCTCAACCGCGCCGAGGTGCTCTTCCGCAGCGGCCACTACATCGAGTCGGCCAAGGAGTTCCCCGCCCGGCTCGGGGCCGAGGCCGCCGGAGTGGTCGAGGCCGTAGGGGCGGGAGTGACGGGGTTCGCGGTCGGCCAGCCGGTCAGCGTGGTCCCTGCGTTCTCGATGAACGACTACGCCGTCTACGCCGACCGCGCGATCGTCCCCGCGGCCGCGGTCGTGCACCGCCCCGACGGGCTCGGTGCGGTCGAGGGCGCCGCGGTGTGGATGCCGTACCTGACGGCCTACGGGGCACTGGTCGAGGTCGGCGGAATGCGTCCCGGGGACACGGTCGTGCTGACTGCCGCGTCCAGCAGCGTGGGCCTGGCCGCGATCCAGATCGCCCGGCGCGTCGGCGCGGTGCCCGTCGCCACCACGCGCACCACCGCCAAGAGGGACGCCCTCCTCGAGGCGGGCGCGGCCGAGGTGATCGTCACCGAGGAGGAGAGCGTCGTCGAGCGAGTGCTGGACCTGACCCGGGGGCGGGGTGCCGAGTTCGTCTTCGACGCCGTCGCCGGCCGCGGTGTCGTGGACCTGGCCAAGACCGTCGCCCCCGGCGGCACGCTCTTCCTGTACGGCGCGTTGAGCGGCGAGCCGACGCCCTACCCCGGGTTCGAACTCGGCATGCCCGCGCTCAACATGCGCACCTTCACCCTCTTCGAGACGACCGCCGATCCGCAGCGGCTGCGCCGGGCCGAGGCCTTCGTCGCCTCCGGCCTGCAGACGGGTGCCTTCCGGCCCGTCGTGGACCGCACCTTCGGCCTGGACGACATCGTCGAGGCGCATCGCTACATGGAAGCGGGAGCCCAGGTGGGGAAGATCGTCGTCACTGTCGACCGCTGACGGCCTCGCCGGCCCTCCTCACCGCATGCCCGGGCCCGGGCGGTGTCGTCAGCCGGTCACCTCGTTGCTTGCTGCCGTTCCCGGAGGACTGCGATCGTGTGCAGGCACCAGTCGCGGTTGCCTTCCTCGAAGGCCAGGCCGCGCCGGCAGGTCAGATAGGGGCCGATGCGGTCACCGTGGCGCAGGAAGTCCTCCTCCGTCCGGTCGCCGCGCATGTCGCACAGCAGTTTCGTGAACAGATCGACCTTGGCCCGGGCGAAGGCGGCGCGTTCGGTGAGCTGTGCGATCAGGGGCCCGGCGTCGACGTGGTCGGCGGCCTGGACCTTGACGAGCAGGTCGTCGCGGATGAGGGAGGGCTTGGCGCCGGCGGCGGCGAACCGGGTCAGTTCCGCCCGGCCGGCTTCGGTGACGTGGAACAGGCGCTTGTTGGGGCGGCTCTCCTGGACCACTTCCCTGCCGGTGATGAGCCCGTCCTTCTCCAGACGGCTCAGCTCGGCGTAGAGCTGCTGTGGCTGGGCGTGCCAGAAGTTCGCCACGCCGAGGTCGAAGGACTTGGCCAGCTGGTAGCCGCTGAGCTCGCCGTCGAGCAGGGCGGCCAGCACGGCGTGCCGTAGTGCCATCGAGTGGCCTCCTCCATGCGCTTCTGCCGTTCGCCGCCGGATGCCGTCCATTGTATTCATGAAGATGACTACTCTTATTCATGACTATGGCGGGTCGGTTCGGGTTGCCGTCACCAGCTACGTGCCGCCTTCAGAAGGTGGTCGCGGAGCAGGGCCACATGAGGGTTGCCGGAGGAGCCGGGGCGCTGTACGAGGAACCCGGTGTTGATGGGCGGGTCGTCCGGCTGGTGGAGCAGAACCAGGGCGCCCGAGGCCAGCTCCGCGACGCCTATTGGATTCCCATGAGTGGCGAGCCTACGGTCGAGGCATCGCCGCCCCCACGATCCGGACTCGGAGCGTCGGGGAGTGCGGCCGGAACCACCCGGTGCCCGGCACCGGGCCCGCAGCTTGGGAGAGCACACCACCATGTCGAAAATCCTCTTCGTGATGACCGGCGCCGACCACTGGACGCTGGCCGACGGCACCAAGCACCCCACCGGCTTCTGGGCCGAGGAGGCCGTCGTCCCGTACGCGGCGTTCAAGGCGGCCGGCCACGAGATCGTCGTCGCCACCCCCGGCGGCGTCGTGCCCACCGTGGACCGGGCCAGCCTCGCGCCGGAGGCCAACGGCGGCCCGGAGGCCGCCGACGCGATCGCCGGCAAGCTCGCCGCGATGAGCGAGCTGCGGCAGCCCGTCCGGCTGGAGGACGTGAACATCGGCGACTATGCCGCCGTCTTCTACCCCGGCGGCCACGGCCCCATGGAGGACCTGTCCGTCGACGCTGCTTCCGGCAGGCTGCTCACCCTGGCCCTGGAGGCGAACAAGCCCATCGGCGTCCTCTGCCACGCCCCGGCCGCGCTCCTGGCAGCCACTCGTGCCGACGGCTCCAACGTCTTCGCCGGCTACCGGGCGACCGGGTTCACCAATGCCGAGGAGGCCCAGGCCGGCTTCGCCGAGAGGGCCGAGTGGCTGCTGCAGGACCGCCTCACCGCGGCCGGCGTGCAGGTCCAGGAGGGCGAGCCGTGGGCGCCGAACGTCGTGGTCGACCGGAACCTGGTCACCGGCCAGAACCCGGCGTCTTCCGCCCGGCTCGCAGCCGAACTCCTCAAGAAGCTGGTCTGACCCGGTGCCGTGACGCGCGTCGGCCAGGACCCTTCAGTACACAGGAGCTCGCCACCGGTGGCACTGCGCGTACAGCCGTACCGCACCCGGCTCGGCGCGTCGAGGGTGCCGAAGGCGTCGAGCCGGGTGGGGGAGGAGCGATCGCGGATCGCGAAAGGTGTCAGCAGGTGGCTACGGCTGGACCTCGGTCGGCTTCTCGGCGCGCAGGTCGCTGACGAAGCCGTCCTTGGCCACGCGCATCCAGTAGGCGTGCGCCCGGACCGAAGCGGGGATGTCGGAGCTGCGCTCCAGCTTGCGGTCCATCGAGGTGGTGCCGCTCTGGGCGTCCCGCTGGAAGGTGTAGGGGTGCCATATGCCGATCTCGCTGCTGTAGAAGGGCTTGCGCTCCATCAGCATGACCTGGTCGGGGCTGCCCTGTGCAGGGGTCCAGTTGACGCGGACGGTGGCGGCGTCGAGGCGGTTGACCGACGTCACCGCCGGCGCCTTCGGGATCACCGAGGCCGCGGCGGGCTTGATGTCGTTGCTGCGGATCGTGCGCGGCACGGACGGGTCGTAACCATCGGGGTTGTCCAGCTTCCCCGTGATGCGGAGCGCGGTGGGGGCCTGGCTCTGTCCGCCTGCGCACGCATCGACCTGGGCGACCTTGCGCCACTGGCCGGCGAACCTCACGAAGTCCTCCTTCTGGAGCGGCAGCTCGCGGACTGCGCCGCCGAAGACCCCGCTCACGGAGTAGACGTAGCGGGAGTCGTCGTCGCGGACCACCTGGTAGCTGCAGCGGTCCACGGCCGCGGCGCGCGCGGTGATCGCCGCCTGGAGCGACGGCGCCTTGCCGGCGGCTCCGGCGGCGGGGGCCGACGAAGCCGCTGTTGCGACGCCTGCACCCGAGGCGAGGGCCCCGAGGCTCAGCGCGCACGTGGCGACGGCTGCGGCGATACGAGAAGGCATTGCATCCTCCGGTGACGTCCAACGGCTCCTGGGAGCCGACGATTGGATGACGTGCTGGGCCGCCCGCGGACGCCCGAGTGACCTGGGCACGGATACGTCTCCGCGCGGGACCTCCGGACGCGGGTCGGCCTTGATCGGCATGACCGACCAGGACGGGACGCTACCGGCAACCGATGGTCAAAAAGAAGTCAAAGAACTGTAATGCTCGTAACATGGCCGGGTTCGGGGCCGGTTGAGCCGTCGGTGGCCGGGACCGCGGCGTTCGCGCGTCAGCCCCAGCGTAGCCACACCCAGACGAGCAGCATCCCGCAGACCGCGGTGAGGAGCTGGTTGGTCAGCTTGGGCTGCGGGCTCGGCTTTCCGAACAACTTCTCGTCCTCGAACGCCTTCCTCACTTCTTTGCCGCGTCCGGCGAGGCCGAGAGGAAACGCGAGCGTTGCCGTGGAATACATGGACAGCGCTGTTTCGAGGTCATGTTCCCTCAATTCGGCGGCTGCTCCCAGGAAAACCACTCCGAGGAGAGGGATGCAGGCCACTTTGACTTTGGAGTCCCGCGTGGGCGCGAGAGGCACGCAGACGGCCAGGAGCAGCACTGTCACGATAGAGGCGATGATCCACCACGTGCCTATCGGGATGTGCGGAGGGTGCAACGTAATCTCCTTGACCGCCATCGCGGCGGATTGATCGTTCGGGCCGGTTGAAGGCCTGTTTTGCCTGCTTTCCTCCGACTGTACTATCCCGGTGGTCACCGATGACTGGCGCACTGGCGGGCCTCGGTTGCGCCTGCGGGAATCGGCGGGGGACCGGCCGCCGTACGAGGCCGACCGTACGAAGTCGCCGTCGATCGGGTGCAGTCGGGGGAACGCGCCCGTGCCGTGCTCATGGAGTGCCACTCCGATATAGAGCGCTTTCCGGCCAGCAGAGGTAATGACTCGGCCAAGCCCGTGAGCAGTCATGCCGGCGCCTTCTTGGTGTGCACCTGCTGCGGCAAAATGCGCGATGTCACTGGCAATTGCGGGCTGTGTGGCCCCACCTCGTTCCGCGCGGGACGGCTCCGGGGTCCCGCGGTGCCACCGCTACGGGGGGTGTGGTCTTGGCAGTGCTGTCCTTACCGATACGGCGCATGCGAGTACTGCGGCGGCAGGGGACGACCGAGGTGGGGTCGGGGTTGCAGCGGGCCCAATCCTTCATGATCGTGGCCACCCTGCTCTACCGGGGGAGCCATCTGACCGTCGGCGTCCTCGCCGTCGTCCAACGCCGGTCGCACCTTCCCCTGCAGTACGTGGGATTCGCCGTGGCCCTGGGCGTCAGCGTGCTCGTCTACGGCACGGCTCTGCGGCGCGGTTGGTTCGACCGGCGGCACATCTGGGCGGACGTCCTCGTGACCGGGTGCGTGCTGCCCCTGGCCCTGTGCGCCTGGGGCGGGGTGCGCGAGCCCGCCACGATCGGCTGGGCGATGCTGCTCGGTGGGTCGGCGAGCGCCGTCGCGGCCATCGCCCTCGAACGGCTCCAGGCCCTCGCCGTGGTCGCGCTCCTCGTGGCGACCCACCTCATCGGCTACCAGGCGGTGGACGCGAGCCCCGCCGTGATCGTCGGCCATCTCAACTCGCTGGTGTCGTCGGCCGTGCTGACCTGGGCCTTCAGGTGGTACCTGCTGCGCCAGGGACGCCTCCTCGACACGGCCAACGCCCGGGCGCTGGCCGCCGAGGCGCACAAGGCGCGCTACGCCGAGCGGCTGGAACACCACCGGGCCCTGCATGACACCGTCCTCGCCACGCTCACCACCCTGGCGGCCGGCGGCATCGACGCCAACGCCCCCGAGGTGAGGGAACGTTGCGCCCGCGAGGCCGCGTACCTGCGCCGGCTGATCCAGCAGACCGCCGACGAGGTCCACCACCGGGAGATCGGAACGGCCCTGGAGGAGGCGGTCGGCTCCGTCGAAGGCCTTCAGCTGCGGGTCACCGCCCAGTACCACGACCTGCCGCAGGTGCCGCCCGAGGTCGCCGCCGCTCTCGGCGCCGCCGTGCGGGAGGCGCTCAACAACGTACGACGGCACGCGGGCACCGGACACGCGTACCTCACCGCGACCGGGGACCCGGACGGGGGCGGGGGAGCCGTCGTCACCGTGGTCGACCGGGGGCCCGGATTCGACCTCGAGCGGTACGAGCCCGGCCTCGGACTGAGCGGTTCGGTCCACGGCCGGATGGCGGAGGTGGGGGGCCGGGCCGTCGTGGACACCGCCCCCGGCGAGGGCGTACGCGTGGAGCTGAGATGGCCCGGGTGATCACGGTCGCGGTGGTCGACGACGACCGGATGCTCCTGGACGGCCTGCGGGCCTGGCTGGGCCGGGTACCGGAGCTGCGGCTCGTGGCGACCGCTGCCACCGTCGGGGAACTCCTCGGCGGGCCGGACGCCTACCTTCCACCCAATGGTCTTTGTGCACACGAAGGTCACCGTCCCGGCGACGCGCACCCTCCGTACGGCTCCGGCCGGCCGGAGTACACCCCGGCCGACGTCGTCCTCCTCGACCTCCTGCTGCGGGACGGTTCCGCCCCCGCCGACAACATCCGGCGGCTGCTGCACACCGGGAGCCGCGTCCTGATGATCAGCACGGTGCCGGACCGCTCCGCGATCATCGAGTCGATCCGTGCCGGTGCCGACGGCTACCTGACCAAGGACCACGACCTGCCGACGCTCGTCGCCGCCGTCAAGGACCTCGCGGAGGGCCGCAGCGCCCACTCCGCGGAACTCGCCTTCGCCTGCGCCTACGACAACAGCCCCGCCCGCCCCCGGCTCTCGCCCCGCGAGCGGCAGATCCTGCTCGACTACGCCTCCGGAATGACCCTCAAGTCCGCAGCCCGGCGCGCGGGCATCACGGTCCACACGGCCAAGGACTACCTGGACCGGGTCAAGGCCAAGTACCAGCAGGCGGGCCGTCCCACGTACACGAAGCTCGACCTGGCCCGGCGGGTGCGGGAGGACAGCCTCGAGGGGGGCTGACCCCCCGGCACCCCCCGGCGCAAGCCCCCCAAACAGACGGCTTCAGAGGCGCTCGCGCCCTCCATAACCTCATCCCCGGGCGGCGCCTCGGACGGCCCGCCGGGAGGGGGACGAGCCGGTGTCCGAATACTGGCCGGCGTTGCCGGACGACGCCTGTACGGCCTGTACTGCCCGCACTGCCTGTACCGCCGCGGAACCGGGAGGCGGCCCTCACACGGGGCGAGGGGAACTCATCGGCCGCCGAACCGAGATGGGAAGGGTCCTGGCCCTGCTGGCCGCCGCCCGGTCCGGGCGGGGCGGCGCACTCGTCGTCACCGGCGAGCCCGGCGTCGGCAAGACCCGGCTCGCTGCCGAGGCCCTCGCCTCGGCAGCCGAGGCGGACATGATCACGGTACGGGGGCGGGCCGGCGCGGTGGGCTCGCCCGTCCCGTACCGGCCCCTGGTCGAAGCGCTGCTCCTGCTGGCCCGCGCCGGCCTGCTGCCGGACCCGGAGGAGCTCGGCGGCTACGGGCCGGTCCTGGCCCGCTTGCTGGGCGACACCCGGGACGACACGGGCCCCGGCACGGCGTCGCCCATCGTGGTCGCCGAAACGATGCTGCGCCTGCTCGCCGTCGTCGGAGGGCGGCGGGGCTGCCTGCTCGTCCTCGACGACCTGCACGACGCCGACGCCGGGACGCTGGCGGTCGTCGAATACCTCCTGGACCACGTCGGCCACCAGCCGGCCGCACTCCTGCTCATCGCGGGGCGCGGACCCTGTGCGGCGGCCGACCTGGTCGCGCGGGCGCACCGGCGCGGGGCCGCGGAGGTTCTCGACCTGCGTCCCCTCAGCCGTCGCGACGTGCACCTGCTCGTCGCGACCGAGCTGGGCATCGCCCCGGCAGAGGTCTGCCCCGAACTCGTCGAGCGCGCCGTGGCAGGCAGCGGCGGGATCCCGTTCGTGGCCAAGGAACTCGTCCACGACCTCGCCGGCGGCCCTGCCGTCCACGACACCCGTACACCGCCCGTCCCCTCCGCCGTCCCCGCCATCGTCGCGGACGACGTCAGACGCCGGGCCGAGAAGCTCGGCCCGCTCGGCGTGGAGTTCCTCAGCATGGCCGCCCTGTTCGGTCAGCGCTTCCCGCTGCCGGTGGTGGAGCACGCGACCGGCCGCGACCACGGGGAGCTGTCCGCGCTCCTGCGCGCCGCGGTCGCCTCGTGCCTGATCACGCCCGACGGCGCGGGTACCCAGTGGTACGCCTTCCGCTACCAGCTGGCGGCCGTGGCCCTGCTGGACGGCCTCGGGCCGGGTGAGCGTGCCGGGTACGCGCGGCGGGCGGTGCACGCCCTGACCGCTCTCCACCCGGGACTCCCCGGAGCCTGGTGCGCACACGCCGCCCGGCTGCACGAGCACGCCGGCGACACCCGCGAGGCCGTCCGCCTGTACTGCGAGGCGGCGGGGCGGGCGATGCGCGAGGGAACGGTGGAACGGGCGGCGGTGCTGCTGGCCCGGGCCCACCGCCGTCTCGGGCCCGATACCGCGCCCGAGGTGCGCGCCACGGTGCTGGAGCGGCTTCTCGACGCCGTCGCCTGCTCGGGACGGGTCGACCTGCTGCCCGCTCCTGCCGCCGTCCTGGACACCCTGCAGGCCGACGGCTTCGCCAGTGGGGAGCACGGCATGCCCACTCCGCGACGTGCCGTGCTCCACGCCCGCCTGAGCGACATCGCCACCCTCATGGGCCGCCCCGCGGAAGCCCTTCGCCACCTGGAAACCGCCCGCCGGCTGCTCGGCAGCCACCCGACCGATGACCACGCCACCCTCGTGGACATCACCGCGGCCCGAGTGGAGCTCGGCCGGCCCGCCCCCGGCCGGCTGCGCACCGCCGCCCGGTTCGCCCGCCGGGCCCTGGACACCGCCCAGCACGTAGGACTGCCGGACGCGGCCTGCAGGGCGCTGCTGTTGCTCGGGCAGCTGACCCGTGAACAGGACGAGCTGATGGCGACGGCCCACTTCATACAGGCCCGCGCGATCGCCCTCGCCCACCGGCTCCCCGTGCACCGCATGTCCGCCGAGGTGTACCTGGCCGCTGCCACGGCGAGCCTCGACGGCCGGCCGGCCCGTGTCGAGCAGACCCGCCAGGAGGCCCTGCGGATGGGCCTGCGGCCGCTGGCGCACGAAGCCGGCTACGTGCTGGCGCTGGAGCGGATCCGGCGCTGTGAGTTCAACGCGGCCCGGGACCGGATCCGCGAGGGGGCGGCGGATGCGGAACGGCTGGGCCTGGGCCGGCCCCTGGCCATGATGCGGCTCGTCGAGGCCGTACGGTGCGCCCACCAGGGTCGGCGCGCCGAGATGGAGGAGGCGCTGGAGCGACTGGCTCCGCTCGTCGACGCCGGGCCCGGCCTGCGAGCGATGGCCTACGGGGCGGCCCGGGCGTTCTGCTCGCTGCTGGAGGAACGGCGCGAAGCCGCCGGGCAGGAGTTCGCGCAGGCGCTCGCCTACGACGCGGAGAACCCCGCGACCGGCGACTTCGGGAAACACGGCATCGTCCTGCTCCTCGGCGTCCTGGCAGGACGGATGGGCCGGGGGCACCACACCGACGCCGTGGAGGCAACCGTCGGCGGGACCCGCTGGAACCAGCAGTTCACGGGCCTGGCCCACGCCGTGCTGCTCGGCCGGGAGGGCCGCTCCGACGAGGCGACGGCCGCCGCGGGCAAGGCGCTGGAGGCGGCCGGACCCTACCCGATGGCGCGCCGCCTGGGTCTGCGTCTGGTCGCGCAGGCGGCCCACAAGGACGGCTGGGGCGCGCCGGTCGAGTGGTTGCGCGAGGCGGAGGAGTACTTTCACGGAGCCGGCCTCCCGGCGGTCGCCGGTGCGAGCCGGGCCCTGCTGCGCGGGATGGGCGCCTCGGTCCGGCAACGGCGCACGGGTACGGAGCAGGTGCCGCCGGAACTGCGCCGCTGCGGCATCACCGTCCGCGAGTTCGAGGTGGCCCGGCTGGTCGCCGAACGGATCGCCAACAAGGACATCGCCGGCCGTCTGCACATCTCGCCGCGCACCGTCGAGAAGCACGTGTCGAGCCTCCTCCAGAAGACCGGCCACCCGAACCGGAGGGCGTTCGCCACCGCCACCCGCGATCTGGTTCCGTAAGGCCTGCCGTCCGGCGCGGTGCGTTTCCGCGCCCCCGGCCGGACGGACCTAGGGGAGCGCGGCGGCCCCGGCCAAGGTCACCACCCGGTCGAAGCGGTCGTCGAGCTCCTCGTCCCCGTGGTGCACGACGAGCAGGGCGCGTCCCCCGGTCCGCTCGCGCAGCATCCGGAACACCAGCTCCTTGCCGTGCTCGTCGAGGTTCGCGAACGGCTCGTCGGCGAGGTACGCGTCCGCGTCCTCGCACAGGAGCGCGGCGATCCCGACCCGCTGGCGCTGGCCGGACGACAGCTCAGAGGGCAGCTGGTCGGCCTGCCCGGCCAGGTCCATCGCGGCGCGGAGCCGCTCGTCGGGGACCAGGTCGCGCACCGGCAGCGGGGGAAGGCTCACCGGCGCGGTCAGGCTCGCGACTCGGGGCGGCAGCGTGACCGACCCGGCGTCGGGGGCGAGCGTCCCGGAGACGATGTGCAGGAGCGTGGTCTTCCCGCAGCCGTTGGGACCGCGGAGCAGCACGTGCTCGCCGGCGCGCAGCTCGAACCCGTCGATCGACACCTCGGCCCCGTCTCCGTAGCCGACCCGGGCCCCGCGGATCTGCACCAGGGCACCTTCGTCGTGGTACGGATGCTCCCGGGAGTCCCGCAGCGACTCGATCCGCTGGAGGACGGCGGTGCTCCGGCGGGCCTGCGGGATCATGTTGATGAGGTCGAACATCCCGGTCACCGCCCGCCACAGCGAGTTCACGAAGGCGAGGAAGCTGCCGAACGACATCCGCCCGGAGAAGACGAAGAAGGCTCCGATGACCATCGAAGCGGTGTCCGACAGGTTCATCACCAGGTCGCTGAGGGTGCGCTGGCTCTGGGACAGACGGAAGTTGACGAAGGTGATGCCGAGGAATCCGCGCAAAGCGTCCTGGTTCGCCGCGCGGGTGCCCGGCACCAGCGACGGCAGACCGCGCAGCGCGGGGAAGGCCTCCAGCGTCCGGGTCAGCACGTTGACGTAGCGCGCCTCCGCCTCGCGTTCGGGCCCGGTGTTCTTCTCGATCCGCTTGCCCAGCCGGTTGCTGACGAGCACCAGCGGCGGCACGATCACCAGCAGAATGAGGCCGGCCTGCCAGGACAGGTACACCAGCACACCCAGGAAGACGACCGATGTGACCGCCTGGCGCGCGATGCGGAGGGAGACGTCGACGGCCGGCAGGACGCCCTGGGAGACGTCGTTGTGGATGCGGCTGACGTACGAGGCGTTGCCCGCCTCCGACACCTTCCGGCCGTCCAGGCCCAGCGTGCGGCCCAGCAGCTCCGTCTCCAGCACCAGCATGAACGCGTTCTCGAACCGCTTGCGGCGGCAGGCGATCCAGTACCCCGTGCCGTTGAGGGCCAGCCCCAGCAGGAGGTAACCGAAACCGAGGACGAGGAACCGCCCGAAGTCGGCGGTCAGGATCGCCTGGTCGAACAGGGCCTTCAGCAGCAGCGGGTGCAGCAGGGCCTCGAGCCCGCTCATGCCCGCCTCGGCGACGAGGATCACCGCGTACGGAGCGCGGCGACCCCGCAGGGTGTGCCACAGCTGCTTCACCGCCCGACCTCGTCCAGCAGGAAGTCGGCCGTGCCACCGGTGTTCACGCGATGGAGCACCCGCAGCACGCCCGCCGAGCCGGTCAGGTAGTCGGTGGAGCAGCGCAGCAGCCCCTCACCGGGAAGGCCCAGAAGGGTCCGGCCGTCCTCGCGCGGCAGCGCGAAGCGTTCGGCGGGCTCGAAGAGGAAGACCCTCCGGACGAAGTTGAGCTGGCGCAGCGCCGTATCGCGGTACGAACGGTCGCCGGTGAACTCCGCCGCGTCCAGCAGGGCGTCCGCGACCCCGCTCATGCCGAAGCCGTACCCCGGCAGCACCGCGTACCTGACGTCCAGGCCGCGCAGGACGGTGCGTGCCGCGTCGTGGTCCCCGTAGCGCAGCAGCACCTGCGCCACGCCCGCGGATCCCACCTCGACGTACGGCTCCATGGTCCCTTCGTGCTCGAACATGATCGGGCCGTTGCCGTTGCCGTTGCCGTTGCCGTTGCCATTGCCGTCGATGGGCTTGGCGTGGGCCATCTCCCAGGCGAGAGCCTCCCGCCCGAGTCGCAGGTAGTGCTCCTCTCCCATGATCTGGTGCATGCGCAGCAGGAACATCGCGACACCGGCCTGCCCGAAGCCCAGGCCGGTCAGCGGCCCCTTGGCGGAGAATTCGTTCAGCCAGTGGGCGCGCCCGCCGTCACGCAGCGCCGTGTCGCAGAGCACGCGCGCGCACTCCCGGGCCGCGGCCAGATCGCGCGGGTCCTGGCCGCGCAGGAAGAAGCGGAGGTTCGTCATCCCCACTCCGGCGAGGCCGTAGTAGAAGGTGTGGTCGCCCTTCTCCACCGCGCGCCGGTTGGCCTGGGCCAGCAGCTCCCTGGCCTGCGTCCCGAGACCGAGCGAGCCGGCGGCCCAGGCGATGCCGGACAGGCCGTTCATGAGGCCGTCCGGGTACCGCGCCACGTCGATGCCCGCCAGTCTGTCGATCAGCCAGTCGCGCCATTCGGGCCGGATCGTGATGCCGGAGGCGTTCAGCGCCCACAGGACGCCACTCGCCCCGAAGCCCAGGCTCAGCGGGTTGGTGACGTGGGCGAAGGGGTCCACGGGGAAGAGCGTGTCCCGGCCGGTGTCGGCGACGGCCTCGACGAACGCGGCCACCCCCGCCTCCGCGTCCACCAGCCCGAGCCGCTCCTCGACGACCGGGCGCGGTGGTGCCGCCTCGACCTGGCGGAGCAGGTCCGCCTCGTCCTCCAGGGCCTCCAGCACGCCGGTGAGACCGATGCGGTTCCGGGCCAGGTCGGTGATCAGCCGGTGAACGCGCTCCGGCCAGCCCAGACCCTCGGTGATGAAGATCCGGTACAGGTCGAGGACGTCCTCGCGCAGGTACGACATCGCCGCGATCGGGAAGACGAAGTACGCCATGGTGGACGCCAGGGCGTACCGGTCGCCCTCCGGCCCGTACGCCTTGAACCGGTTGCGGGAGAGGCTGAACCCCGGTGTGTACAGCTCGACGGGCTTGCTCAGGTCTGCTTCGCCGGCATCGGTGTCGGCCAGCCGGCAGGCCTCCAGGTCGACGATGGTCACCTCGTGGGTGTCCGGGTCGATGAGCAGGTTCGCGGCGGTGAAGTCGGCGAGGATCACACCACGGTCGTGCGCGGCCCGGATCGCGCGCGCCAGCCCGCGGAAGACGGCGAGGAAGATCCGCAGGTACTCGCGCGACCGCTCGACGTCGAACCCCGGTCGCGCGAGAGGGTTGTGTTCGAGCAGCACCGAGCGCATGTCGGTGCGGTCGATGAACTCCTCGGCGATGTAGTGGTGCTCCCAATGGCGGAACCTCGCGACCGGAGCGGGGAACGCGCCGACGTCGGCCAGCCGGTTCAGGAACATCCACTCGCGGTCGAGGATGTCCACCGCGTCGTGGTCCCGGCGGGGGTTGAGGTTGGTGTGGGGGCGGGCTTCCTTGAGCACCACCGGCCGGTCGTCGTCCTCCGTGTCCTCGGCGGTGTACACGCCGCCGCTGTTGGAGAACTGGAGCGCTCCGGTCACCCGGAAGCGGCCGCCGAGCAGGCCGTCCCCGTCATCCGCCTCGTCCTCGTCGGCGGGCTTCCAGTCGCCGAACGGCCAGGGCGCCCAGTCCGGGTGGGCGTACCCCGGGCGCCGGTCGTCCGGGACGGGGCCGTCCGGTCCGAGGATCCTTGGCAGGCGCCGCCCGAGGACGTCGACGGTGTGGGTGTCGAGGAACTGGCCGTAGCGGAAGTAGAGCGCCTTGCAGTCCCGGTAGCGCAGGTCCGACAGTACGTAGGCTCCCTCCATGCCCTCCAGGAGGCGGGCCAGGCCGGCCAGGCACGCCCTGAACTCGTCGTCATCGTGCGGGTAGACGGTGACGAGCTTGCCGCCGCTGCCCCGGGACATGGCCTTGGAGTTGAGCATCTCGAAGACGTTGAGGTCGAGAGCGATCTTGAAGTCGATCGCGTGCTCCGTCAGGTACCCGATCACCGAGGCGGCGACCTCGCGTACATGGCGGTGGCCCGACGACACGTGGATCTTCCAGCCTTGCGCCGGCAGGTCCGGGTCGTGCCGGTGACTCCACCAGATGCCGCTGCGGACGAACCGGGCCCGCAACTTCTCGTCGAACCCGGCGAGGAAGTGGTCCGCACTCGGCTCGTAGGAGACGTCGAGCGGGTCGAAGAACAGCGTGTTGTCCCACGCGAAGAGGAAGCGGTAGACCCATCGTTCGTTGCGCATGTCAGCCTCTGTGATCGTGCGAGGGCCGCGGGCGCAGCGGCCGGTGGGAACGGCGGAGTCCGTGCGGAGGCTCGGCAGGCCCCCGCACGGATCCGTCAGGTCACTCCGGGGTACCCGGGTCTTCCATGGACCTGCAGCAGTTGCTGCCGCTGCTCGTCAGGCTGACGGTGGCAGCAGCGCTCTGCGTGGTGCGGGCCTCCATGTTCTGAAGCTTGAGGACGCTCATCCGGATCACCTCCTCGGAGGGTCGAGTGCGCGGAACGCACGGCTGAAGTCGGGTCCGTACCGGCCGATCGGCACGCCTCACTCAACGCCATCCGCGTCACTCGTACATGGGTGCTGCCCGCGCACAATCCCGGCCCGCGCCCCCACGGAAAGCCGGCCCTTTCGGTGGGGTGAATGGTGGTGGTCACCACTCCTGCGCGCACAAGTGGAGGGGTTCTCCTGCCGGAGCAGGAGAACCCCTCCACCCGGTACTCCTCAAGGGGGTGACGATGTCCGTCAGCCGAAACACCCGAGCGTCTCGTCGAAGCCCGCGCAGCGCCACTTGCCCCACCAGTAGCAGCCTTCGCCCGTCACCTTCAGGCACTTGTTGTCACCGAAGATGCCCACGGTGAGCTTGCCCCAGACGACCCCCAGGCGCTTCTCCCAGTTGACGCTGTTCATCTTGGAGGTGAGGTGGAAGCCTTCCGACCAGATCACCTTGCCGGAGAGCTTGATTCCCACCTCCGCGCGCACGGTCCACTCGCTGCCGCCACTGAACTCGAGGCCGCCGTAGACGCTGATGGGGCCGATGACCTGGAACTCCCAGGGCTCCCACCTGTCGCTCTCGCCTGACACCGACTTGATGATCGTGGGTGGCTCGACGCCCTCGGCCTCGAAGCGCTGCGCCTCCGAGATGAAGCGCTGTTTCACCTCCTCGGCGGTGGTGTCGGGCTCGTCGTCCTTCTTCCGTTCGTTGATGGCTCGGGCCAATTGGTCCCAGACGCCGGGGTCAATCCCTTGGAGTCCGGTAGCGGGATCGGTTGCCATGGTCCCTTTTCCCTTTCCCTCCGCGGTCGGCAGTACCACGCGCCAGGCGCGTGCATTGCACACCTGCCCGGATCGGCTGGCGCAAGCCTCAACCCTCATCTATTCACAACAAAGCATGAAGATTCGCTCATGTGTGTGCGGCGTGAAAGGGACGGTATCTCCACCTGCGGGCCGCTGGGCGCGGGTGTACGCGCGGGGTACACCCGCCGTTCTCATGCGCTACGGATCGCACGGCCGGAACGTGAGCCGGCACCTGCTCCTCACCCGTGCGGGACGACGGCGACAGGGCAGGCCGCGTGGTGCAGCGCCGTGTGGCTGACCCGGCCCAGGTGCAGTCCCCGGTGGTCCTGCCGCCGGGAGGCGCCCAGCACCAGCAGGCAGGCGTCCTCCGACGGCCCGAGCAGCGCCCTGTGGGCGGGACCCTCGACGACCGTGCGTCGGATCGTGACCTGGGGGTACTCGCTCTGTGCCGCGCCGAGCACCTCCTCCAGGACGTCGGTGGCCTGATCCGCGTAGACGCGTACGCTGTCGTCCAGGACCATGAGCGGGTCCGTGGGCTGCTGCGGCGCGCGCCAGGCCCGTACGGCCTCGACCTCGCATCCCCGCCCTTCGGCCTCGCGCAGGGCGAAGCGCACGGCGGCGGCCGCCTCCGCCCCTTCTTCGACGCCGACGACGACCTTGTGGGCCGTGCCGCGTATGTTGCGTTCCTCTCCGCGTACGACCGTGACCGGGCAGTGTGCGCGGCCCGCCACGGCGAGACTCACCGACCCCAGCAGCATTCCTCTGAGCACTCCCCGCCCCGAGGAACCGGTGACCAGCGCGGCTGCCTGCCGTGACTCTGCCACGAGCGCATCCGCCGCATCGCTCGGCACCGTCACGGCATCCACCTTCAGGTCCGGGTACAGCTGTCCGGCGCGCTGCCGGGCCAGGGTGATGACGCGCTCCGCCATGAGGTCGTCCGCGGGCCGTTCACCGCTGAACGACGGTACGGGCCCCTCGTAGCGCTCCCACAGCGAGGCGTGGACGACGCGCAGGGCGAGCCCGAAGCGAGCCGCTTCCTCCACCGCCCAGTCGAGCGCCGCGAGGCTGCCGTCGGAGCCGTCGACACCGACGACCAGAGGAAACTCCATCTCTCCCACCGCCTCGCGCAGAAAAGGGTCCCTTCTCTGCCCATGATCCTGCTTCATCGGTGATTGCGTCACGGGACGCCCGGCGACCCCCGCCTCCCCACGCCGCGTGAGGTTCGAACCCGCCCGCGCAGGAAGCGCGGGGAACCCCACCTCCGCACGCCCGGGCCACCGGCTTCCGAGGGCGCGGTTCCGAGCCCACTATCAGGGCGAAGGCTGAAAACGAGAGAGGGAAACCCGTGAAATCGAGGAACTTCCGCCTCGCCCCGGCGGTGGCGGTGGCGGCGGGACTGCTGTTCGCCGGCACGGCGGGGGCGGCTGTCGCGGCTCCGTCGGACGAGTCCCCGCCCCCGGCGAGCAGCGCTCCCAGCGAGGAGGCGCATGCCGACTGGAAGCCGGGCGCCTGGTACGACGACGAGGCGGCCTGCAAGAAGGCCGGCGAGCAGGGCAAGAAGGACAACAAATGGCGTGAGTACCGCTGCAAGCGCGAGGAAAGGCACCCCGGCCAGTACGACTACCAGTGGCATCTGTACTACCGCGCTTAGCAGAACGGAACGGCCGGTACGACGCCCTGCCCTCCGGGCGACGCCTGGAGGGTTCGTGCGGCAACGTGCCCCGAGGGCGGGGGAGCGCCGCGCGTCGTGATCTCTCCGGGAGGTCAGAAGTCGTAGGGCTTGGCGGTGTTCCAGTTGGTGACCTCGGCGTCGGTCCAGGTGAACTTCGACGGCAGGTCCTTGTCGTCGAAGGAGGTCAGCTCGCTCGCCGGGCCCGTGTCGCCCGTCTCGTCCCGCATGGCGATGCTGAAGCTCTGGGAGGTGTGGGCACCGGCGCCATCGGTGAAGAGGCTCACGGCCGAGTAGACCTTGCCGCCGGGCCGGACCGTGATACGGGTGGCGCCGCCCGGGGCGTCCTTGGCCGAGTGGGGCAGGACGTTCGAGGTATCGCCCAGGATGACGGACGGGTACGAGGTGAGCCAGCACGGCTGCGGGTCCGTGTTCGTCGCCGCGATGAGCAGGTGCTCTCCCTGCTGCTGCGGGAAGCGGTGCAGGACGGAGTAGGACATCTCGTCGCCGTTGCACGCGCGGGTGCCGGCGGAGCCGCCGTCCTGCGCTGCGCTGGCCGGGCCGCCGAAAGCGGCCAGGGCCATGGCCAGCGCTGCGGTGGCCGTAGCGGTCAGGGCGGTGGTATGGGTCCGGGATGTATGCATGAGGCTGCTCTCCAAGTGGTTGCGCAATCTGCACCGCTGTGCCGCTGTGCCGCTGTGAGCGCCAGTTTGGGTGCTTGCGCTGGCGTTCGGCTCACGCGCGACTCACGTCTCGCTGATGCGCCGGCGCCGCGAGACGGCGCCCACTCACTCACTCCCGAGCCGTGAGCCGCGGCTACGCGGCCGGGGCCAGGCCGAGGGCGGGGGCGGTCAGTTCGTAGGCGTGTCCCGCACGGAGCACCTTGGCTTCGCCGAAGGGGCGCCCCATCAGCTGCATGCCGATCGGCATGCCCGCCGTGTCCCGGCCGACCGGCACGGTCAGCGAGGGGACGCCGGTGATGTTGGCGGGGGCCGACAGCCGCACGTAGGCATCGGAGACGCTCTCCACGCTCCCGTCGCCCCAGGTCACGGTGGACCGGCCCGCCTCTACGGCGGTGAGCGGCACGGTCGGTGCGGCGATCACGTCGACCGTCTCCAGCATCTCCCTCCAGGCCTGCCGCATGAGGGTGCGGGCGCGCTGGGCCCGGAGGTAGTCCCCGGCGGTCATGAGCTCGCCCGCCTCCAGGAGCACGCGGACGTCGGCCGCGTACAGGTCGGGCACCGCCCGCAGGGTCCGCTCGTGATAGGCGGAGGCCTCGGGCACCATCAGGCCCCACTGGGTCGGCTGGATGTAGCGCGTCATCGGGATCTCGACCTCGACGAGACGGGCGCCGAGGTCCTCCAGCCGGCCGATCGCCCGGCGCACGGAGGCTTCGATCCGGGGGTCCACCCGGTCGAAGTAGTAGTTGCCCGGCACGCCGACCCGAAGTCCCGTCAGATCTGTGCCGGCGCCCGGCCGGTAGTCCAGGGCCGGGGCCGCGACGGACGCGGGGTCGCGCGGGTCGTGTCCGACCAGGGCGGCCAGGACCAGCGCCGCGTCCTCCACCGTGCGGGTGAGGGGGCCGACGTGATCGAGCGACCAGGCCAGCGAGGTCACGCCGTACCGGGGCACCAGCCCGTACGTCGGCTTCAGGCCGACGACTCCGTTCAGCGCGGCGGGCACCCGGATCGACCCACCGGTGTCGGTGCCCAGGGCGAAGGTGGCGGCCCCCGCGGCCACGGCGACGGCCGAACCGCCGCTGGAGCCGCCGGCCACCCGCTTCGGGTCCCAGGCGTTGGCGGTCTGAGGAGTGGTCAGGCCGTAGGCGAATTCGTGCGTGTGGGTCTTGCCGACGAACGCCACGCCGGCCGAGGCGAGGCGTGCGGCGACCGTGCTGTCGGTCTCCGCCCGGTGACGTGCCCGCACCCGGGAGCTCGCCGTGGTGGCCATCCCGGCCACGTCGATGAGGTCCTTCAAGCCGGCGGGTATGCCGTGCAACGGACCTCTCGGAGCGTTACCGGCGAGCTCGCTCTCCGCCTTTCGCGCAGCCTCTCGCGCGTGGTCCGCCGTCACCGTGGTGAAGGCCCTCAGGCGCGGCTCGACCTGCTCGATGCGCCCCAGCACCGAGTCCACCAGCTCGACCGGCGAGATCCGCCGGGTGCGTACGGCCTCGGCCGCGCCGGCCACGGTCAGTTCGTACGGCTCGCTCGGCTGGCGCTGCTCGTACGGCTTGTGCTGTTCAGACGGCTGCATCGTGCTGCTCCCATCCCGCGCGGTACGCGGCGGACGGCGGTGTGTCGCCGAAGTCCAGCTCGCGCAGGACGGAGACGACGGAATGGATGTGGTCGGCGGTGGCGGCCACTCCCGCGTGGCGATCCCGTACCAGCGGAAGCCCGGATCGTGCGGCCCAGCGGGCGGCTTCGGGTGGAGTGAGGTCGGTGAAGGGCATGCGGTGCCTTCCTGGCGCTAAAGCTAACAGCTTGCGTTAGTGGAAGGTAGGGCCTACGGTCACTTAAAGCAAACCAATGGCTTTTATTGCGAAGGTCCGTCATCCCGGCCCCCTTTGGGCTGCGGGAAAGGAAGCACACGCATGCGCACAGCACCGCTCACCGACCCGGCCCCGTCCTCCGCCGCCTCCGCAGCCCACTGGGCCGTCGGGGAGATCACGGTCCACCGCATCGACGAGACCCCGCTGCCGGCCCCGACCGGACCATGGCTGCTGCCGGCCGCCACGGCGGACGTGGTCGCCGAACACGACTGGCTGCAGCCCGACTTCGCCGGCACGGACGGCGTCCTGCGCCTCGACAGCCACAGCTTCGCGCTGGTCGTGGACGGACTGCGCGTCCTCGTCGACACCGGGATCGGCAATGGCAAGACGAGGTCGAACCCGGCGTGGCACAACCTCCGCACCGACTACCTCGCACGCCTCGCAGCCGCCGGATTCACCCCCGGGAACGTCGACCTGGTCGTGCTCACCCACCTGCACACCGACCACGTCGGATGGAACACCCGGCAGGCCGGCGGCGCGTGGGTGCCGACCTTCCCCAACGCCCGCTACCTCACGGCGAAGACGGAATACGACTTCTGGGCCGCGTACGACATGGACGAGGCGCGGCGCGGCATATTCCGCGACTCCGTCCTCCCGGTCGAGGAGGCGGGACTGCTCGACCTGATCGACGTGCCGGACGAAGGGATCGACGTGGCCGACGGCCTGCGCCTGGTGCCCGCTCCGGGGCACACCCCCGGGCACGTCGCCGTGGAGGTGAGCAGCGCAGGCGCGTCGGCCCTCATCACCGGGGACTGCATCCACCACCCCGTCCAGCTGGCGCACCCGGAGATCGGCAGCTGCGTCGACACCGACCCCGTGCAGGCGGAGGCGACCCGCCGCACGCTGCTCGCCCGGCTCGCCGGCACCGGTGCCCTCGTCCTCGGCACGCACTTCCCCCTGCCGACCGCCGGGCGCGTGGTCGGCGAGGGCGACGCCTACCGGCTCGAGGCTGTGACCGGCCACACCCGGCCCGGCGTGGCCTGAGGGGCTCCTGCCTCGCGTGCAGGCTGCGTTCGCGGCAGGTCAGCGGGTGGTGCCGAAGCCCTCCACGGCCTCCTGCGCGAGGCGGCGTGCGTACTCGGCGGTGAGCCCGTCGGGGCGGAACAGGATGCGGTACATCATCGGTGCCACGACCCGGTCGAGCACGGTCTCGGTGTCGGGAGCGTCCTCGCCGCGCTCCGCGGCCCGGGCGAGAATGGTGCTGACCTGCTCCGCCGCGTAGGCCGAGCACTGCCCCGCGTTGTCGCCGTCGGGGTCTCCCAGCAGAGCGTCGCGGATGTAGGCCCGTCCCGTCGGGGCCGCCATTTCCTCGAGGAAGTGCTCGGCCCAGCTCTGCAGGTCGTCCAGCAGTTGGCCGCGGTCCTCCGGGGGAGTGTCCGGGCGCAGGTGCTCGACGGCGACGTCCGAGAGGAGTTCCTGCAGGTCGCCCCAGCGGCGGTAGATCGTCGAGGGAGTGACCCCGGCACGGGCTGCCAGCAGCGGAATGGTCAGTTCTGCACGCCCCACCTCGGCCTGGAGTTCGCGAACGGCGGTGTGGACCGCCTGCTGGACCCGTGCGCTGCGGCCCCCTGGGCGAACCATCGGCTTGCGACTCATGCGAACAGCTTAAAGCAAATTTCTTGCATCAGTCTGTGCGCGATCCGGCGGTCCCGGAGCGGGGCGGCGAGGTGCAGCGCCGCCCCGCCGCGCGCTTCAGTGCCCTGGAGCCGCCGTGCCCGCTGCTGCGCCCAGCGCCGTGCGCAGTGCGGCGGCGAAGTCGGCCGGGTGCGTCAGATAGCCCACGTGCCCGCCCGGGAAGTCGGCGACATCGCTGCCGGTGTGCTCCGCCAGGGTCCGTGTGACGCGGTGCATGAGCGTCTTGGGCCCCTCGCCGCCGATCACCAAGGCGAACGGTGCCGTGCGCAGCGCATCGACGTCGGGCCGGAAGCGGGTGAACGAGCGCAGTTCGTACGCCAGGCACGTCTCCATGTTGCCGTGGATGCGCGCCAGCATCTCCCGGACCGGTGCCGGAAGGCCCGAGGCCGACGACGCCGGCGGCGGTCCCTCCACGCCGATGGCGGCACCGAACCTCTGCATCGCGACGTCGGTGCCGGCCTGTTCGTAGAGCTCGTACACCTCCTGGCAGAGCGCGTGCCACTCGTCCGCGTCGGGGAGCAGGTCGATCACGAACGGCTCGTGCGCGACCAGCGCCCGTACCCGGCCGGGGTGCCGGACCAGGAGGTCCATGCCGACCATGCCGCCGTAGCTGGTGCCGAAGACGTACGCCGGTTCACCGGCGGCCACCGTGTCCAGCAGCAAGTGGGCGTCGCGGGCGTGCTCCTCGATCCGCTGCGCGGCGGGGGAGCCGGTGAAGCGGCTACGGGAGTTGCCGCGGGGGTCGTAGGTGATGACGGTGTGGTCCGTTGCCAGTGTGCCGGCCAGCGGGCCGAACATGGCCGCGTCACCGTCACCGCCGTTGACGAGGAGAAGGGGTGGGCCCGATCCGCGTACTTCGTAGTAGATCTCGGCCCCGGGTGCGGTCATCATGCCTGTCTTCATAGGACTTCAGAGTGCACCGCCGCCGGGGTGCCGGGCAATACCCCGGAAAAGCCGCTAACCGGGCTCTCCAGAACAGAGGTGCTCCGCAAGAACAAGATCCGGCCAGTCTTCCCGTTGCGGCGACATGTGGAGTACCCATGAAGGAGGGCGACCGCCGGACCGGTCGCAACGGAAAACGGGGAGGCATCCGATGCACGTGAAGCCCTCGGAAAGCGGCTGGTACATCGACGAGCGCTGTACGAACTGCGACGTCGCACGGCAGCTCGCGCCGGACCTGGTCGGCGAGGCCGACGGCCGGTCGGTCCTCCTCCGGCAGCCACGGAACCCCGCCGAGACCGCACAACTCGACGCCGCGGCGCACGCCTGCCCCACCCGGTCGATCCGCCCGACCTCACGCCGCCTGGACGCGTCATCGGACCCCTACCCGATGCCCCTGGACGATACCGGCACCGTGTACTTCTGCGGCCACAACTCCCCGCGCACCGCGGGCGCCAACTCCTACCTGCTGCGGCGACCTGACGGCACCCTGATGATGGTGGACACCCCGCGCTGGGGCCCCGCACTCGCCGCACGCTACGCGCAACTCGGCCCCGTCACCGACGTCCTCCTCACCCACCGGGACCACGCCGCACACGGCCGCCGCTACGCCGACCACTTCGGCGCCCGGCTGTGGATCCACGAGGGCGACCTGGACGCGGCCCCGGACGCCGACCGGGTCCTGCGGGGCATCGAGCCGGTCGGCATCGCCGAAGGAGTGACCGCGCACCCGCTGCCCGGGCACACGCGCGGCAGCGTGCTGTACCTCGCCGACGACCGGTACTGCTTCAGCGGCGACAGCTTCTACTGGTCGCGCACCACGGCGGATCTGGAAGTGGCCCACAGCGTCACCTGGTACTCCATCGAGGAACTGGCCGCGTCCCTGGCCCGCACGGCCGGCCGCCTGCGCTTCGAGTGGGTGCTGCCGGGCCATGGCGACCGCCGCCGCCTCCCGGCCGATGCCATGGCCCGACGGCTTCGGGACCTGACTGCCCGCGCCGGTGAACTCCGCCCCCGCCCCATCGACTTCGCTGCCCTGCGCTGGTGAAACAGCCGCCGGCAGACGCCCGTTCCCCGATGCGAGGAGGCCCTGGGCGGTCTGGACGACAAGGGGGATTCGTGATCAGGTGGCGGGCATGAGCTCCTTGATACGCCATATCACCATCGACTCCGCCGATCCCTATGCCCTGGCAGCGTTCTGGGCCAAGGCCCTGGACGGTTCGCTCGGTGACGACGACCACCCCGGAGACCCGGAGGCCGCCGTCACGAGCACGGCGGGTTCCCTGCTCTTCGTCAAGGTCGATGACCGCAAGACGGTGAAGAACCGCGTGCACCTGGATCTCCAGCCCCAGGACCGAACCCGGGACGAAGAGGTCGAGCGCCTGCTGTCCCTCGGCGCTGTGATTCAGGGCGACCACCGCAGGGCCGACGGCTCGGGCTGGGTGACGCTCCACGACCCCGAGGGCAATGAGTTCTGCGTCGAACGCAGCGCGGCGGAGCGATCGAAGGGCTGAAGGGGCGAAGGGCTGAAGGGCTGAAGGGTCGGCCTTTCGGGGCCCCGCTGCGGCCGGCGTCCGCGCGGGGCCTCAAGCCCGTGGGCCGGGCACCGGGCCCGGCTCAGTCGAAGTCCTCGAACGCGGGGCGCCGGCCTGCGCGACGCCGTACGAATCCGCGCCGGCCGGCGAGCAGGGCGATGCCCGTCCACCCGACGACGCCCGTGACGAGAGCGGCGAACTGCCCGTCCGGGTCGACGTCGGAGGCCGCTTCCAGCGGGACGACGCCCTTCGGGTCGCTGATGACCTCGACCCGGTCACCCACCTTCCACTGCGGGTGGTCTCCGTCGTGGTTCAGGGTCTCCTTGAGCTCGCCCGACCGGCCGGTGAGAGTGAAGCGGTGGTTCGACCCGTTGTCGGCGGAGATGCGGACGGTCTCGCGGATGCCCCTCTCGTCGAGCGTGGACTCGGGCGCGTACTGCACCGAGCCCACGAGCACGAACACCGCCGGCAGGAAGGAGAGGAAGGCGAGCCACCAGGCGCAGTGGAGGACGCGCAGGACGAGCGCGAAGACGCCGCACCCGATGAGTCCGGTGATGATCGGGATCAGGTCCGTGCCCAGCGCGACGTACGAGATTCCGGTGTTGACCGCGGCGATGATCCAGCCGAGCCCCACCACGACGAAGGTGAACAGAAGGTACGAACCCCTGTCCACTGCCCCGCCCTGCGATTTCTTCATGTCCACTTCAGCCACCGAGGCAGCATAGGCAGCCGACCCGCGAGGGGTGCCTACTGGGGGGCAGGGCAGCGTGCGCACTGCGCCATCCGCACCACCTGCGCCCCGTGCAGCGACCCGTGTGCCCCGTGCAGCAACCCGGCGGGCCCCGTCTCCGGGGCCCGCGACTGTGCATCAGCCGGTGGCAGCGCCGAACCACCGCGGCAGGTGCCCGAGCAGGTCCTGCTGGTCTTCGCCGACCCACGCCACGTGGCCGTCCGGCCGCAGCAGCACCGCGGGCACGTCCAGTTCCTCGCTGACGTCGACGACGTGGTCGACCCGGTCGGCCCAGCCCTCCACCGAGAGCCGGCCGGTCCGGTCGAGCAGCAGACCGCGTCCGCCGTGCATCAGCCCGTAGAGGCGGCCCCGCTTCAGCTGCACGTCCCGCATGCGCCGGCCGAGCAGTTCGTGGCCCTCGCCGAAGTCGTAGCGGACCCCGACCGCGGTGATCATCTCGGTCACGTACCGGTTGACGACCTCGAATTCCAGCAGCTCCGAGAACAGCTCCTTCAGCGCCATCTCAGCCGGACCGGTCCTCAGCAGGACGCTCTGCGCGCGGGTGTTGAGCACGACGCGGGCGCCCACCGGGTGCCGTTCCGCGTGGTAGCTGTCCAGCAGCCCCTCCGGGGCCCAGCCGCCCACCTCGGCGGCCAGCTTCCAGCCGAGGTTGAACGCGTCCTGGACACCGAGGTTGAGCCCCTGCCCGCCGATCGGCGGGTGGATGTGCGCCGCGTCGCCGGCCAGCAGCACCCGGCCGACCCGGTAGCGCTCGGCCTGCCGGGTGGCGTCGCCGAAGCGGGACAGCCAGCGCGGCGAGTGCACGCCGAAGTCGGTGCCCGCGACCTCCCGAAGCCGCTGCTTGAGCTCCTCGAGGGTCGGCGCGGCACGGTCCTCGGCCACCCCGTCGGCGGGCACGATGACGCGGTACGTCGTCCCGTCCGGGTTGGGGACGACGCCGAACCGTACGTGGGTCTTGCTGATCTCGGCCACCACGGCGGCCACCGTCGCCGGATCCTCGGTCAGCTCCATGTCGCCCAGCAGCGTCTCGACCGTGGGGGGCTCACCGGGGAAGCCGACGCCGAGCAGCTTGCGCACCGTGCTGCGGCCGCCGTCGCAGCCGACGGCGTAGCGCGAGCGCAGCTGGGTGCCGTCGGCCAGCTCGACGGTCACCCCGTCCTCGTCCTGGCTCAGCCCGGTCACATCGCAGCCGCGCCGTATCTCGGTGCCGAGTTCGACGGCGCGCTCGCCCAGCACGCGCTCGGTGACCGGCTGCGGCATGGCGAGGCCGTACGGGTGCGCGGTGTCCATCCGGTCCGGCCACGGCGTGGGGAAGGCGGCGAACGGACCGCCGACCGTGAACGGCTCGCTGACCTCGCGGAACCGCTCCAGCAGGCCGCGCTGGTCCATCACCTCGACGCTGCGCACGTGCAGACCACGCCCGCGGGACTCCGTGGTCGGCTCCGCCAGCTTCTCCAGCACGACCACGTGCACACCGTGCAGCCGCAACTCGCCGGCCAGCATCAAGCCGGTCGGGCCGCCGCCGACCACGATGACGTCAATCATGAATCCCCCATCAAGCAAAGATAAATGTAACAACGTTAGATTTCGGCCGGCTGCGCGGGCGGTCCGGGTGTGGCCCTGCACCGCCGACGCCGCGTGATCCGTACGTGGACAACAGCACACGTACTTCGTGGATCTGTTATTTCCGCAGGCTCTGGCCGAGGTTGATGATTGTGCAGTACGAACGGGGCCTTGTCGCAAGCCCCCTGGTGCGCTATAAATTAAGAGTGGCAAGGAGCGGGTGTTTCCCCTTGCCTATTGACGTCCACTACGGGTGGGCAACCCTCCTCGCCAAGACACGAACTGCCGTCGTCGCCAACCGCCTTGGCCGGAAGCTGCGTATCCACGCGCGGCGCGTGCACGGTTTCCGCCCCCGGCCACAGGGCTTCCCGGAAAGCCGGTCCGTGAACCAGGATGTGCAGCCACGGGAAGCACGTAAAGGAGCCGGTCACCGGCCCCGGCGGCCTCACCGGCCGGGACCCGCCGGCCGCGGGCGCCGGAGGCCGGCACCCGGCACCGGAGCGCGTCCGCCCGTACGACCCCGGTACGAGAGACCTGTCAGGAGAATCGGCATGCACACCGCCCCCCGGCCCCCCTCCCCGTCCGCCCCCGTCGCCCCGCAACTGGA